>CAKSZU010000053.1 GCA_934526125.1 uncultured Faecalibacterium sp. | reverse complement strand
CCTCCCAGCTAATGAAAGGTGAGCGTTGTACAATAGAGCGGCCACTTTTCATTAGCTCAGCTAATTTCCAGCTAATAAACATCTGTTTACACAGAATAAAAAAGGTTCGAATCCATTTACATACGTTGACATCCCAACAAAAAATTCATTGATATAGAGTAGAATATATTACCCTATTTTGCAATGGGTTTACAGGTGTACGGTCTACTCCTAAGCCTGAGGCCCCCGGTTCGAATCCGGGCAGGGACATAGCGAAATCAGCGGCAGCTTTCCGTTTTTGGAAAACTGCCGCTGATTGTTTTTAAGAAGCTTCTGCACTTGATTCAGTCCGTCGTCAGGCGGGCTTTTTTGTGTCCAGCAGGCTGCCGTCGGGCCTCTGCATTTTTATTCCATCTGTCCCCCCTCAGCTCCGCTTCCTCAGCGCAAAGCGGAACTGCATTCCCGTTTCTGCGGCAAAGCAGGCGTTTTCATGGGGTTTTGCGCCCCAGCTGTTGTCGCCGCCGACGCCGCGCTGGAAGGCGGCGCACCGCACAACGGTCTTGCAGTCATCGCGGGGCAGCTCGTAGAGGTGCCGGGCGTTTTCCAGCTCGTGGGGCGTGTAGGGCAGGGCCGAAAAGACCATGCCGGAATCGCTTTCAAAGCAGATGCCCGGGATGCTGCCGGTCACCTCTGCACAGTAGACGCCGGTGCGGCTGCCGCACTCCTGCGGGTAGACCGGGCTGTTCTGGGCAAAATCCTCCCGGATGTTATAATCCCACGCGCCCATCTTCCCGCCTGCGGTGCGGTCGGCCACGGTCTCGCGGGGGCCGAGGCCCAGATAGAAAACGCTTGTCAGCTCCCGGCGCAGAGGCAGCAGCAGGCCGAACTCCGGCAGTTCTGTGCGCTCGCCCTGCCAGGTCATGGTCACCTCACAGCGGCCGGTGCCGTCGATGGCAAAATCAACGGGCAGGGTCTGCCCATCCGGCAGAGTGTAAACAGCATGGACTGTCACGGTCTCCGCCCCGGCTTCCGCGGTCAGGGGATCGCACCGGGCATACAGGCCCGCCGTTTTCCAGAAAGCGAACGCAAAGGGTTCTGCACAGCCGTCGTCATTGTTGGTGGGGGCACGCCAGAAGTTGGGGCGGACGGTATCGTCCAGCAGCTGCACACCGTCAAAACGGATGGAGATCAGCCCCTTGCCGCGGCTGAAAACATATTCAAAGCCCTCGCCCTTCACACCGATGTTGTAATCCATCTCCACCAGCTGCGGGACCGGGACGGTCAGCCGGGCTTCGGCGTGGTTTTTCCAGACCTGTCCAAAGGCGGCTTCGTACCCGGCAGGCAGGCCCGGCAGGGCACTGCGCTGCACGGCCGTCACCGTCATGCAGGCAAGGCCCGTTTCCAGTAAGGCAAAGGGGAACGGGATACGGACGCTCCCGCCGGGGGCACAGTCGGCCCGCAGGACGGCTTTGCGCTCCGGTTTGCCGTTGACAGATGTGCGGAACACCAGATCGTAGGCGTTCAGGTCGGTGAAGAGGTTGCGGTTTTCCACCGCAACTTCCGTCCCGGTCAGGGTGATCTTGAACGGCGCGTAGGCGGCTTTTACTGCATCCATCTTGGGGGTATTGCGGCGGTCGGGCAGGACAAGGCCGTCGATGCAGAATTCCCGGTCGGTGGGGCGGTCGCCAAAGTCGCCGCCGTAGGCAAAGCTCTGCCTGCCGTCCGGGCCGGTCACCGCAATGCCGTGGTCGATATACTCCCAGATGAACCCGCCCTGATAGAGCGGCTCCTCGTAGGCATACTCGGTATAATCCGTGATGCCGCCGCAGCTGTTGCCCATGGCGTGGCTGTACTCGCACATAATAAAGGGCTTTTCCGGGTGCGCGGCAAGGAATTTCCGGATGTCCGCCACCGGGGTGTACATCTGGCTCTCCATATCGGAGGTATCCGGATATTCCCGGTTCCAGAAAATGCCCTCGTAGTTGACAAGGCGGCCGGGGTCGGCATGGCGGAAATATTCGCTCATCTCCCACAGCGTTTTGCCGCCGTGGCTCTCGTTGCCGCAGGACCAGATCAGGATCGCCGGGTGGTTTTTGTCCCGCTCCAGCATCGCCTCGGCGCGGGCCAGCACATTCTCCCGCCACTCCGGGCGGCTGCCGGGCAATGTCCACTCATCCGAGCCGTCGGCGCCCAGCTTCTGCCAGGTGCCGTGGGTCTCCAAATTCGTCTCCCCGATGACATACAGGCCGTATTCATCGCACAGGGAGAGGAAATAGGGGTCATTGGGGTAATGGCTGGTGCGCACGGCGTTGACGTTGTGGGCCTTGAGGTTCTGCACGTCCCAGAGCATTTCTTCGTGGGAAACGGTTCGGCCGGTCTTACAGCTCCATTCGTGGCGGTTGACGCCCTTGAACACCATGCGCCTGCCGTTCAGCAGCATCTGCTGATTTTTCAGCTCAAATTTGCGCAGGCCGACCTTCAGGCCGGTGCGTTCCGTCAGCGTTCCCCCGCTCAGCAGGGCGATTTCCGCTTCGGAAAGAGTCGGCTGTTCGGCGCTCCACAGTTCCGGATGCTGCACCGTGAAGGTGAAGGAAACATCCTGCACGTCCGGTTCTACGTCCGGGTCGGCTTCGCCTTTGCCAAAGACCACGCCGCTGCCGTATTCGGCGGGTTCGCCCACCTCGGCAGACTGTTGCTGCCCGTTGAACACCACCGACACCCGGCCCGCACCACTGACCTTGCAGTCAAAGGTGACGGTTGCACTGGAAAAATCTTCGGCAAAGTCCTGCTTCACGAACACATCTTCCAGATGCAGTTCGGGCTTTGTGAACAGCTCCACCGAGCGGAACAGGCCGCTCATCCGCCAGAAATCCTGATCTTCCAGCCAGCTGCCGGAGCAGAAGCGGTAGACCTGGATGACCAGTTCGTTTTCTCCGGGCCGGACGGCCTCGGTCATATCAAACTCCGCCGGGGTAAAGGTGTCCTCGGTGTAACCGATGTAGACCCCGTTGCACCAGACGGCGGCGGCGCTGTCCGCCCCGTTCAGGCGCAGGTAGCAGTTCGCCCAATCTTCCGGCAGGGTGAAACTGCGCTTGTATTCCCCGATGGGGTTATACTCCTGCGGGATCTGCCCGGGGTGCAGTTTTTCGTGGCCGTCCCACGGGTACTGGGTGTTGACATAGTGGGGTGTGCCGTAGGGGCGGTCGGGTTTTTGCAGGCTCTGGATCTGGATGAAGCCCGGCACAGTCAGAGTGTCCCAGTCCGAAAAAGGCGCTGTCAGATTCTCCGCATAGCGGAAGTCCCACGCGCCGTCCAGGCTGACGGTCAGCGGCCCGCCCAGAAGGGGGCTGGTCTGGTCGGCAAAATATGCATGGGGCGGCAGGCGGTTCTGCTGGAAGATTTCCGGGTCGGCCAGCAGGGCCGGGGTGATGGGATCATTCAGCGGCATCGTCGGTCACCTCCGTATCCAGGACCGTGTGTCCCTTTGCAATATGATATTTCACGGCAGGCAGATGGACATTGGTGAAATACAGGCTGGTGTTGGGGTCGCACCCGATGACCACCGGCTCCCCGCTGCCCTGCACGGCACAGCGCAGGGTGGCGCAATGGGCTTCGGCGGTGCCGTTTTCCACCGTCTCGGCATAGCCCGGTGCAAAATTGGGCACCGCAAAGCCGCAGTCATAGGCCTCGCAGTCAAACACGCTGTCGATCTCATGATGGCAGCGATGCCCTCTGCGCCCTGGCCTCCGAGGACTTTCGCGCCGATGCCGACCCCGACCGGCTGGAAAACCCGGACGGCAGCAGTCATATCAACCTGTGGTACCGGCTGCTCACGGCTTTTACGGAACAGGAACTGCTTGCCTGCACCCTGCCGCAGCCGGAACAGGACACCGTCTGGTACCCCAGTGTGGGCATCTTCGCGGCCCGGAAAGGCGGCTGGGTGCTGGGGGCTAAATTCGGCTCCAACGGCGACAGCCACAATCACAACGACACCGGAAGCATCACCGTCTACAAAAACGGCCGCCCATTCCTCATTGACATCGGCGTGGAGAGCTATACTCAGAAGACCTTTTCGCCCCGGCGGTACGAGATCTGGACGATGCAGAGCGCATGGCACACTCTGCCCACCTTTGACGGCATCCAGCAGCTGCCCGGTGCGGAATATGCCGCGAAGGATGTGCGCGTCACAGCAGACAGCATCACGGCCGAACTGGCCGGGGCGTACCCGCCGGTCAAGGGTCTCCGGCATTACCGCCGCACCCTTCTGGCCGACGAAAGCGGCATCACCCTGCGGGATGAAACGGACTATCCCGGCGAAGTCGAACTGACACTGCTCACCGAACAGAAGCCCACGCCGGTGTGGAACGGTTTTTCCGTTGGGGAGCTGGGCAGCATCTGCTTTGCTCCGGATTCCGTTTCCGCGCAGGTCACCCCGGTCCCCATCACGGACCCGCGCCTGCGCACCGCATGGCCGGAAACGATTTATAAGATCACCCTGCATTTCAAAAAGACCCTGAATCTTGAACTGTGCTAAGGAGAGCTGCCATGGAAACCATCAAACTGAAAGTTCTGGACGAAGTCGGCCACACCCTCATGACCTGCGATGCCGACACCGAAGTGTCCCTCGTCTACACCAATGAATATCACCCCGGCGACCGGGTGGCACTGGAGATCGACCATCCCGGTCAGTACTGCGTGGTCCAGTTCGAGGACACCATGCCCCCGGCGCTGGTCTATGTGGTCAAGCGGGAGATCAACTTTCATATCCCATTCGGCGAGCAGGCCATCACCTACTCGCCCAAGAGCTTTGCCGGCAGCCGCCATGTCATCCGGGCGCGGCTGGCCGGGCCGGAAGAGATCAGCGCCCGGCGCAATCTGGCCTTCAACTGCTACGATGAGCACGGGGACACCGGCTTCTACCCCCATGCCAGCGCAAATGTGGAGACCCGCGGCGAGGCCGTGTTTGCCGCCCGCAATGCCATCGACGGCATCTTTGAGAACAGCGCCCACGGCGAATATCCCTACCAGAGCTGGGGCATCAACCGGGACCCCCATGCCGCCCTGCCGCTGGAAGCCCCGGCGGATGCTTCCGTTCCTGCCCTGCTGCGCCGGGCCGGAAAACTGCTTCTGGCCGCACCGGGCCGCTGCATCGCCGCCGGGGTGATCCTGCTTGTCGGCATCGGCGGCATGATCCTGCTGTTCCCGGTCAGCGTGTTCTGGGCCGTGCTGTTCGGCTTCTGGCTGCCCGGCCTTGCCGCCATGCAGACACTGTTCCCCGCCCTGCGGAGCGAATACGACGTGGAACTCCATTCCATTCCGCGCCCCGCCGCCCCGGAGCAGCCGCTGTCTGCACAGGAGCAGAAAAAGCGTTCCCGCGCCAACTGGTGGTATTACCCATTGGGGCATCGTGGCCGTTGCTGCCGTGGTCGCCGTCAGCGTTGTGTATGCTGCCCATGGCCTGATGACTGCCGTGGACCCGGACTACACCGTTGCCGTCGTGACGGCGGAGTCCCTGCCGGATGAAGCCGTTCAGAATCTGCAGTCCGCTCTGGAACAATATGCCGACGATGCAAACGGGGACGGCACTGTCCTCGTGCAGGTAAACAACTACACCTGGAGCGCCAACGCCTCCCTCACCGACATGAACGGCCAGATGGCCGGTGCCACCCAGATGAACACCGACCTTGCCAACGGCGAGAGCAAGCTCTGGGTCCTCGAAGACCCGGAGGGCTTTGAACAGGCTTACGGTTCCCTGAGCGAAAATCTGGGCGCAGACTGGGCCGGCCAGCTGATCGACTGGAGCGATCAGCCGGTCCTCTCCTCCCTCGACCTCGGCAGCTACAACACTGCCGCAGACGGAAGCCAGAGCGTCACCGTGCAGAGCTGTTTTGCCCGCTGTAAGATCGCCGTCCTCGACCCGGCAGACGGGTTGTGGCATGCTTTGAGTTCATGAGCTGCTTGCGCCGCTTCTTGAAGAAAACAAAAAATCCGGACTTTTCCTGATGAAGGAGGAGTCCGGATTTTGTTGTTGAAGCGCGGGCAAGGTCTGGCATAAGCAGCCTCCCGAAAATGGGCAGCAAAAAACCACGGTGCGGGTGTTGAGCGTACCGGTGAGCCGGGCGTAAGCTTTGGGCTTGAGCTTGACGGCATTGGTTTGAGTGGCCGTATCTATCCGTCAATCGCACCGTTCCAGCTTTTTTGCTTTTGCAAAGAACAGCCAGAGGAGTGCCGTGCATCCCACCATGCAGGCAGGCATGATGAGGAAGGACGTCCGGTAGCCGATGGCGTCCACCAGACTGCCAAACACGGCGTTGAAGAGGATATCTGCCAGTGAAGCCACGCTCAGCACCAGACCCGATGCAGAGGAAGCGGCATGGCTGGGCCAGAACCGGGGGATCAGCATGACAAGGGTCGGATACAGGATGGAAAACAGCAGACCGCTGACCGCAAGGATCCACAGTCCCGGCGCTCCCAGCAGAACACCCGCAGTGTACAGCACTGCGGAGCTGGTAGCAAAGAGCCGCAGGCAGCGGTAGATGCCAAGCTTATCCACCAGACTGCTCAGCACCAGACGCCCCACCATCACACAGCCGAAGAAAACAGCGGTGTAGTTTGCCGCCTGTCCCTTGGGGACTTCCAGTGCGTTGGCGGCATAGCTCACCAGCCAGTTCATAATCCCATGTTCCGCAATGAAATACAGTCCGATGATCAGCACCAGCGGCAGAAACGCCGGGCAGGCCATGATCTCCTTGGGCGATACCTTTTCCTCGGTTTTATGCTCCTGCACTTCCGGCATCGGAAACAGCACAAACAAAACCATGGCAACTGCGCCAATGGCCAGCAGTCCCCATGCCACGGTGTGCCAGCTGGAAATATCCGCAGCCCAGTTGCCAATGATGCTCTGGCTGCCGCTGGTGCCGATGCCTTGAATAAAGAACAGGAAGTTTACGAAGAAGCCGGGCGCAGCCGCAAACATACCGGTGGTGATCAGGTTCATGTTCGTATTCAGCAGCGTAGATGTGCCCATGGCGAAAAACATTCCCACAAGCAGCAGCAGATAGGAATCTGTGGTGGCAAACAGCAGCATTGCCGCGCTCCACAAAAAGGTATACAGCAGCATGGCCCTACGGCGCCCCAGAATATCCACTCCGAAGCCGCCGACTGCCAGAAACACGAGGTTACCGATGTAGCTCACGGTGACGATCTGGGACAGCTCGGCGGTACTCAACTGAAAATGCGCAGAGAAAATCGTAGAAAAGATACCGCGCATGGCATCGTTTGCGCCCAGACCCACCATCAGGATCAGGAACGCAACAAACGTGATGATGTTCTTTTTCTTGTTCATTGGTTTATCCCTCAAAAGAAGCCGCCGCCCGGCCCGACCCGGCAAAAGGGTCCAGAACCGATGCGGCGGCTTGCTCATTATTGATCGATGGCTCAGCCCAGTTGGATGTTCTGGTACTCCGGGGTAGCAGCCTCTGCGGTCAGCCCCATGGTCTGCACGTTGGTGCAGTTCTGGGCAAGGAGACCCTGTGCGAAGTCCGAACGATCCTCACCCGCAAAGCCCAGGGTAGAGTTCCGAACGGTGACGCCATCCACCCAGCGCAGGAACATGGCTGCATTCTTCTGATGCAGCATCCCTTCCTTTTCAGGCGGAATGGGGCGCAGGTCGTACATGCCACGCTCCCACTTGCTGGTAGCTTCCAGACAGACGTTGACATTCTCAAACAGAACATTCTTGATGTGGTTCTCCTCGTTTCCGGAGAGGAACACACCATTCTCGCCCTTGCAGGTGACGTTGAAAAAGCGGACATTCTCAATGCTGCCGCTGTGGGTGTTGGCATTCCGGTCGTGGGTCGTCATCACGATAGGCTCCGCGCAGCCCCACCAGCACTCAGCAAAGCGGCGGGTCTCGATCATGATGTTGGAGAAGCTCACGTTCCGCACACAGCCGCCGTCACGGATCTGGATGGACAGGCCGCGGTTGGTTCCGGTGATGATGCAGTTGTCCACCAGAATGTTCTCAAAGTCCGCCACGCCCTCTGTGCCGATCTTGATCGCAGCACTGGTAGAGGTCAGCGTGCAGTTGGAGATGATGACATTCTTAGTCGGACCGTACTCGTTATTGCCCGCCGTGGTCTTGAGACAGATGCAGTCATCTGCACACTGGACATGGCAGCCGATGATCCGCACGTTGGTGGAGTGATCCGGGTCGATGCCGTCGGAGTTGGTGCAATCCAGCGGGTTCAGCACCCGGATGTTGGCGATCAGCACATCGTTGCATCCGGCAGGGTGCAGCGTCCAGAACGGAGAGTTCTGAAGCGTCACATCATGGAACGAGATGTGGTTGCAGTGCTCCACATACACCATGGTGGGGCGGGGATAGAAATCGCCGTTGAAGTAGTAACGGCTTGCCCGCTTCATAAAGGCATAAACGTTGCCGTCCACTGCGCCCTGACCCGTGATGGAGAAGTTGTCCGCATCCTTGGCGTGAATAAAGGTGTAGGCCGGCTTTGCCACCGGACGGTCTACGGCTTTTGCACCGGAAACCGCTGCCACGGAAGCATCGTCGCCATTGGGGTTGAAATAGGTGGAGATATCGGAGTGCGCTTTCAGAAGGGCGCCCTGTTCCAGATGCAGCTCTACGTTGCTTTTCAGCTCGATAGAACTGGAATAGTAGGTATGACCGCCCTCCAGTACAACGCGGCCGCCGCCTGCTGCGTTGCAGGCATCAATGGCAGACTGGATTGCAGCGGCATCATTGGTTGCGCCATCGCCGACAGCGCCATACTTGGTGACTGAATAAACCATGAAAACTTGCTCCTTTTTACATTATCAGACTGCGCCGAACAGGGTGGGCAGAGCCATGGAGAACCAGGGCACATAGGCCACCAGCATCAGCGCCACGAAGATCGCAGCGTAGAACGGCAGGATCGGCTTGATCATGTCCTCCATGTCCATATCTGCCACCGAGCAGCCGCTGAACAGTGCGCTGCCAACGGGCGGGGTGATGTTACCGATGCCCAGGTTCATGACCATCATGATACCAAAGTGGATGGGGTCCATGCCAAAGGACTGGACAACGGGCAGGAAAATCGGGGTGAAGATCAGGACAGCCGGGGTGATGTCCATGAAGCAGCCAACCACCAGCAGGACAAGGTTGATGATGAGCAGGATGACATACTTGTTGCTGGAGACGCTGATCAGTGCGTTGCCAATGGCGCTGGGCAGACCGGTAAAGCTCATAACAAAGCTCATAACGTTGGAGCCGGCGATCAGGAACATGATGACAGCGGTGGTCTCGCAGGCATCCAGCAGGATCTTAGGCAGGTCCTTGATCTTGATGCTGCGGTAAACAACGATGGACAGGAACAGGGTATAGGCAACAGCCACGGCAGCGGACTCCGTTGCGGTGAAGATGCCGGACATAACGCCGCCGACGATGATAACGATCAGCAGCAGGCTGGGGATCGCATCCACAAAGTACTTGAAGAATACAGAAGCCGGAACCTTACCGGCAGTGGGATAGTGGTTCTTCTTTGCGATGACATAAGCCACCGCCATGCAGGCCAGTGCCCACATCAGGCCGGGGATGTAGCCGGACATGATCATGCCGACCACAGAGCAGCCAGCCAGCACCGGATAGATGATCAGGATGCCGGAAGGAGGAATGATCAGGCCAGTAGGTGCCGAAGCGATGTTGACGGCAGCGGCAAACTTTTTATCGTAGCCTTCCTTCTCCTCCATGGGGATCAGAACGCCGCCGATAGCAACGGATGCTGCAACGGAGGAACCGGACAGAGAACCAAACAGCGTGTTGCCCAGAATGTTGGTGTGAGCCAGGCCGCCGGGGATGCGGCCCACCAGGATTTTTGCAAAATCGATCAGTTTCTGCGCAATGCCGCCGGTGTTCATCAGAACACCGCAGAGGATGTAGAACGGGACAGCCAGCAGAGAGAAGCTGTCAACGCCGCCCACCATGCGCTGGCTGGCAACGAAGGTGCCCAGATCCAGAGACAGAGTGGACGCCATGGTCACGACCGACGAGATGATGATACTGACCGAGACCGGGACGCTCAGCGCCAGCAGCAGCGCAAACGTGCCGATCAGGAGCAGACCGACTTGAAAAGTACCCATTTTAGGTTCGTCCTCCTTTTTATGCTTCTTTGGCAGCCTCAGTCTTGGGGCCTTGCTTCATATCGCGCAGATCCTCACCGATAAAGATGAGCGCATAGAAGATGAACAGGATAGCACCCACAGGGACGCTGGCGTAAATCAGGGGCATGGGCAGCTGCAGCGCAGCGCTCAGCTGATCCGCAGCGGTGTTGACAAGGCGCGTACCGCCGCCGATCATGACAACAACGCAGAACAGAATGACCATGGCCTGCACAAAGATATCCAGGATCTTCTGGCCCTTGAAGGACAGACGCTTGCTCAGTGCGGTAATGGCCAGATGCTTGCGGCGGCCGTATGCGTAGGCACCGCCCACCATAGTCACCCAGATCAGCAGATAACGCAGTGCTTCTTCGGTCACGGTGCTGGGGTTGTTCAGGATATAACGGGTGATGACCTGCCAGCAGACAGCAATGACCATGACACCCATGATAATGGTGCTGAGGACCTGAATGATCTTATCGATCAGGCCGCGGAATTTAACGATCAACATGGTATGCTTCCCTCCTCATCAAGCCTGTATATAGGACAGGAAGTCCTCGTAATAACGGGCATTGTCGGCGCTCTTGGCACAGAACTCGTCGCGCAGGGACTGGGTGGCCTCAATGAAGGCGGTCTTGTCAATGGTGTAGAACTGGACGCCCATCTCCTTGGCACCGTCGATGTTCTCCTGCACCAGATCCTGCCATACGGCCTCGTGTGCTTCGTTGCCCTGCGTCATTCCGTTTACGATGGCGCTCTGCTCGGCCTCATCCAGGCTCTCCCAAGTCTCGGTGGAGATGATAACGATATCGGGCACCATCTGGTGCTGGGTGTAGGTGTAGCTCTTGCAGACCTCGCCGTGACCGTCCTGCACCAGAACGGTTTCGTTGTTCTCTGCGCCGTCAATGATGCCCTGCTGCAGACCGGTGTAGGTCTCGCCGCTGGACATCGGCGTTGCGCTGCCGCCCATAGCACGGATCATGGCAATGGACGTGGGGCTGTCCTGTGTGCGGATCTTCAGACCCTTCAGGTCTTCGGGGCCTTCACAGGGGCCGTCTTTGGTGGTGTAGATGCTGCGGGAGCCGGAATCGAACCAGCCGATGGCGAAGAAGCCCTGATCGTAGGTACTCTTGAAGATCTCCTGTACCGCTTCGCTCTGGTTCATAACGGCAAAATACTGCTCGGTGCTCTCGAACACATACGGCATTGAGAAAATGGCGTATGCGCTGTTGAACTGCTCCATGCTGGAAGCGGAGACCTTTGCAATATCCAGAACACCGGCCTTGACCAGCTGGATCATTGCTGCGTTGTCGCCCAGCTGACCATTGGGGTAAACGCTGAATGTCAGGTCGGATTCAGCAGAGGCGACCTCCGTCATCTTCTGCAGTCCAACGTTGACCGGGTGAGCTTCGCTGTGGCTGTGTGCCACCAGCAGGTGCTTGGAGCTCAGGCCGTCTGAAACCGAGCCGCTGCATCCGGTGAGCGACAGGCTTGCGCCTACGGCAGCAAGACCTGCAGCAGCCAGAAAGCTGCGGCGAGTAATATGTCTTGTTCCTATCATGATTGACATCTCCAGTTTTCTTTGTTTGATTGACTGCGTACAAAACCGGTTTTGATCTCCTGTCGGTCAGAGTGAAATTTATCCCTTCCGCAAAAGGGCTGCGGGCTGCGCATTCCCTACCATTTCTGTTCTGCCATATTCAACAGGCTTTCTGTCAATAAAAATAGCGCAAACCCGTTGTAATGTACAGGCCTTTTTTGGTGAAAACCTTGCATTTCTTGGTATAATCCAGCCTTTTTTGCAAAATTGTTGGCATTTGTTGGTCAAAACATTGCATATATTGGTACATCATGTTATGATGAACTAGCCCAAAAGAATTTTTTGACCGGAGGTATTTTTCTGTGAAAGTCATCAAAACCGATAAACATTACATGGCCGAGCCGGATTTTGAGATCGACCATTACAAGGATGCCAGCTATCCTCCGGTCGCTTCTCATTACCATGAATTCTATGAGATTTTTCTCTTTGTCAGCGGAAATGTGGATTATGTCGTCCACGACAAAATGTTCCGGCTCAAGCCGGGAGACCTGTTAATCATTCCACCTGCCATTATGCACCATCCCATCTTCCGGGACTTTGAGATCCCCTACGAGCGGTATGTGTTGTGGCTCAGTCCTCCGGCTTTTGATACCATGAAAAAGATCGACCCGGACATCGATTACTTTCTCCGTCCGGGTCATGCAAAAACATTTTTGATTCGGGATAGCGTGGACAGTTCCCGCGCCCGGTTCGGGCAGTTTGAAGCCCTGACCCACGCTTACCGGGAGGAAAGCCTGTGTTATCACAGCGAGGGCATAGCCGATATCCTCCGCATCCTCATTGGCATCAACCGTTCCTTGTATAATCGAGAGCACGTGTTTGCCAAGGCGCAGAAGCCAAGCGTCCTGAGCAACGCCCTGCATTATATTGATCTGAACCTCAGCGGAGATCTTTCGCTGGACACGGTGGCAAAGGCGCTTTTCATCGATAAATACAATTTTTCCCATATGTTCAAGCAGAATATGCAGATCAGCTTCTACCAGTATGTCATCCAGCAGCGGCTGCTGGAAGCTAAACGGCTGCTCATGAAAAAAGAACCGATCTCTTCCATCCCGGTCAAATGCGGCTTTCCTGATTATAACGCCTTTTACCGCTCTTTTAAAAAGAATTACGGTGTCAATCCGCGTGAATATGTCGCTTACCACATGAAGGCCATCCACGGTGAAGTCGGCGGATCATCCCTTGATATCGACCACCAGAGTACAGAATCCTGATATGTTCCACTGATTTCCGTCATTTTTATAAAATCACAGCCTTTGTTTTTCAGTCAAACCACCACGGCAGTTCCAGCCACAGGTTATTTATGGCCTGTTCCTCGGTCTTTTGGGCGCGGCCTTTTGTCAGGTGGAAGTATATCGCT
Organism: uncultured Faecalibacterium sp.; assembly: GCA_934526125.1. Lineage (GTDB taxonomy): Bacteria > Bacillota > Clostridia > Oscillospirales > Ruminococcaceae > Faecalibacterium. The sequence goes on along the minus strand of CAKSZU010000053.1, from coordinate 1,125 downwards.
GTACCAATCAGCGGATGTTCCTCACCATCGGTGAAGCCATAGCGGTACAGCAGATAGGTCTGTTCCCGCTGGGTCAGCCGTTTCAGGCCATCATACAGTTCCCGGCGCGATTCCTGTTTCTCCATAATGCTCTGCGGCTGCATGGCGTTCTGTGCTGCAATGCCAGATGCAAAGGTATCATCAAAATACTGCGATATCCGGTAAGTAAGCTCTACAAAGTGTGCGTTTTCCAGCAGCAGATTGACCACCCCTGCATTGACACGCCCTGTGTAGAGGTTCCGCTCCATCATTTCGCACAGTCTTCCTTTCTCTAGGCACGTCCACTTTCCTTTTTATATAGCAAACCAACTTTTTAATGCAACAGCAACAACGTTGGTTTGCATATCGCAGATATGCTGTTACAGTTGCACTAATTTCTAGCCTTGCGATAGTTTATCGCAATTTTCAAAAATAGTGCCGATCAAAACAGCATATTTGCGATATGCAGTTTGCGGATGTTGCTTGTGCATTAAAAACGCAAACTGCTATAACATAACCTTCTATAAAAGTCGATGTCTACAGTTTTGCTCTATCTTGCTCGACGATTTTAAGAGGTAACTCTGTGGCATCTATTTGAACACTGCCTCGCCGTGGATTATCCCTGAAAGATTTACCGCCCCGCAACACACCCGATTCATTTTGCCGCCGATTCACCCGACAAAATCATCGCTGCGCTGCGTGGGCGGTATTTTTCTTTTCCGGGGAAGATTGTACCTTGAAAATTTCATGAGCCGTCCGAACGTGATATCGGCTTTTTTAGCCCACGCCGCTGCAAAACAGGGGCAGGAACTTCGTTCGGGGCAAACGGTGATTCCCTTACATGAGCAGCACAACTTCTACTTGTTTTTGCGCCTTAACAATTCGGAAACATTTTTAGAACTTGTCGGAGCGAGGCCCCTCCATCTGCTGTCGCAGACCGCGCAGCGGTCCCACCCCAAACCCTGCTCATATTCGCACCTGTGCTTCCAAGAAAACCACACAGGAGGATCAATCGGTGAAATAACGCTCTGCATATTCCAAAGACTTTTCCAGAAATTCCAGCAGCTTATCCGGATCATTATACATCCCATGGTTGGACTTCGGAAA
>CAKSZU010000052.1 GCA_934526125.1 uncultured Faecalibacterium sp. | reverse complement strand
GTCGTCCCCTTTGTGCTGACCGTCATCGTCGGCAGGAAAAAAGGCGTTGCCTGATTTTGTGAGGTGTGTACCATGAATGATTTTAAAGATAAAGTTGTCTACCAAATTTACCCGAAATCCTTCATGGACTCGAACGGTGACGGCTTCGGCGATTTGAAGGGCGTCACCGCGAAACTGGACTACCTCGCCGACCTGGGCGTTGACTATCTCTGGCTGACGCCGTTCTTCCCCTCGCCCCAGCGCGACAACGGCTATGATGTGGCCGACTACCGTGCCGTCGACCCGCGCTACGGCACGATGGAGGATCTGGAGGAGCTTATCCGCGAGGCGGACAGGCGCGGCATCGGCCTGATGCTGGACATGGTGTTCAACCACACCTCCACCGAGCATGAGTGGTTCAAAAAAGCACTGGCAGGCGACAAAAAGTACCAGGACTATTACATCTTCAAGGACGGCACGCCGGGTCGTTGCCCCACCAACTGGGTCTCCAAATTCGGCGGTCCCGCGTGGGAGTATGTGCCCCGGCTGGGCAAGTGGTATCTGCACCTGTTCGATGTGACACAGGCAGACCTGAACTGGGAGAACCCGGCGGTGCGGGAAGAAATGGCCGACATCCTCCGTTTCTGGAAGGCGAAGGGAATCAAGGGATTCCGCTTTGATGTGGTCAATCTGATTTCCAAACCGGAAGTGTATGAGGACGACTTTGCGGGCGATGGCCGTCGCTTCTACACCGATGGCCGCAATGTCCACAAATACCTGAAAGAATTGGTGGCGGCAGGCGGCATCGACGGCATGGTGACGGTGGGCGAAATGTCCTCCACCTCGTTGGAAAACTGCATCGGATACACTGCTGCGGGCAACCATGAACTGTCTATGTGCTTCAACTTTCATCATCTGAAGGTGGACTACAAGAACGGCGACAAATGGGCACTGATGCCTGCCGACCATCTTGCCCTGAAAAAACTGTTCCAGACATGGCAGGAGGGGATGCAGGCGCATGACGGCTGGAATGCGCTGTTCTGGTGTAATCACGACCAGCCCCGTGCCGTGAGTCGCTTTGGCAGCGATACGGCCTACTGGAAGGAAAGTGCCAAGATGCTGGCCGCCGCTATCCACTTTATGCGCGGTACACCGTATATCTATCAGGGCGAAGAATTGGGAATGACCAATGCGCACTTTACCTCCATTGATCAGTACCGGGATGTAGAAAGCCTGAATTACTACAACATCCTGCGCGGCGAGGGCAAGTCCGAGGCTGAAACGCTCGACATCATCGCCCAGCGCAGCCGCGACAACGGCCGCACCCCGATGCAGTGGGATGCCAGCGCGAACGCAGGTTTCACCACCGGTACGCCGTGGATCGGCACCGCCGATAACTATCAGACCATCAACGCCGCCGCCGAGATGGACGACCCGGACTCGGTGCGCAGTTTCTACAAGACGCTGGTGTACCTGCGCAAACAGCACAAGGTCATCAGCGAGGGGAAAATCGAGTTCCTTTTCCCGGAAAATGCCGACCTGCTGGCCTACCGCCGCTATGGTGCGCCGGACGGAGAAGAGCTGCTGGTGCTGTGCAACCTGACAGCGCACGAAGTACCCGTCACCCTGCCGGAGGGGTGGGCCGGTACGGAAAAGCTGCTGGGCAACTACACGGAAACGGCTGCTGCGCTGCGCCCGTATGAGTGTACAGTTCTGAAAAAATAAAACAGATAAACGGAAAACCATGTCCGACTGCTTATGATTTTCATAACAGCCGGGCATGTTGTTTTTTACGGAAGCAGACGATCCCGTCCCCTGCACAGCCCATCTCCGTATCGACTTTTGGGGCGGGTTCTGCTATACTGAAGCTGAACAAGACTTACAAAAACAGGAGGTTTTCCCTATGAAGATCGCACTCATCAACGAGAACAGTCAGGCCGCCAAGAACGGCATCATCGAGGCTGCGCTGAAGAAGGTCGTGGAGCCGATGGGCCACGAGGTCGTCAACTACGGTATGTACGCCGCCGACGATGCAGCCCAGCTGACCTATGTGCAGTGCGGCATCCTTGCCGCCATCCTGCTCAACAGCGGCGCGGCCGACTACGTCATCACCGGCTGCGGCACCGGCGAGGGTGCCATGCTGGCCCTGAACAGCTTCCCGGGCGTCATCTGCGGCCATGTGGAAGACCCTGTGGACGCCTACACCTTCGCCCATGTCAACGACGGCAACGCCGTTGCCATGCCCTTTGCCAAGGGCTTCGGCTGGGGCGGCGAGCTGAACCTCGAATACTGCTTCGAAAAGCTGTTCGGCTTCGGCCACGGCCAGGGCTACCCCAAGGAGCGTGTGGAGCCCGAGCAGCGGAACAAGAAGATCCTGGACGGCGTCCGCGCCGCCACCTTCAAGCCCCTCATCGAGTGCCTGAAGAGCATCGACCAGGACCTGCTGAAGGGTGCCATTGCCGGGGAAAAGTTCCGCGAGCTGTTCTTCGCTTCCTGCAAGGACGAAGAGCTGGCCGCCTGCATCCGCAGCCTGCTGGACTGATCGTCCATCCGTCCCACGAGGCAGTGTCCGTTCCGGACGCTGTCTCTTTCTTTTTGCGGGGGAAGGGGCGTTGAAAATCCCACGGCAGTTCGGTATAATGAAACCAAAGGTTTTTTGCCGGACCGGCAAAACGACAGAACAGGGGAGGTGCGGGGCGTGATCCGCATTGCGATCGTGGAAGATGAGGCGGCTGTGCGCCAGCAGCTGGAAGGCTATGTGCAGCGGTATACCCGCCAGTACGGGACAGAGTTCGAGGTGCATCTGTTTGAGGATGGTATCGAGATCCTGGACGACTACCGCCCCGTCTACGACCTGATCCTGCTGGACGTGGAGATGAAGCATCTGGACGGGATGGAGACGGCACAGCGCATCCGGGCGCTGGACAACGAGGTGAACCTCATCTTCATCACCAATATGGCCCAGTATGCCATCAAGGGCTATGCGGTGGGGGCGCTGGATTATGTGCTGAAGCCGGTGCCCTATTTCGCCTTCTCCCAGCAGCTGCAGAAAGCCGAGGCCCAGCTGCGCCGCCGGGCCCGGCACTATCTGGCGGTGCCCGTGGAGGGCGGCCTGCGGCGGCTGGATACGGCCAGCATCTATTACATCGAGAGTGAGGGCCACCGGGTCCGCTTCTACACCGAAGAGGGCGAGTTCGCCGCCCCCGGTGCCCTGAAAGCGCTGGAGGAAAAGCTGACCGACCGGCCCTTTGCCCGCTGCAACAGCGGTTATCTGGTCAATCTGGCCCAGGTGAAGGCCGTGCAGCAGAACACCGTGGAGGTGGGCCCCTACGAGCTGCAGGTCAGCCGCCCGAAGCGCAAGGCGTTCCTGGCCGCACTGACCGATTACATCGGCGGGGAGGGCGTATGATGACGGTACTGCCCAACATTCCCCGCCTGTACACTGCCCTGGCCGAGGTGCTGGCGGTGCTGCTCTATGCCGGGTCGCTGCCGCTGCGGTTCGGCCGCCGGGCCACGGCTGCGGTCACGGCGGTGTGGGTCGCGGTGCTGGGGGTGTTCCTCCACGAGACCGGCATCGTGCCGCTGGCGCTGTGGATCCCCTGTATGCTGGCGGCGGTGGCCATGCTCTACGCCTACCTCTGGGCTGCCCGGGAGATCAACTGGCTGGAAGCCCTCTACATCACGGCCCGGGCCTTTATCCTGGCCGAGTTTGCCGCCAGCGTGGAGTGGCAGTTCCACTGCTGGCTCTTCCCGCTGCGCAGCGGGGCCCATCCGCTGGCGCTGGCATTGCTGGCGGCGGTCTACGGGGCCGTGTACGGCACCGTGTTCTGGCTGGAACACCGCCGCCCCCGCCCCAGCGGGCGGCTGGAGATCAGCAACAAGGCCGCGCTGGTGGCCTTTGTGATGGCGGCCACCGTGTTCACGGTGAGCAACCTGCTGTTCCTGGGGGACGGCGCGCCCGACATGATCCTTTACTACATCCGCACACTGGTGGATTTCTGCGGCGTCCTGATCCTGACCGTCCAGCACGACCAGCTGCGGGAGGCCGCCCTCCACAAAGAGCTGGCCGCCATGGACAGCGTTCTGCACCGCCAGTACGAGCAGTACAAGCGGAGCAAGGAGGGCATCAAGCTGATCAACCGGCGGTATCATGAGCTGAAAGTGCAGATCGCCGATATCCGTGCCGAGCGCGACCGCGCCAAGCAGGACGCGGCCCTGGCCCGGATGGAGTCGGGCATCCTGCAGTACGAGGCCGAGAACAAGACGGGCAACCCGGTGCTGGACACCATGCTGACGGCCAAGAGCATGGAGTGTCAGGAGCGGGATATCCGGATGACCAGCGTGGCCGACGGCCGGGCGCTGGGCTTCCTGACCACCCGGGAGATCTGCACCCTTGTGGGCACCGCGCTGGACAACGCCATCGAGAGCTGCGCCGCCGAGCCCGACCCCGAAAAGCGGCTCATCCGCACGGCGGTCTATGTGCAGAACGGTTTTCTGATGCTCCGGGTGGAGAATTTCTGCGCCCGGCCCGTGGAGCTTGGCCCGGACGGCCTGCCCACCCGCAGCGCCCACGGCGGCTACGACCTGAAAAGCCTGCGCACCGTGGCCCAGCAGCACGGCGGCAGCATGACCCTGCACTGGGAGAACCAGTGGTTCACCCTGCGGGTGCTGCTGCCGCTGCCCAAGGGTCAGACGCAACCGAAACCGGAGGACGGGGAGTGATCCCTGTCCTTTTTGCAAGTTGCACAAACGAAGCAGGATGTTTGTTGTGAATAAGCACAATAGAATTTGAAATAAAAATGAAACTTTTTGCAGATTGTGCGGCGAAAGTGACAGATTATGCAGGGGATGACCCTGAAAAACAAAGGTGTGCTATACTTTGTGCAGGAAAACGAGAGGACGCTCTCGGAGTGATGTTTCACAGTCCGGACTGTGAGGAAGCGAAAGATAAGGAGAACAGCAACTATGGCAGAGAAAAAGAAGGGCAGAAAAACGGTGGTCAAAACCGTTAAAACTGCTGTTTCTGGTGTACTGTGTGTTGCGCTGGCGGCAGGCATTTTTGCGGCCAATACGCTGATCCCGCCCAACGCAAGCAGTGTGGAGAGCATTCTGAAGCTGAAGAGCAGCGGAATCGATAACAGTGCGGCCAAGACCGACGGCATTGACATGGAATACAGCAAGCCCGGTTTTGACACGCTGGACGCGCTTGTGGAAGATGAAGTTGCCCTGAACAAGCAGATTGCGGCAGAAGGTATTGTCTTGTTGAAGAACGATGCCGGAAAAATGCCGTACAGCACGGATACCACGTTCAGCTTTGTCAGCCATTCGGCAGTCAGCTATATCGGCGGCAACAAGGTCGATATGAAAACGGCATTTGAGGATGCCGGGTTCGGGGTCAATGAAGACCTCTGGAAGTTCTACTCCGAGGGCAACGGCAAGGACTACGGTCTGGGCGTCGGTTCTGTGTCCTATGGTGATGATGAGGACTTCTCCATCAACGAATGCCCGCTTTCCGTGATCGAAGCAGAGCCGGGCCTGACGGATTCCATGCAGGGCACGGTCCCTGTCTTCGTGTTCAGCCGTGTGGCAGGCGAGGGCCGCGATATGCCCCGTTCCATGTACAACCATACCGATGTTGAGGAAGACAAAACCAAGACCTACCTCGAACCGGACTCTGTCGAGCTGGAAATTCTCCAGTACCTGAACGACAACTTCGACGATGTGGTGCTTCTGCTCAACTCCAGCGCGGCAGTGGATCTGAGCTGGGTGGAGAATTATCCCAGCATCCACACGGTCATTTCCGCACCTGCCATGGGCGATTACGGCCTGTGCTCGCTGGCGGAGATCTTCTCCGGCAAGGTCAACCCCTCCGGCCGTACCGTTGATACCTATGAAGTGGATGCCATGAACAGCCCCGCTGCACAGAACTTCGGTGACTTTGCTTACTATGATGAGGACGGCAACCTGACCAAGTACAACTATGTCAGCTACAAAGAGGGCATTTATGTCGGTTACCGCTACTATGAGACCCGCTACGAGGATAAAGTCCTCGGTCAGGGCAATGCAGGCGATTACAACTATGATGATGCCGTAATGTATCCCTTCGGCTATGGTCTGTCTTATACTGATTTCGACTGGTCGGACTACAATGCCAGCTGGGACGGCGATACCTGCACCGTGACGGTCAAGGTCACGAACACCGGTTCTGTGGCAGGCAAGGATGTTGTGGAAGTCTACGCACAGAGTCCCTATACCGATTACGACAAGGCGAACAAGGTCGAAAAGGCCGCTGTGGAGCTGGTGGGTTATGCCAAGACTTCGGAGCTGGCTCCGGGCGCAAGCGAAACTGTCAAGGTCACCTTTGATAAGGAACAGCTGAAGTCCTACGACTACACCACCGCCAAGACCTACATTCTGGATGCCGGTGATTACTATATCACGGCCGCCAAGAATGCACACGATGCTGTCAACAATATCCTTGCAGTCAAGGGCAAGACCGTTGCTGATGGCATGACCGCAGACGGCGACGTGGAATTTGTTGCCACCTACACCCCTGATAACGGCACGGTGGACACCACCACTTACAAGAACGACACCACCACCGGCGTCGAGATCACCAACCAGCTGGATGAAGCAAACGGCGGCTTCCAGTACCTGTCCCGCAGCGACTGGACCGGCACCTGGCCCACCACCGATGGCGAGGTCAGTGATCAGATCAGCACCTGGGGCAACCCCATCAACGGCACCGATGCCAACGGCAACCCCGCATCCTACACCTACTATAAGACCATCAGCGACGAAGACCTCGCCCAGATGGATTCCTTTGATTCCCTGAATCCCACGGATCCTTCCACTCTGACCGACGAGATCACCTACGGCAAGAACAACGGCCTTGGACTGATCGACATGCGCGGTCTGGATTACAACGATCCCAAGTGGGATGACCTGCTGGATCAGCTGACCCCGGACGATTACCAGACCCTCATTACCCAGTCCGGTTACGGTACGGCGGCGATTAAGTCCGTGGACAAGCCCTCTGCAACCGACCGCGACTCTGCAACCGGACTGCTGAACTACGGCTTCGATGCAAACGGCAACTTTGTGTTCAGCATGAACATCACCCACTGCGGTGTCATCGTTCTGGCACAGACCTATAACGATGATCTGGCGACCCATTACGGCCAGAACATCGGCGACGAGTCCTACTATCTGGATGTTGATGGCTGGTATGCCCCTGCGGTCAATATGCACCGTACCGCATTCTCCGGCCGCAACAGCGAGTATTACTCGGAAGATCCCTTTATCGGCGGCCATGTTGCTTCCCTCGAGTGCGAGGGCGTTGCATCCCGCGGTATGTATGTCTTCGTCAAGCACTATGCGATCAACGATCAGGAAGACCACCGCGGTGACCGTGAAGGTCAGTACAGCATCGCAACCTTCCTGAACGAGCAGGCTGCCCGTGAGATTTATCTGAAACCCTTTGAGATGTGCGTCAAGTCCGACAAGGTCGAGATGAACTACGCAAAGGACAACGGTGATGGGACTTACAGCAACGCAGCCACCGAGATCCCCTCTGTCACCGGTATTATGACTTCCTTTAACCGCGTTGGCTACACCTGGGCCGGCGGCAACTACAACCTTATCACCGGTCTGCTGCGCAACGAGTGGGGCTTCCATGGCTTCATCATTACGGATAATGCCAATACCGGCGTCTTTATGGATGCGGGTCAGATGATTCAGGCTGGTGCAGACGGCAAGCTGACGAATCTGCCCTCCGGTGCACGCTATACCTTCAACAAGGATGATGTCTCGGATTACCACTATGGCCGTGAGGCAGTCCACAATATCCTCTACACCATTGCAAATTCCAAGGCAATGAACGGCGGTATGCCGGGCAGCCGCTATCTGGCAAAGGTCGAGCCTTACCAGAAGGTCATCTACGCTGTGGATGGCGTCTGCGGCGGTCTGATCCTCGTTCTGGTCGTTCTGACAGTCCTGCGTTACCGCAGGAAGAAGGACGAGCCGGAAAACGCATAAATTTCTGACGATAAAACTCCGGAAGGGGCGGCGGGCAACCGTCCGCCCCTTTTTGCGGGCAGTGCAAGAGCAGGAGCAGAGCAAATGAAACACACTGACATCATCCAAAAACTGAATCTGGAGCAGAAATGTGCTCTGCTGAGCGGCGGGACGGTGTTCGACACCCGGGCCCTGCCGGGCAAGGGAATCCCGTCCATCACCCTGTCGGACGGCCCCAACGGTGTGCGCAAGCAGGCCGGTGCGGCGGACCATCTGGGCCTGAACCCCAGCGTCCCCGCCACCTGCTTCCCCACGTCCGCCACCGTGGCCAACAGCTGGGACCCCGCTCTGGGCGAGGAGATCGGCGAGGCTCTGGGCGAGGAGGCCGCGGCGCAGGATGTGGCGGTGCTGCTGGGCCCGGGCCTGAACATCAAGCGCAGCCCTCTGTGCGGCCGCAACTTCGAGTATTTCTCCGAGGACCCCTATCTGTCGGGCAAGATGGCGGCGGGCTATGTCCGCGGCATCCAGAAAAACGGCATCTCCGCCTGCCCCAAGCATTTCGCCGTCAACAGCCAGGAGCTGCGCCGGATGGCCAGCGACTCGGTGGTGGACGAGCGCACCCTGCGGGAGATCTATCTGACCGGCTTCGAGATCGTGGTCAGTGAGGCTCATCCGAAGAGCATCATGTCCTCCTACAACCTCATCAACGGCACCTACGCCAACGAGAACCCCCACCTGTTACTGGATATCCTGCGGAAGGACTGGGGCTTCGATGGGGCGGTGGTCACCGACTGGGGCGGTTCCAACGACCACGCCCTGGGTGTGAAGAACGGCTCCACGCTGGAAATGCCTTTCCCGGGGGATGACTCCATCCGGGAGCTGAGGAAGGCCGTGGAGAGCGGAAAGATCACCGAGTCCGATGTGGACGCCCGGCTGGACGAGCTGCTGGAACTCATTGGGACGGCGGGTGCCGCCGCGGCAAAGGCTCCCAAGACCTTTGATGCCGACGCCCACCATGCGCTGGCCCGCCGCGCCGCCGCCGAGAGCGTCGTGCTGCTGAAGAACGAGGGCAGCCTGCTGCCCCTGAAGGCAGGGGAGAAGATCGCTGTCATCGGCGACTTTGCCCGGACGCCCCGGTATCAGGGGGCAGGCTCCAGTGCTGTCAACTCCATCCGGGTGGATTCCTTCCTCAAACGGCTGGAGGAGTGCGACCTGGAAAACATCGGCTACGCCCAGGGCTTTGACCGTCAGGGCCGCCCGGACGAAGCTCTGCAGGCCGAAGCCGTGGTGCTGGCGAAGAATGCCGACACGGTGCTGGTGTTCCTGGGGCTGGACGAGATCAAGGAGAGCGAAGGTCTGGACCGGGCGGACATGAAGCTGGCCGAAAACCAGCTGGCCCTGCTCCGGGCCGTAAAAGAGGCCAACCCCAACGTGGTGGTGCTGCTGAGCGCGGGCTCCTCGCTGGAGACCCCGTGGCTGGAGGATTGCCGTGCGCTGGTGTACGGCTGTCTGGGCGGGCAGGCCGGTGCCGGGGCGCTGGTGGATGTACTCACCGGGGCCGTCTGCCCCGGCGGCAAGCTGGCCGAGACCTGGGTCGGCTCCTACGAGGACACCCCGGCAAAGGATCACTTCGGGGGTGAGGGCCGCACGGTGGAATACCGCGAGGGCCTGTATGTGGGCTACCGCTATTACCAGACCGCCCATAAGCCGGTGGCCTTCCCCTTTGGCTACGGCCTGAGCTATACGAGCTTTGCGTACAGCGATCTCGCGGCCACGGCAGAGGGGGTCACCCTGACCGTGACCAACACCGGTTCCTGCGCCGGAGACGAGATCGTGCAGCTCTATGTGGCAAAGCCGGACGCGGAAGTGTTCCGCCCGGAACAGGAGCTGAAGGGTTTTGCCCGGGTCCATCTGGAAGCCGGAGAGAGCCGGACCGTCACCATCCCGCTGGACGACAAGGCCTTCCGCTACTGGAACATGAAGACCGACCGGTGGGAGGTCGAGGGCGGCCGCTACCAGCTGCGGGTGGGCGCTTCCAGCGCCGACATCCGCCTGACGGCTGAGGTCATCGTAGAAGGGACCGGGGCAGCCGACCCCTATGCCGGGGCCGACCTGCCCCATTACCGGACCGGCGAGGTCACGGCCGTGACGGATGCCGAGTTCGCTGCCCTGCTGGGCCGTCCCATCCCGGAGAACCGGGTCCGCATCGACCGGAACATCACCCTGGGCGAGCTGAGCCACGGCCGCAGCCCGCTGGGCTGGCTGGTGGCCGCCGTGCTGGGGTTCCTGCTGAAGACCAGCATCCGGCGGGGAAAACCGGACCTGAACATCCTGTTCCAGTACAATATGCCGCTGCGGGCGCTGGCCAAAATGACCAACGGGGCCATCAGCATGGGCATGGTGGACGGCATCGTCATGGAGGCACAGGGCTTCTGGATCATCGGCCTGCTGCGGGTGATCTGGGAGGCCGTGAAGAATGTCATCCTCAACGGCCGGATGGAAAAGCGCCTGAAAAACAGCTGAAAGGGAACAAAGCCTATGAATCTCTGGAACAATTTCGCGGCAAAGCACCCGGCCGCCGCCAAGTGGGTGCGGGAGGGCGGCCTGTTCGTCATCGTGTCCAACCTCATCACCGTGTTCAAGTACCTGCTGCTGCAGTTCCTGCCGGCAGCCTTCCGCAGCCTGCCGGTGGTGGATTTCGGCTGGCCAGGCATCGACATCACCCTGTTCGGCGAGACCTTTAAGTGGAACATCCTGGGCTACGATGCCGCCCACGGCGGCCTGCCCTACTTCTGCGCCTACATGGTCGCCATGATCCTCGGCGAGTGCATCAATTTCCCCATCCAGCGCAATTTCGTGTTCCGCAGCAAGGGCAACCTGGCAAAGCAGATCGGCTGGTATGTGCTGGCCTTCTGCCTCATCACCTGCATCGTCAACTCCATCAACTGCATCTGGGTGGCGGTGGCCGGTCTGCTGGTGCCGGACTGGATCTATAACATCGGCACCACCGTCCTGAACGGCGGCATCTCCATGGTCATCTTCTTCTTCGTCAACAAGGTCATCTTCCCCGAGGGGGAGGCGGCCCGGAACTGACGGTTTCACAGCGATCTTCCTCATTTTCATTTTTCTCCATCTGACAGACAGCCCGGTGCCCTTCGCGCCGGACTGTCTGTTGTCGTTTTGGGGGAATTTTGGGGCCGGAGAACGATTTTTTTGAAGGATAGGCTGAATCTTTTTCATTTCTATTGCACTTTGATGCTTTACTGTGGTAAAATAAAAACATCCTTCCATGTGGGAAAGTAGAGGAGGAAAGGAATTATGAGCAACATCTGTATCATTGCCACCATCGTCGTCTATCTGGTGGCAATGCTGTTCGTGGGGTTCGCCTACAGCAAATCCAACAACGACAGCACCGACTTTTACCTTGGCGGCCGGAAAATGGGCCCGCTGGTCACGGCCATGAGCGCCGAGGCCAGTGATATGTCCAGCTGGCTGCTGATGGGCCTGCCGGGCCTTGCCTACCTGAGCGGCATCGCTTCGCCCGGGTGGACAGCCATCGGCCTGGCCGTGGGCACCTGGCTCAACTGGCTCATCGTGGCCCGGCGGCTGCGGCGGTATTCGGCCAATCTGGATGCCATCACGGTGCCGCAGTTCTTGTCCCTGCGCTTTCATGATCAGCGCAACCTGCTCAACGCGCTGGGTGCCGTGATCATCATCGTGTTCTTTATCCCGTATACGGCCTCCGGCTTCGCGGCCTGCGGCAAGCTGTTCCACAGCCTGTTCGGGGTGGATTACATGGCGGCCATGATCGTCTCGGCTCTGGTCATCGTGGGCTATACCATCCTGGGCGGCTTCCGGGCCGTCACCACTACCGACCTGATCCAGTCCGTCGTGATGACGCTGGCCCTGATCGCCGTGCTGACCTACGGCATCGGCGCGGCCGGCGGCTGGGACGCCGTGGTGGCCAACGCGCAGAGCCTGAGCGGCTATCTGACCATGATGGCAAGCCACGATGCCGCCACCGGCACGGCCACCTCGTACAGCCTGCTGGACATCGTCTCCACCATGGCATGGGGCCTCGGCTACTTCGGGATGCCCCACATCCTGCTCCGCTTCATGGCCATCGAGGACGAAAAGAAGCTGGTACTCAGCCGCCGCATCGCCTCGGTGTGGGTGGTCATCGCCATGACAGCCTCCATCGTCATCGGCATGGTGGGCCTGGGCATGACGAAGGCCGGTGCGCTGGAATTCCTGAGCGGCTCGTCCAGTGAGACGCTGATCGTCCGGATCGCCAGCCTCATCAGCAGCCATGGCATCCTGGCCTCCGTTCTGGCGGGCCTGATCCTGGCCGGTATCCTGGCCGCCACCATGTCCACGGCCGACAGCCAGATGCTGGCAGCGGCTTCCAGCGTCTCCCAGAACATCCTGCAGGAGTTCGCCCACCTCAAGCTCAGCGAGCGGCAGAGCCTGTTCGCCGCCCGCCTGACCATCGTCTGCGTCAGCGTGGTGGGCGTGGTGCTGGCCCGCGACCCGGACTCCAGCGTGTTCGGCATCGTCAGCTTTGCCTGGGCCGGTTTTGGCGGCGCGTTCGGTGCCGTGGTGCTCTGCGCCCTGTTCTGGAAGCGCTGCAACTGGCAGGGCGCGCTGGCCGGAATGCTCTCCGGCGGCCTGATGGTCTTTGTCTGGAAGTACCTCATCAGCCCGCTGGGCGGCGTGTTCGGCATCTATGAGCTGCTGCCCGCCTTCCTGACTTCGCTCATCGTCTGCGTCGTGGTCAGCCTGGTCACCCCGGCTCCCTCCGCCGAGATCGAAGCCGAGTTCGAGGCAGCGAAGTAAAGAGGAAAAGACAAAGAAGCGCCTGCCGGAGTTTTCGGCAGGCGTTTTGATTGCAGCAGCATCTTGACAAAAAGCCGCGATGCTACTATACTAAAATCAAAGGAAAGGCACTGGCTGTAACATGGTCAGCTCCTTACCGGTGTACTAGTCAAAAAAGATTGACCGTTGCTTGGGGAAGCATTTTGGCGGTCAATCTTTTTTGTTGCAGGAATAATGTTTTGCGCGGGGTCTGTCTCGAAAGACATCCTTGGAGATCATCCATGTCACCTGAATGACACCGATGATGACCGTAGCCAGAAGATTCAGCACACTAAAAACAATATTCAACACATCCATAATGGACTCCTCCTTTGGGCCGTTGATGTAAAAACATTCGTACCGTCCGGAGGATGACAAAAAATTGAACTCCTCCGGACTTGACACCGGGAGGGAGCTTGACCACCTGCATTTTACAGCACAGTGCCTGCTGCTGTTGAGCAGCAATGATAGAGTAACATAAAATCCGACAGAATGCAATAAGAAATGAGCCTTTGCAGAAAGCGCAAAGGCTCATTTTGTATCTGGAAGATCAATTCATCACGATCAGGAGGAACTCACAAAACGGCACCGTCAGCCCGCAGCAGAAAAAGAAGAAATAATCCAGTACGAACTTTACAAGGCGGACACCGGGGGAGAGAAGATCCAGCGAATTTGTAAGGACGGCATCCCACTCGCCCCAGTGGCGAAAATATCCGGTCTGCTCAAAGAGACGCCAAAGGTTCAGGAAGAAACACTCCAGCGCCAGAAGCAGCGGAAAGATCAGGAGAGACCGCATCCAGCCGTCCGCTCGGAAATCTCCATTGCCAAGGCCGTGCCAGTGAACGGCAAGAACACCGGGGTGGAAGCATACGCCCCAGACGGCCAGCAGAATGCTCAGGCAGAGCAACGCGGCCCGGACGGAGTGCCAGTCGATGCTGTGCGGACGGCGGAGCATGGTCAGGAAATCTTCCAGTGTGGGTTCGGCGTTTGGCAGAGGAGCTTCCTGAGGGTCGCGGCAGTGCATCAGGTCGGAGAGCGTCAGGCCCAGTGCGTCCGCCAGTGGTTCCAGCGTGTTGATGTCCGGCAGACCGACGCCCCGTTCCCAGCGGCTGACGGCCTTGTCGGTCACATGCAGCTGTGCGGCCAGGTCGGCCTGCGTCAGCCCGCAGGCCTTGCGGGTCTGGGCCAGAAAGGCCCCGAAATCTTTGGCGTTCATACGGTTCACATCCTTTGAGGACAGGATAGCATACCCGGCTCCAAAACGCAACCGACGCTTCGTTTACCCGCGCTGGAACGCAAAAGATCCCCGCCCGGTGCTCGGTCAATGAACACGGGGCGGGGATCTTATTTATATGGAGTTCAGAAGAAAAATGCTGGGATCAGAGCTTACAGCTGGGGGCCGGCAGAGACCAGAGCCTTGCCGTGCTCGTTGCCCTCGTACTTCTTGAAGTTCTTGATGA
>CAKSZU010000051.1 GCA_934526125.1 uncultured Faecalibacterium sp. | reverse complement strand
ACCAAGGCCACCGCGCAGCTGATGCGGGACTTCGGCTCCATGCAGTCCCCCATGAACGCCTATATGCTGAACCTTGGTCTGGAAAGCCTGCACGTCCGGATGCAGCGCCACTGCGCCAACGGCATGGCGGTGGCACAGTTTTTGGAGAACCACCCCAAGGTGGCCTATGTGAACTACTGCGGGCTGGAAAGCAGCCCCTACCACGCACTGGCGCAGAAGTACCTGCCCAACGGCAGCTGCGGCGTGGTAAGCTTTGGTCTGGCCGGCGGACGTCAGGCTGCCAGCACCTTTATGAAGGAACTGAAGCTTGCCGCCATCGAGACCCATGTGGCGGATGCCCGCACCTGCTGCCTGAACCCCGCCTCCAGCACCCACCGTCAGATGAACGATGAGCAGCTGGCTGCCGCCGGTGTGCCTGCTGAGCTGGTGCGCATGAGCTGCGGTCTGGAATCCGCCGAGGACCTCATCGCCGATATCGCGCAGGCACTGGATAAGGTATGAAAGGAGCGACTTTCCTATGCCGCTGATCATTCCCAAGACCTTACCCGCCTTTGACGCCCTGTATGAAGAAAACGTCTTTGTCATGCACCGGGAGCGGGCGCTGGCGCAGCATATCCGCCCGCTGGAAATTCTGATCCTGAACCTGATGCCCACCAAGATCGCCACCGAGACCCAGATCGCCCGGCTGCTGGCAAACACCCCGCTGCAGGTGCACATGACCCTGCTGCAAACTGCCAGCCACTCTGCCACCCATGTGTCGGCTGCTCACCTTGAGGCTTTTTACAAGACCTTTGACGAGGTGAAGAACAACCGCTACGACGGCATGATCATCACCGGTGCGCCGGTGGAGACCATGGACTTCGAGCAGGTGGACTACTGGCCGGAGCTGTGCGAGATCATGGACTTCAGCGAGACCAACGTCTACTCCACCCTGCACGTATGCTGGGGTGCGCAGGCCGGACTGTACTATCACTACGGCATCCGCAAGGAGCTTCTGCCGGAGAAGATGTTCGGGGTCTTTGAGCATCGGGTCACCCGTCCCTCCAACCCGCTGGTCCGGGGCTTCGATGAGGTGTTCTATGCCCCCCACAGCCGCCATACCGGCATGAACCGGCAGGACATCGATGCCTGCAAGGCCCTGCGCATTCTGGCCGAAAGTGATGTGGCGGGGCCCTTCCTGATGAGTACCGAGAACGGCCGCCAGATCTTTGTCACGGGCCATCCCGAGTATGACAAGTACACGCTGGATGCAGAGTACCGGCGGGATGTGGACAAGGGGCTGCCCATCCATGTGCCGGTCAACTACTACCCGGACGATGACCCGGCGAAGCCGCCCCTCTTCCGCTGGCGCGCCCATGCGCACCTGCTGTATGAGAACTGGCTCAACTACTATGTCTACCAGAACACTCCCTACGACCTGGGCGAGATCCAGCGCGTGAAACACGAAGAGAAATGAGGAAATTTTATGGGTATTGAATCCAATCCATGGGGCTTCACGGTGGGCAGACTGCCCCACGGGAAGCGGAACAAGATCAGCGATGTGCCCGGGGTGACCGTGGGGCACTGCACCCTGGCAGACGGCAGCATCCAGACCGGAGTGACGGCACTGCTGCCCCATCAGGGGGATGTATTCCATGACAAAGTACTGGCGGCCTGCCATGTCATCAACGGCTTCGGCAAGACTACGGGCCTTGTCCAGATCGAGGAGCTGGGCACACTGGAAACGCCCATCCTCTTCACGAACACCCTCAGTGTGGGCACGGCGGAGACGGCGCTGGTGAAGTATATGCTGGCCCGGAATCCGGACATCTGCGAGACCACCGGCAGCGTGAACCCGGTGGTGTGCGAGTGCAACGACAGCGGCCTGAACGATATCCGGGGGCTCCATGTCACGGAAGAAAATGTGTTTGCTGCCCTGGCCGACTGCCGTGCCGACTTTGCCGAGGGTGCTGTGGGGGCCGGCCGGGGAATGCGCTGCCACGGCCTGAAGGGCGGCATCGGGTCGGCCTCCCGGATCGTGGAACTGGACGGGAAGCCCTATACCATCGGGGCGCTGGTCCTCTCGAACCACGCAGTTTTTGACGACCTGATCGTGGCGGGCACCCCCATCCGGCAGCTGCTGGAGGAGCAGATCCCGCCCCACGAGGACAAGGGCTCCATCATCACGGTGCTGGCAACGGATATCCCCCTCAGCGAGCGGCAGCTCCGGCGGCTCTGCCACCGGGCGCTGGTGGGACTCTCCCGCACCGGCAGCTATTGCGGCAACGGTTCCGGCGAGATCGTCATTGCCTTCACCACGGCCAACCGGGTGCCGCACACCTCCGACAAAGCCATTCTGCCGCTGGGCATGGTCCACGATGATGCCATCAACCCGCTGTTCCGGGCAGTGGCGGAGTGCGTGGAGGAAAGTGTCCTCAGCAGTCTGCTCCATGCCGAGACGGTGACCGGTTACCACGGCCGCACCGTCCGCTGCCTGACGGAACTTCTGGAACAAAAAACCAGCAGGCCGAATCTCTGATCACCGGCCCTGCGATAAAAACAACGGGACTGCCGTGCGGCAGCCCCGTTGTGCTTATTTATGCGCTTTATGCTGCGGTTTCTTCTTCCGCACACTGTACCCGAAGGTGCCCAGCTTTTTGCCCAGCGCCAGATACTCGCCGTGGCTGTAAACGATGAGCTTTGCTTTGTCCAGACAGAGCTTGCCGGTCTCATCCAGCAGGCTCTCGTCCACGTCGCAGGCCGCCACTTCGGCCAGGAACAGGTCATGACTGCCCAGCGGGATGACCTGCGTCACCCGGCATTCCAGATTGACCGGGCTTTCCTCCAGAATGGGGCAGTCCGTCAGCACCGAGCCGGGGGCGGCGTGGAGCTTGCAGGCGGCAAACTTGTCCACATCCCGGCCGCTCTTCACGCCGCACCAGTCCACCGCCCGCACCAGCGCTTCGGTGGGCAGGTTGATGGCAAACTGCCCGCTTTCTTTGATCAGGTGGTGGCTGTACCGCTCCGGGCGGACGCTGATGGACACCATGCTGGGCTGGGTGCAGATGGTGCCGGTCCAGCCGATCGTGATGAGGTTGGGCTGCTCCAGCCCGCCGCAGGAGACCAGCACCGGCGGCTCCGGGTTCAGCAGGGTGCTGCCCCGCCAGCTCTGTTTGCTCATCCGTGATACTTCCTTTCATAGGGGGCCCAGGTGCGCTCGCTGATGATGTAGCGGGGGCGCGCCTTGGTCTCCATGTAGATCTTGCCGATGTATTCACCGATGACGCCCAGACAGATCAGCTGGACGCCGCCCATGAAGCAGACGATGCAGATGGTGGAGGCCCAGCCTGCCACTGCGCTGCCCAGCACCGCCTGCACGATGGCCCAGATGACGCCGATGAAGCTGATGAGACTGACCACGATGCCGGCCCCGGTGATCAGCCGGATGGGCTTGTTGGACAGGCTGGTGATGCCGTCGAAGGCCAGCGCCAGCATCTTGCTCAGGGGGTAGTGGCTCTCACCGGCCAGACGCTCGTGGCGCTCGTAGTAGACAGTCTCGCTGGGGAAACCCACCAGCGGCACCATGCCCCGCAGGAAGATGTTGACTTCCTTGTAATCCGCAAAGCTTTCCAATACCCGGGTGCTGATCAGCCGGTAGTCGGCGTGGTTGAACACGATGTCGGCACCCAGTGCGTTCATCACATGATAGAACCCCTCGGCGGTGAACCGCTTGAAGAAGGTGTCGGTATCCCGGCGGCTGCGCACACCGTAGACCACCTCGGCACCGTCCAGATATTTCTGCACCATTTCGTCCATGGCGTTGATGTCATCCTGTCCGTCGCAGTCGATGGAAATGGTGATATCGCAGCTGCCGCTGTGCAGCGCCTCCATCAGACCGGCCAGCACGGCGTTCTGGTGCCCCCGGTTCCGACTCTGGGAAATGCCGATGTAATGCTCGTCCTGTCTGGCAAAATCGCAGATCAGCTCCCAGGTCTTGTCCTTGGAGCCGTCGTTGACGAACAGCACCCGGCTTTTGTCGCTGATCAGGCCCTGCCCGGCCAGACTGCGGATCTTTTCCAGAAACATGGGAGCCGTGATGGGCAGAACCTGCTCCTCGTTGTAGCAGGGGATCACGATCCAGAGAATGGGTTTTGACATAAGTGGATACCTCTTTTTTATGGATTATACAGCAAACCGACTTTTTGATGCAACAGCAACAACGTTGGCTTGCATATCGCAGATATGCTGGTTGCAGTTGAGTTGATTTCTGGTCTTGTGATGGTACAGGGAATATGCCTCGCTCCGGCAGATCAGCTCATAGGCAGAGAAATCTTCGGTGCGGGCGTTGGATGCGATCAGATAAGAGCCGGGATCCTCTGCAAAAGCGGAGATGCCGCCGCTTCTGGGGGCGCAGTCGGCCAGCCATTCGGCTTCCATCACCTGGGCCTGTGTCCAGCCGGAGCCATTCCAGGAATTGTTGTCCTGATTTGCAATGTAAAAGTGTGCCTGTTCATAGTGAGTCCCATCGGCCAGCAGAGTGGTGAGCGCACTGACGGACTGATCCGGGATGCGGACGACTTCGCGGACGTTCATTACGGAGCAGGAGAACAGGGCCGCAAAGGCGATGATCAGCGCACCGACCCGGAAATCTTCCGGCTGATGTTCCAGCATGGACCGGAAGGCCATGGCTGCGAACAGTGCGGCGGACGGATAGATGCAGAAAATGTACCAGCCCAGCTTGGTTTTGGCACAGGTGAACAGCAGGACGGGCAGCAGCCCAGCATCCGGCCGGGAACAGGGCAGAAGCTGCTTCAGCCGGTCACGTGGATTCTGTGTAGGGGGGGGGGGAGGGTAAAGAGAGCGTGCTTCATGAATAAGATTCCTCCAAAAAGAATTACTGGATCATCTGCCGCAGAGCCTCCGGTTCCAGCAGTTTGAAGCTGGAGCGGTAGGTGTCCAGAAGGCCGTCCCGCTGCATGAGACTCAGCTCCCGGGAAAGGGCGCTGCGGTCGCAGTTAAGGTAATCGGCCAGCTGGATGCGGGAGAAGGGGATGGTGAAGGTGGTGCTGCCCTGCTGCTCGGCTTCATTGAGCAGGTACGCGCAGACCTTGGCCCGCAGACTTTTCAGGACAAGAAGGTCCACCCGGCGGGAGAGCAGGAAATATTTATCGCTGATGGTGCGCACCAGATTCTGCAAAAGGCGCTGGTGGGCAGGGGAGCTGTCGGGCAGCAGGAGCCGTTCGTAGGGGAACAGCAGCACCTCGCAGCCGGCAAGGGCCACCACGGTGACCGGACTGTCCAGGCTGGAACCGCCCAGCACATCCCCGAAGACCCCGCCGGGCCCCATGTGGGTGATGGGCACCCGGGCCCCGCCCGGCGCAGGGCGGTAGGCCTCGATGCCGCCGGAGAGGACGACCCCCACCCGGCGGTTGGGCACACCGGCCTGCACCAGTGTCTCCCCCCGGCCGTAGCTGCGGATGCCTGCCCCGAGCTGCACCAGAAGCGCGCGGAGCTCTTCGGTGCCGATCCCGGCAAAAAGAGAGGTGGATTGTAACAGCGGCAGATAGTTTTCCATGTTCTTTCCGTGAGGTTTTCCCCGGGCCCTCACCGCCCTTCTGCAATTCCGTTGCGTGGGCAACGGTATTTTCAGCTCCATTATAGTAAACTTGAGCGCGTAAAGCAAATGATATTTGAAAAATTTGCAAATTTTGTTCCGGGAAGGAACGGAAATGAGAGGAAGGAATCCCAGATATGATGAAAAAACTGACATCCCTGCTGCTGTCGGCGGCCCTGCTGATCAGCATGATGGCCTGCGGCGCTCTGGCGGCAAAGTCGAAAAGCGGGGTGCGCATCGCCGGTCTGAAGGGCCCCACCACCATGGGTCTGGTCAACCTGCTGGCCATGGAGAAGGACGGCACGGCATCCCAGCAGTATGATCTGCAGCTCTACGGCGCCGCCGATGAGGTCGTGCCCAAGCTCATCAAGGGCGAGGTGGACATTGCCGCCATCCCGGCCAACCTGGCAGCGACCCTGTACCAGAAGACCAACGGAGGCATCCAGGTCATGGCAGTCAACACCCTGGGTGTGCTGTACGTTGTGGAAAAGGGCGACACCATCCACAGCTTTGCCGACCTGAAGGGCCGCACCATTCTGTCCACCGGCAAGGGCACAACGCCGGAATACGTCCTGCGCTACCTGCTGACGAAGAACGGTCTGGACCCCGACAAGGATGTGAAGATCGAGTATTACAGCGAAGCTTCTGAGGTCACCGCCCAGATGGCAGCGACCAAAAAGGACGCCATCGCCGTGCTGCCTCAGCCCTATGTCACTGCTGCCCAGATGAAGGACAGCAGCCTGCGGGTGGTACTGGACCTGACCAAGGAGTGGAACAAGGTCTGCGATACCCAGCTCATCACCGGCGTCACGGTGGTCCGCACCGAGTACGCCAAGGAGAACCCCGATATCGTGGCCAACTTCCTGCGGGATTATCAGAAGAGCATCAAGGCGGCACAGACCGACATCAGCGGGACGGCGGCCCTCTGCGAGGAGACCGGCGTGGTGGCCAAGAAGGCCATTGCCCAGAAGGCCCTGCCCCAGTGCAACATCGTCTACCGTGTGGGTGACGAAATGAAGGCGGACGTCAACGCCTATCTGAAGGTGCTGTACGATGCTTCCCCCGCAGCAGTGGGCGGCAAGCTGCCGGACGCCAACTTCTACTACACCAAAGCGACCCCGGGTCAGGTGTTCTGGAAGAGCGTCAAGCGGGCGTTCAACTGATCGCTGAATCGGAAGGGGCTGCTGCACATCGTGCAGCGGCCCCGCTTTTTGTGTGATGCCCTCTCCGTCTTTGCTCCGCAAATCCACCTCTCCCAAAGGGAGAGGCGATTGCTCTTGGCTCCCCCTTTGGGGGAGTTGGCGAGCGACAGCGAGACTGAGAGGGCAATATTGGAGAAAAACATGAAACAGACAAAAAAGAACCGGGCGGGGCTGCTGGCGGCGGTGGTCTTCTGGCTGGCCGTCTGGCAGGCGGCAGCCATGCTGATCGGGCAGGAGGTCTTTCTGGTGTCGCCCCTTCAGGCGGCGGCGGTGCTGGTGCAGCTGCTGCCGCAGGCCGATTTCTGGCAGCGGGTCCTGTTCAGCACCGGGCGCATCCTGCTGGGCTTTGTGCTGGGCGCGCTGGTCAGTGTTCTGCTGGCAGTGGCGGCAGAACGCAGCACCTGGGTGGAGACCCTCCTTGCCCCGGTGATGCAGCTGGTCAAGGCCACCCCGGTGGCAAGTTTCATCATTCTGGCGCTGGTGTGGGTCAGCGGAAGTTCGCTGTCGGTCCTCATCAGCTTCCTGATGGTGCTGCCCGTGCTGTACGGTGCGGTGCGCACCGGGATCGAAAGCGCGGACGGGCAGCTGCTGGAGATGGCCCGGGTGTTCCGGCTATCCCCGGGCCGCCGGCTGAGGGCCATCTGGCTGCCTGCTGTGCTGCCCGCCTTCCGGCAGGGCTGCAGCGTGGCGCTGGGCATCTGCTGGAAAAGCGGCGTGGCAGCAGAGGTCATCGGCCTGCCCGACGGCAGCATCGGCGACGCCCTCTACCGGGCCAAGATCACTCTCTCCACGGGGGAGCTTTTTGCCTGGACCTTTGTCATCATCCTGCTGAGCGCCGGGTTCGAAAAGCTGTTCCTGGCCCTGCTGGACCGGGCAGTGGCCCATGTTCTGGGGGAGGAAGTGTCGGAAAATGATTGACAGACTGGAAATTTCGCACCTGACAAAACGCTTCGGAGAAAAAA
Organism: uncultured Faecalibacterium sp.; assembly: GCA_934526125.1. Classification (GTDB taxonomy): domain Bacteria; phylum Bacillota; class Clostridia; order Oscillospirales; family Ruminococcaceae; genus Faecalibacterium. The sequence goes on along the minus strand of CAKSZU010000051.1, from coordinate 6,623 downwards.
TGCTCTTCGAAAACCTTGATCTGACCCTCACGGAGCCTGCGGTCCTCTGGGCACCCAGCGGCTGGGGCAAGACGACCCTGCTCCGCATCCTCATGGGGCTGGAACCACCCACCGACGGCACGGTGCAGGGCGTCGGCCGGGTGGGAGCCGTCTTTCAGGAGGACCGGCTCTGCCCGCAGCTGACGGCAGTCCAGAACGTGGAATTGGTACTCCCGGCGGAAAAAACAGATTACAGAGAGAAAATCGTGCTGGACTTTCAACAGCTTGGATATGACTCGGAGGCGCTTTCGCTCCCGGCCCGGAAGCTTTCCGGCGGGCAGAAGCGCCGGGCGGCCCTTCTGCGGGCCCTCTGGGCGGAATGCGACACCCTGCTGCTGGATGAGCCCTTCACCGGGATGGACCCCGACACCATGAGAAAAGCCGCTGCACTCCTGAAGGAGCGCAGCGGCAGCCGTGCCGTTCTGCTTGCCACCCATGACCGGGAAGCCATCCGGGAACTGGGGTGGAGGGTGATCTCTCTGGGGTGACGGTGTTACAGCAGCTCTGCAAGAATGCTGTTCTGGACGATGAGTCCGGCGGGGGTCAGGGCGAGAGTCTTGCCATCAAAGGCAGCGTAGCCGCTCCGGACACAGTTTTGCACAAAGGAAAGCTGTGCGGTGGAAAACTCCTTGCCGTAGAGTGCTTTGTACCGGGCGAGGTCCAGCCCCTTCCGGAGCCGCAGCTGCAGGATCAGATAATCTTCGGCACCGCAGCCTCCGTCCATGACGGGGGCTGCTTTGTCGTTCAGGAAGGCGTCGGTATCGGCGGGGTAGTAAAAGCGTTTGCCGCCCATGCAGGAGTGGGCCGCCGGGCCCAGGCCCAGATAATCGCCGCAGTCCCAGTAAATGAGGTTGTGCCGCCCCTCATAACCCGGTTTTGCGAAGTTGGAGATCTCGTACTGGCGGTAGCCGTGGTGTTCCAGCTGCTCCACGGCATATAAATAGAAGTCCGCCGCCTCGTCGGAGGTGGGCAGCCCTTCCGGCGGGTTCCGGCCGAAGGCGGAGTCCGGCTCGATCTTCAGCAGGTAGGCGGAGATGTGGGTGGCACCGCCCTCCTCGATGAGTTCCAGCGTTTCATCGAATTCGGCCTGGGTGTAATGGGGCAGGGCCAGCATGATGTCCCCGCTGATGTTGGTGAACCCGGCCTGCTGCGCCGCCCGGAAAGCGGCCCGGGCCTGTTTTGCAGTGTGGGGACGTCCCAGTGTTTTCAGCTGGCTGTCCCGGGCCGACTGCACCCCGAAGGAGATCCGGTTGATTCCGGCGGCCCGGAAGCCCCGGAGCGTTTCCTCCGTGACGGTCTCGGGGTTTGCCTCCAGCGTGATCTCGGCCCCGGGCAGCGGGTCGGCGGCCCGGATGAGACGGGCAGCGTCGGCGGGGTCCAGCAGGCTGGGGGTCCCGCCGCCGAAATAGACCGTGTCCGGGTGCAGGGGGGCCTCCGGGGCAAAGCGGGCAAGCTCCCGCAGCAGGGCATCGGGATATTCTGCCGGGACGCCCCGCTGGCCGGGGGCCGAGTAGAAGTCGCAGTACCGGCATTTGGAAAAACAGTAGGGGATATGGAGATAAAGTCCGAGGGACATAGAATATCACAGCCTTTTTCATGAAACGTTCATTTCTATGCAGTATACTATAAAACGGAAACCGGAGCAAGGCACAGGCCGCGCTCCGGCAAAAAGACTGGAGGAGTTCCACAATGGATTATAACAATTATGACCGCGGTTACGGCGAGCGCACCATGAGCGCCTCGGATTATATGACCCGCACCTACCGCTGGATGGCCTGCGGTTTGCTGATCACTTTTGCCATGGCCTATGTCACGGCAACGACTTCGCTGCTCTATCTGGTCGATTCGCTTTACCTTGTCCTGACCATTGCCGAGCTGGCACTGGTGATCGTGCTGAGTTCCCGGGTGCAGAACATGTCGGTGGAAGCGGCAAGGGCAACGTTCTTCGGTTACGCACTGCTCAACGGTATGGTCCTGAGCTATTATTTTGTCGCGTTCTCGGCGGGCACCCTGGTGCTGGCGCTGCTGGCCACCTCGCTCTACTTCGGGCTGATGGCGGTCTACGGCACCACGACTCATAAGGACCTGACCGGCTGGGGCCCCCGCCTGATGATGGCGCTGGTCGCAATGCTCATCACCGGTTTTGCGGGGATGCTGTTCGGCTTCGGTTTCGGCAGCTCGGTGCTGTACTGCGGCATCGGTCTGGTGATGTTTATGCTGCTGACGGCCTATGATACCCAGAAGCTCCAGCAGATGTACAGCTACTATGCCGCTGATTCCGAAATGGCCGAGAAGGCTTCCATCTACGGTGCGCTGACCCTGTATCTGGACTTCATCAACATCTTCCTGTATGTGGTCCGCCTGATGGGCAATAACCGCCGCCGCAACTGATCTTTCCTGAGTGCCTCATACTGTTTCGCCTGCCGTCTCTCTTCCCGGGGGACGGCAGGCGTTTTCTTTTTGTGCATGAATAAACCCCGCCCCGCGGTCGCATACTGCAATCAGAAAAATGTACACCATGACGGATTGGAGTAACGAACCATGGAACAGATCAGGAAATTTTTGCGGGACAAGGGCTTTGCGCTGGTGCTGCTGGCCTGTCTGACCGCCGCGGCTGCGGCCGGGATCTGGGCGGTGCGCACCGTCCGGGACGAGCTGAGCCGGGATCTTTCGGGCCTGAAGGCCCCCGACAGCACATCCACCGCCCCCGGCATCGACGAGGGCCTGACCACCACGCCGCAGGAGGATGAGACCGAATGGCAGCAGCAGACCGAGCCCGCCGCAAACAGCATGGAAAATGTGCCCAAGCCCGCTTCCTCTGCACCGCCGAAGGCGTCTTCTTCCTCCTCTGCTGCGCAGGCTGGCTCTGGCTCGGTGCGCGAACCCTCTGCGCTGCAAAGCGGATCCTCGCCTGCCAGCAGTTCGGCCGCGCCTGCTTCCACGCAGCCGGTGTCTGGCAGGGTCTTGAACGGTTACAGCGGCGATGAGCTGGTCTACAACAAAACGCTGGGCGACTGGCGCACCCACAACGGCATCGATTATGCCTGCGAAAAGGACGCCCCCGTGGTGAGCCCTGCGGCAGGCACGGTGGTGCTGGCCGGGACGGACGGAAGCTGGGGCCCCACCGTGGCCATCCGGGACAGCGCGGGCCGGGTCTGGCGGCTCTGCGGCGTGGCATCCTCTGCCGTGAAGGAGGGGGAGAGCGTCTCCGCCGGGCAGACCCTGGGCCGGGCGGGCAGTGTCAGCTGTGAATGCGCCGAGGAAAGCCATATCCATCTGGAAGTAAAAGAGGGCGACCGCTATCTCGACCCGGCAAAAATGATGCAGTGAGAACAGGCGGCGGATGCGCAGAGCATCTGCCGCTTTTCTGCGTCCCGCAGCATTGCAATTGCAGGCCGATTCTGGTATGATAAGCTAGAACAAATTTCGACGGAGTGTCAATTGCAGGAGGGACCAGAATGGCAAAGGTGTTGATCGTGGGGGCCGGTGCGGCAGGGCTGATGGCGGCGGGTGCCGCCGCACGGCTGGGACACCGGGTGACGGTGCTGGAACATACCGACAAGCCCGGTCAGAAGATCCTTGTCACCGGAAAGGGCCGCTGCAATGTGACCAACGACTGCAGCGCGGAGGAGTTCCTGCGCCATGTCCGCACCAATCCCCGGTTCCTTTTCTCTTCGCTGGGGGCGTTCCCGCCGGCAAAGACCATGGAGCTTTTTGAAAGCCTTGGGGTGGAGCTGAAAGTGGAGCGGGGCCGCCGGGTGTTCCCGGTGTCGGACAAGGCCGAAGAGATCCGGCAGGCCCTTCTGCGGTATGCCGGGGATGCGGAGATCGTCTATGACGGGGCAAAGAAGCTGCTTCTGGAAGAGCTGCCCCCGGAACCGGAAACTGCCCCGGCCGCCCCGGAGAACCCGCGGCACCCCAAAAAGAAAAAAGCTGGCCCCGCCCTGCGGTGCGTGGGCGTGGCGGGAACTTCCGGCCGGGAGTACCGGGCCGATGCCGTACTGGTGGCCACCGGCGGCGTCAGCTATCCGGTGACCGGCTCCACCGGCGACGGCTACAAGCTGGCCCGGCAGGCGGGGCACTCCCTTGTGGAGCCGGTGCCCAGTCTGGTGAGCCTGGTCAGTCATGACCCGGACTGCAAAAAGATGATGGGCCTTGCGTTGAAAAATGTCACGCTGACCCTGTTCGAGGACCGCAAGCCCATCTTTGAGGAGCAGGGCGAGATGCTGTTCACCCACTTCGGCATCAGCGGGCCGCTGACCCTCAGCGCCTCCAGCCATCTGGGGGATATGAAGAAGCACACCTACCATGCGGAGATCGACCTGAAACCCGCCCTCAGCGAGGAACAGCTCTATGACCGCATCACCCGGGACTTTGCCCTGCTGGCCAACCATGCGGCTCAGGGGGCGCTGGTCAAGCTGCTGCCCTCCAGTATGCAGCCGGTGATGGTGGCCCGCTGGGGCATCGACCCCGCCACCAAGGCCAACCAGATCACCCGGGAGCAGAAGCGGGAGCTGGTGCGGCTGATGAAGCACTGGAACATTTCCATCGACGCCCGGGGCGATCTGGCCCATGCGGTGATCACCTCCGGCGGCGTGTCGGTGCGGGAAGTGGACCCGAAAACCATGGAGAGCAAAAAGGCAAAGGGGCTTTACTTTGCAGGCGAAGTGCTGGACGTGGACGCCTATACCGGCGGCTACAACCTGCAGATCGCCTTCTGCACAGCCCAGAGCTTTGCCAACAATTTATAACATTTATAATTTATAATAAAGAGAGGAACTTGTACATGATCTCAGTTGCAATCGACGGGCCTGCCGGGGCAGGCAAATCCACGCTGGCGCGGCGTCTGGCGGCGGATCTGGGTTATATTTATGTGGACACCGGAGCCATGTACCGGACCATCGGGCTGTATGCTCTGCGTAAGGGCTGCGACCCGAAGGACAATGCCTCCGTCAATGCCCTGCTGCCCCGGATCGGCCTGCGGCTGGACTCTGTGGAGGGCGAGCAGCATATCTATCTGAACGGCGAGGATGTCAGCACGGCCATCCGCACCGAGGAGGCCGGGATGGCCGCCTCGGCCGTGGGTGCCAACCCGGAGGTCCGGGCTTTTCTGCTGGACCTGCAGCGGAACATGGCAAAGACCCAGAACGTCCTGATGGACGGCCGGGACATCGGTACGGTGGTGCTGCCGGACGCCACCGTGAAGATCTTCCTCACGGCAGCGCCGGAGGCCCGGGCCGCCCGCCGCTGGAAGGAGTATCAGGCCAAGGGCATCGACACCCCCTATGAAGAGGTGCTGGAGGATGTGAAGAAGCGGGACTATCAGGACACCCACCGCGCCGCCGCCCCGCTGAAGCAGGCGGAGGATGCCGTCCTGTTGGACACTTCAGAGCTGGACTTTGCCCAGAGTCTGGAGGCCATGAAGCAGATCATTGCTGAAAAAGTAAAGGTAGCCGGATGATTCTATACTATATTTTATTGCCCTTTGCGTGGCTGGTCTTTCATCTGGGCTTCCGGGTGCAGACCGTGGGCCGGGAAAACCTGAAGAAGGTGCAGACAAAGGGGTGCATCATTGCCCCCAACCACATCTCGGCCATTGATCCGGTGTTCGTGGTCATCACCCGGTTCTGGGGCAGGCGGATGCTGGTGTTCGCCAAAAAGGAACTGTTCGAGATCAACGCCTTCCTCAGCTGGTTCTTCCGCTGCGCCGGAGCCCTCTGCGTCCGGGGCACCAAGGAGGAACTGGACGTCATCGACCGGACGGTGGAGGAGTGCCGCAGCGGCGGCACCCTGCTGATCTTCCCGGAGGGGACCCGGGAAAAGGAAGGCAAGTTCCTGCAGCCCAAGAGCGGCCTGTTCGTCATCGCGGCGCAGGCCGGGGTGGACGTGGTGCCGGTGCGCATCTGCTACGATACCCCGGACGGCCGGATGCGTCTGTTCTGCCGGGTCCGGGTCATCTACGGCGAGCCGATGCCGGCGGCGCAGTTTGCCATGGAAGGACGCCGGGATATGAAAGTCCTGCGGGCCAATAAGCAGGCCCTGCTGGATGCATGGGAAGGATTAGGAGGAAAATGATGGAGATCCGCTTGGCAAAGACGGCAGGCTTTTGCTTCGGCGTGAACCGCGCCGTGGAGCTGACCTACAACCTGCTGAACGAGGGCCACAAGGTGGCGACCCTGGGCCCGCTGATCCACAACCCTCAGGCGGTGGCCGACATGGAAAAGCGGGGAGCCCTGGTGGCAGACACCGTGGAGGATATCCCTGCCGGGTACGAGGTCATCATCCGGAGCCACGGCGTGCCCCGCAGCATCTACGATGAGCTGACGGCCCGCAGCATCCCTTACCATGATGCCACCTGTCCCTTCGTACAGAAGATCCAGCGCATCGCAGCGCAGGCCGAGGCCGAGGGCGCGGTGCTTCTGGTGGCCGGAGATGCCGCCCACCCGGAGGTGCAGGGCATCGTGGGACATACCCGGGGAGAGGTATTTGTCTTCAGCGATTTGGACCAGCTGAAGGCCTGGAAAGGCCCTTCCGACCCCCAAAAGCCCATTTTTGCGGTTGCACAGACCACATTTCAGGTAACA
>CAKSZU010000050.1 GCA_934526125.1 uncultured Faecalibacterium sp. | reverse complement strand
ATGTACGGCATCCCCGAGTTCCGTCTGCCCAAGGCCATCGTCCAGCAGGAGATCGACGGCCTGAAGAAGATGGGCGTTGATTTCGAGTGCAACATGGTCATCGGCAAGGTGCTGACCATCGACGAGCTGATGGGCGAGTACGGCTACGAAGCCGTGTTCGTGGGCTCCGGTGCCGGTCTGCCCCGCTTCATGGGCATCCCCGGCGAGAGCCTGAAGGGCGTCTACTCCGCCAACGAGTTCCTGACCCGCTCCAACCTGATGAAGGCCTACCTGCCCACCAGCAAGACCCCCATCCGCACCGGCAAAAAGGTCGCCGTCGTGGGCGGCGGCAATGTGGCCATGGACGCTGCCCGCAGCGCCCTGCGTCTGGGTGCCGAGACCGTCTACATCGTCTACCGCCGCGGCATGGCCGAGCTGCCTGCCCGTAAGGAAGAGGTGGAGCACGCTGAGGAAGAAGGCATCATCTTCAAGACCCTGTGCAACCCCGTGGCCATCCATCCGGACGACGAGGGCTTCGTCAAGTCCATCACCTGCATCGAGATGGAGCTGGGCGAGCCGGATGCCTCCGGCCGCCGCCGCCCCATCGAGAAGAAGGGCAGCGAGTTCGAGCTGGACGTGGACACCGTGATCATGAGCCTGGGCACCAGCCCCAACCCGCTGATCCGCTCCACCACCCCCGGTCTGGAGACCAATAAGCACGGCTGCATCGTCACCGACGGCGACGACGGCAAGACCAGCCGTGACGGCGTGTACGCCGGCGGCGATGCCGTCACCGGTGCCGCCACCGTCATCAAGGCCATGGGTGCCGGTAAGGCTGCCGCCAAGGCCATCGACGAGTACATCCGGAACAAGTAATCTCCCGGCAGAAGGTGCTGGTCCGCAAACGACCAGTCCCTTCCCATTATGTCAAGAAAAATGACCGCTCTGGTTGGGAAACTTTGAGGCGGTCATTTTTTCTTGCGTTTTTGAACACAGCACCTTTGCCGCCCTTCGGGGCGGCGGCGGCCCTGCACCGGGCCCGGGAGGCGTGGTTCCTGGTGGACGACAGCAAGTTCGCGCAGGTCTACCCCGCCGTCATCGCCGACCTGCACAGCGGTGCCATCCTGACCAACCGCTGCCCCAACCCCAAATACCGGAACCTCACACTTGTAAAGGAGACTGAAGTATGATCTACACCGTGACCTTCAACCCTGCCATTGATTATGTTGTCCGTCTGGACCAGCCCCTGCAGGTGGGGGATGTGAACCGCGCCGCCGGGGAGGACTGTGTGCTGGGCGGCAAGGGCATTAACGTGTCCGGGGTACTCCACAATCTGGGCTGCGAGAGCGTGGCCCTGGGCTTCGTGGCCGGTGAGACCGGTGCCTGGCTGGAACGCGGCCTGACTGCGCAGGGCCTGTACACCGATTTCATCCACCTGACCGAGGGAATGACCCGCATCAACGTCAAGATCAAATCCGGCACCGAGACCGAGCTGAACGGGGCAGGCCCCGCCATCCCGGCTCAGGCCCTGCACGAGCTGGAACAGAAGATCGATGCCCTGACCAAAGAGGACATCCTCATCCTGGCCGGAAGCATCCCCGCCAGCATGCCCCAGGACACCTACGAGCGGCTGCTGGCCCGGTTGGACGGCAAGGGGGTCCGCACCGTAGTGGATGCCACCCGGCAGCTGCTGGCCAATGTCCTGCCCTACCGCCCCTTCCTCATCAAGCCCAACAACCACGAACTCAGCGAGCTGGTGAACATGGAGCTGCGCACCGACGCCGAGATCATCCACGCGGCGAAAATGCTGCAGGCCCGGGGTGCCCGGAACGTTCTGGTCAGCATGGCCGGGGACGGTGCCCTGCTGGTGGATGAGACCGGCGGGGTCCACCGCATCGGGGTGCCCGCGGGCAAGGTCGTGAACAGCGTGGGTGCCGGGGACAGCATGGTGGCCGGTTTCGTGGCCGGTTACCTCAGGACCGGCAGCTACGACGAGGCCCTGCGGCTGGGCACTGCCTGCGGCAGCGCCACCGCCTTCAGCCTGGGGCTGGCCACAAAAGAGATGATCGAAGAGCTGCTGAAGCAGATCTATCGCAAGGCTAGAAATTAGTGCAACTGTAACAGCATATCTGCGATATGCAAACCAACGTTGTTGCTGTTGCATTAAAAAGTTGGTTTGCTATAAGACAGGAGAGAGAGAGAAGAACCGCACCGAAGCGGAGTAAACCGATCCCACAAAAAAGGGCCACTGCACGTCAGATCGTGCGGTGGTCCTTTTGCTTTATCTTCTTACGACACCCAGCTGCCGTTCTTCTTCCAGATCCTCCTTCAGCTCGGCCTCGATAGCGATGAAGCATTCCAGAAGGATGGGGTTGAACTGGCCGCACTCGCCGTGCAGGATCATCTTCACGGCGGTCTCGTGGGAGTAGGCCTTTTTGTAGCAGCGCACACTGGTCAGGGCATCGTAGACATCAGCCAGCGAGACGATCTGGGCCTCGATGGGGATCTCGTCCCCTTTCAGGCCGTCGGGGTAGCCCCGGCCGTCCCAGCGCTCGTGGTGCCAGCGGGCAATGCTGTAGGCCGTCTGGAGCAGCGGTTCGTGGTTGAAGTTCTGCAGGCGGCTCAGCATCTCGGCGCCCCGGACGGTGTGGGGCTTGATGAGTTCGAATTCCTCCGGTGTCAGCCGCCCGGGCTTGTTCAGGATCTTCTCGTCGATGGCGATCTTGCCGATATCGTGCAGGGCAGCCGCCAGCGGGATGTTGTCCTGCAGCTCGGAGGTGATGTGGTAGCGGTTGGGCCGCTCCAGCAGCTTTTCCAGGATGCGCTCGCTCAGGCGCTGGATGTGCTGGACGTGAGGCCCGCTCTCGCCGTTGCGGAACTCCACGATCTGGCTCAGTACGCCCACCAGCATGGAGGTGTTCTTTTCCCGTTCCCGGATCTGCTCGGACAGCAATGTCACCAGACGCCGCTGCTTGGCGTAGAGCTTGATGGTGTTGAACACCCGGCGGTAGACCACCCGGGAGTCAAAGGGCCGGGAGACGTAGCCCGACACGCCCATCTCATAGGCACGGCGGACCGACTCCTCGCTGTCCTCGCTGGAGGTCATGATGACAGGCAGGTCCTCAATGATGTGGTTGCGGTTCATGTAGTCCAGCACCTCGAAGCCGTCCATGCCGGGCATCACCAGATCCAGCAGCACCAGTGCGATATCTCCGCTGTGCTGATGCAGCTTTTCCAGACACTCGGCCCCATTGGCGGCCTCCACGATGCGGTAGTCGTTCTTCAGGATCTCCGACAGGATCCTCCGGTTCATTTCCGAGTCGTCCACGATGAGGATCTGCTGCTTTTCCTGCCGGGGGCTGCTCTCCGGGGCGGTGATGTTCCTGCCGGCCACCACCACGGTGTTCTTGTGGAGCTTGGCCTGATACATCAGCCGGTCCACCTGACGCACCACCCGGTCCATCTCATTCGCCGAACCCTGCACCATGCCGCCCACGCTGACGGACAGCCGCATATGGGCATAGCCCGGCACGATGGCCTCGTGGAGCTTTTCCCGGATCTGTTCCAGCTTGACTTTCAGGTAATCTTCCGGGATGCCGGGCAGGATCAGCAGAAACTCGTCACCGCCGAAGCGGATCAAGGCGTCTGTCTGGCGGATGCAGCCCTGCACCACATTGGCGGTGGTTTTTAGGGCCAAATCCCCTGCGTGGTGGCCGTAGGTGTCGTTGTAGACCTTGAAATCATCCAGATCCAGCAGCGCCACGCCCACGGGACCCGTCATCCCCCGGACGATCTCCTCATAATAGCGGCGGTTGAACACATCGGTCAGCGCGTCATGGTAGAGCTTGGTGTTGTAGCCCGAAACGGCGCTGAACAGCGCATCCGCATCGTCCGGGTCGATGATGGTCTCGCTGTGCATCCGCTGCAGCACTTCCAGAACATAGGGGGTGCCCTCCACGTTCAGATAGCGCGCCGTCACCTGCACGATGTCCGGGGCAAAGTACTCCAGCTTGGAGCGGGTATCCCGGTGGAGGTAGGCACTTTTCACCGTGCAGTGTCTGCACCGGCGGTTCTTGTGCCGGCAGGCATAGCACAGCTCCTCGGCGTAAGGGTCGGAGCGCTCGCCTTCCCGGATGCGGTCGATGGCCGCTTCGTCCAGAAGCCGCACATCCGCGTACAGCTCCTTCAGGTCTGCCACCATCGTTTGAACTTCCTGCATAGTTTTCATGTTTTCTGCCGTTCCTTCTGTTCTGCTCCCCACTGCCAGGCCCCGGAAAACCGGCAGTAAATACAATAATACATTTTTATTATACACGCCGCCGGGCACAAATGGAAGCAGGAAACGAAAAATCATTTCCTTTTTGCGGCCTGTTTCGAGTCTTTTTTCAAAAATCAGTAGCCGTTCCCTGTAAAAAGTGCTACAATATTCTTAACCAGTCCCACCCGGAATTCAGAAAAAAGGCAGGAAGATCCACCCATGACACTGGAGCAATGCTATGCGCAGATGGGCGCCGACTATGCGGCTGTCCTGAAACGTTTTTACGATCCCGATATGATCTGCCGCTTCGTGAAGCGGTTCCCCTCTGACCCCAGCTTCGGGCAGCTGAAAGCCGCCATGGCCGCCGGGGACGTGAAGGAAGCCTTCCGCGCCGCCCACACCCTGAAGGGCGTCAGCCTGAACCTGGGGTTCGACAACCTCAGCCCCTCGGCTGTGGCGCTGACCGAGATCCTGCGCGCCGGGACCTTCGAGGGTGCCGCCGGGCAGATGGCTCTTGTGGAAACGGAATACGCCCGGACGCTGGATGCGATCCGCGCCCTGGACTGATGATTCCAGCAAGGTCTCCGGACTCTCCGGAGACCTTTTTCCGAAGCGCATCCGAAACACAATTTATGGGGGAGGAAAATCCATGAAACGAATCCTGCGGTCTGCGGTCTGCCTGCTTCTCAGTGCAGCCATGGCCCTGAGCTGCGCCGCCTGCGGCGGAAACCGCCCGAAGACGCCCACCACCATCACGGTCTGGACCTATTATAATGGGGACCAGCTCGAAAGCTTCAATGCGCTGATGGATCAGTTCAACAACACGGTGGGCCAGGAAAAGGGCATCGTGGTGGAAAGCTCCAGTCAGGGCGATGTCTCCGATCTGGAGACCAACGTTCTGGCCGCCGCCCAGGGCAAGGTGGGTGCGGAAGCCATGCCCGACATCGTTTCGTCCTATGCCGACACCGCCTACACCCTGGACCAGCTGGGGATGGCCGTGGACCTGTCGCCCTACCTGTCGGACAAGGAGCGGGCTGCGTACATCGAGGGCTTCCTCGAGGAGGGCGACCTGCTGAACAACGGGGAGCTGAAGCTCTTCCCCGTTGCCAAATCCACCGAGCTGCTCTACCTCAACGCCACCGATTTTGCCCCCTTTGCCGCCGCCACCGGGGTGACCTACGACGACCTTTCCACCGTGGAGGGCCTGACCGAGGTGGCCCACAAATACTACGACTGGACCGGCGGCAAGGCCCTGTTCGGCCGCGATGCTCTGGCCAACTACCTGCTCTGCGGCGCGCAGGAGCTGGGCACCACCATCTTTGACGCCGAGAACGGCGTCATGACCCTGAACTTCGACAAGGCCGTTGTCCGCAAGCTGTGGGACAACTACTATGTGCCCTTCATCAAGGGCTGGTTTGCCGCGGGCGGACGCTTCCGCAGCGACGACGTCAAGACCGGCAGCCTGCTGGCCTATGTGGGTTCCTCTTCCAGCTCGTCCTTCTTCCCCGCCCAGGTGATGACCAGCGACACCGAGAGCCACGACATCGAGATGGCCGTCCTGCCCACCCCCTCTTTTTCCGGGTGTGAGCCCGTGGCCGCCCAGCAGGGTGCCGGCATGGTGGTGACCCCCGGCTCCGAGGAGAAGATCAACGCCTGCGTCACCTTCCTGAAGTGGTTCACCCAGCCCGAAAACAACATCCAGTTCTCGGTGCAGTCCGGCTACACGCCGGTGACCTACGCCGCCAACGATCTTGACGCCATGGAGGCCGCCGGGCTGGAGATCTCCGACAGCATCCGCAGCGTACTGACCCTTTCCATCAGCGCCATCAACAACGACCACCTCTACACCACCAACGCCTTCCCCGACGCCCTGAGCGCCCGCAACACCCTGCAGTATGCCATGCAGGACGCTGCCTCCGCCGACCGCGCCGTGGTGGACGAGCGGATCGCCGCCGGGCAGTCCCCCGAGGAGGCCGAGGCGGAATTCCTGACCGATGAATATTTTGATACCTGGTATGAGCAGACGCTGACCGCGCTCCGCGCTTACGAGGGCTGAGCCGCCGGACAGAACACCAACACAGAAGGGAGGGTACAAGGATGCGAAAACCGTTTTTCCCCAGAAAGGGGCCCCGCACGGGCCGCTCCATCTTCGGCACCATCTTTGTCTCCCTGCTGGCCGTTCTGGCCGTGCAGATCATCCTGCTGACCTTCTCCATCCACGCCATGCAGGTGGGCCCTCAGCTGAACCGAAACGCCGAGGACATCCTGAACATGCAGGTGAACAACCGCACCAGCTATATCCAGAGCCTGTTCAACAATGCGCAGGAGCTGACCTCCCTGTCCGAGACCCTGAACGGCCTGACCCAGGACCTTCTGGATCAGGGGAAAATCTCTCTGGACACGCTGGACAGCAGCTCCGAGGATGCCTATCCCCTTCTGGAAGCCGCCGCGCCGGAACTGATCAACGCCCTGCGCGCCAAGTCCGTCAACGGCATCTTCCTGGTCCTGAACACCCATGATCTGGACGAGCGCCCCTCCGACAGCCGGATGCCCGTGATCTACCTGCGGGACCTGGACCCGGACGCCCCGCCTTCTCAGGAGAACGCCGACCTGATGTTCGTGCGGGCCCCCGCGAAGCTGGTGCAGTCGCTCTCCATCTCCACCGATTCCAGCTGGGAGCCCACCCTCCGCTACCGGGCGCTGGGCGACCGGGGCTTCCTCTACCCGCCCTTTGAGGCCGCCTACAAGGACGGTGCCAGTCTGAACGCCGCCGAGTACGGCCACTGGACCACCCGCTCCTACGTCATCACCGGCGACACCCACGAGGCCATCGCCTACAGCCGGCCTCTGATCCTGCCGGACGGCACGGTCTACGGCGTGATCGGGGTGGAGTTCCTCTCCGATTACCTCAAGACCAAACTCCCCTGCAGCGAGCTGCAGAACGACGGCAGCGGCACCTATTTCCTGGCCACCGTCCGGCAGCAGGAGGATTCCACCGCCACGACCGTGGAGCCGGTGTTCGTCTCCACCCGCAGCAGCTTTCTGGGGGAGGAGGACACGTTCCTCTCCTTCCGGGCCAGCGGTCTGAGCAACCGGTTCACCGTGGACCGGGAAGCCTACACCGCCACCATCGCCCCGCTGGAGCTGTACAGCCGCAACGCCCCCTTCGACAGCGAGCAGTGGGCCCTGATCGGTGCCGTGCCTGCCGACCGGCTCTATGCCTTTGCCCAGCGGGTGCAGCAGCTGCTCTCCATCACCATTCTGGTGACCCTGCTCACAGGTTTCCTGTGCAGCTGGCTGGTCAGCGGACGTCTGGCCCGGCCGGTGGCAAAGCTTTCGGAGGAAGTCGCCGCGGCCAAGAGCGGCCCGGCGGCCATCCCGCACCTGTCGGCCACCGGCATCGCCGAGCTGGACCAGTTCGCCGCCGCCATCACCGGGCTGAGCCGGGACGTGCTGGACTCCTCCACCCGCTTTCTGCGGATCATGGAGATGGCCAGCGTGGAGCTGAGCGGCTACGAGCTGCGCAGCAGCAGCCTTTACGTTACCGAAAACTTCTTCCCCATGCTGGGCCTCCCCGATCAGGACGCCGACAGCATGACCCCGAAGCAGTTCCGCATCCTGCTGGATGAGCTGCTCCGCACAAACCTCTGCCGCTCCACCGGCAGCGAGCGGATCCTCACCATCCGCCACCCGGGCGGGGATGTCCACTACGTCAGTCTCCGGGTCACCCGCATCGAGGGGGATTCGGCCTCCGAGGTGGGTCTGGTGGAGGACCGCACCGCCGCCGTACTGGAACAGCGGCGCATCGAACATGAGCGGGACTACGACGTTCTCACCGGGCTGTACAGCCGTCAGGCCTTTGACCGGGTCTGCAGCCGCCTGTTCGAGCAGCCGGAGCAGCTGGGCTGCGCGGCCCTGCTGATGATGGACCTGGACAACCTCAAGCTGATCAACGACACCTACGGCCACGACTGGGGCGACCAGTACATCCGCCAGACCGGCCAGTGCTTTGCCGCCCACACGCCGCCGGGCACCATCTGTTCCCGTCTGTCGGGCGATGAGTTCCTGCTGCTGTTCTACGGCTACGGCACCCAGGGCCAGATCCGCCGCAAGCTGGACGAACTCAGCGCCGCTTTGCAGCAGAGTGTGGCCTACCTGCCCAACGGCAAGGAGCTGCACATCAGCATCTCCGGCGGCGCGGCCTGGTACCCCGAGGACGGCAGGGACCTGCGCACCCTGAAGAAATATGCCGATTTCGCCATGTATCAGGTCAAGCAGTCCCACAAGGGCCATCTGCGGGACTTCGACATCGGCGTCTACCATCAGGAGGAGTACGCCGCCCAGACCCAGCGGGACTTCGACCGGATGCTGCGGGAGGGGCTGGCGTCCTACCACTTCCAGCCCATCTTCAGCGCCCGCACCGGGCAGGTGGTGGCCTACGAGGCCCTGATGCGGGTGGATCTGCCCACCCTGCACTCCCCTGCCCAGGTCATGCAGCTGGCCCACGAGACCGGCCGCCTGTACGAGATCGAGCGGCTGACGCTCTTCCGTTCCAGCGAGACCTTCCAGCAGCTGCGCCGTCAGGGCTTTGTCCGGCAGGATGCCCTGCTCTTCCTCAACTCCATCGCCAACGTGGCCATGACCCGCGCCGACGAGGAGGCCTATGTGCAGCAGTTCCCCGGCCTGCTCAAACAGCTGGTGATAGAGATCACCGAGCAGGAGGATCTGGACCGGGCCGCTCTGGAGCAGAAGCGCAGTGTGCCCGGCTTCTCCGGCTCCTTTGCGCTGGATGACTACGGCAGCGGCTACAGCAACGAGATCAACCTGCTGGAGCTGTCGCCCCGGTTCATCAAGATCGACATTTCCATCGTCCGGGGCATCGACACCGACCGGGACAAGCAGCAGATCATAGCCAACATCGCCGCCTACGCCCACGCCCGCAGCATGCAGCTGATCGCCGAGGGCATCGAGACCCCGGCCCAGCTGCAGAAAGTCATCGAGCTGGGGGTGGACCTGCTGCAGGGCTACTACCTCAGCCGCCCCGCCGCCCTGCCGCCCCCCCTCTCGGCCGAAGCCAACGCCCTGATCGACCGCCTGCACCAGAAGCAGTTCGAATACTGCTGCTAATGATACGCAAAGAGCCGCTGCACAAAAAAATGCAGCGGCTCTGTTTGGTTTCATCCTCTCTGTGGAAGCCCTCTCAGTCAAAGGGGGAGCCAAGGCCATCTGCGAGGCCAGCTTCAGCAAACCTTTTTATCGTCCCAGCTGCCAGAAGGCCACGGCGCTGGCGGCGGCCACGTTCAGCGAGTCCACCCCGTGGGACATGGGGATCTTCACGGTGTAATCGCAGGCGGCAATGGTGGTATGGGCCAGGCCGTCCCCCTCGGTGCCCAGCACGATAGCCAGTTTCGGCTCCCGGGCAAGGGCCGGGTCATCGATGCTGACCGAGCGGTCGCTCAGGGCCATAGCCGCCGTCCTGAATCCCAGGGCGTTCAGCTCTGCAAGGCCCTTTTCCGGCCAGTCGGCGGGGCTTTCCCCGATCTGCGCCCATGGTACCTGGAACACGGTGCCCATGCTCACCCGCACGGCCCGGCGGCAGAGCGGGTCGCAGCAGGAGGGGTTGATGAGGACGGCGTCCATGTTCAGCGCCGCCGCACTGCGGAAGATGGCCCCCACGTTGGTGGAGTCCACGATGCCTTCCAGCACCGCCACCCGCCGGGCATCCCGGCAGACTTCCGCCGCGCTGCGGGGGGCCGGGCGGCGGAACGCACACAGCACACCCCGGGTCAGGGCAAAGCCGGTCAGCCCGGCCAGCAGCTCCCGGTCGGCCGTGTACACCGGCACTTCTTCCCCGCAGCGGGCCAGGATCTCCGCTGCCGGGCCGGTGATCTGTCTGCGCTCCATCAGCAGGGACATCGGCTCAAGCCCGGCGTCCAGTGCCCGGGCGATCACCTTGGGGCTCTCGGCAATGAAGATGCCTTTCTCCGGCTCCAGCCGGTTCCGCAGCTGGTTCTGGGTCAGGCGCGCATAGGGGTCCAGCTCCTGTGCGCGGAAGTCGGTGATCTCGATGATCTTGGGCATGGGGGATCTCTCCTTTTTTCTCTGGTTTCACGGTATCTTGCAGCTGTTATTGTAGCACATCCGGCCCCGTATTGCAAAAACATGGCGGTCATGTGATTCTTACATGGTCGATTCTGCCAAAAATGGGCCATAAATTTTGACAAAAACGCCGAACTGCGTTATCATAGGGGACGGAAATTTCGGAGGGGAGAGATCTGTTATGGAAACCAGAAAAAAACGCCGGGGGCAGATGTCGGAGGCGCTGTGCACGGCGATGTTCCTTTCGCTGTCCGGCGGCCTGCAGGATGTGTACACCTACCTGTTCCGGGGCAAGGTCTTTGCCAACGCTCAGACCGGCAACATCGTGCTGCTGGCCGTCCACGCCTTTGCGGGGGAGTGGTCCACGGCCCTGCGGTATCTGGTGCCGCTCTGCTTTTTCGCCTTCGGTGTCTTTGCCGCGGAGCTGATGCACCAGAAACTGCGGCAGATGCAGCGGCTCCACTGGCGGCAGATCGTGCTGCTGTGCGAGATTTTGATGCTGTTCGCGGTGGGTTTCTTCCCCCAGGAGTGGAACCTGATCGCCAACGCCCTGGTCTCCTTCGCCTGCGCCATGCAGGTGCAGACCTTCCGGAAGGTGGACGGCTACGCCTTTGCCAGCACCATGTGCATCGGCAACATGCGCAGCGGCATGGACTCCCTGTGCAGCTGGATGCTCACCGGCGGCACCACCGCCCGGAACAAGGCTTTCCACTACTTCGCCATCATCCTGCTGTTCGCGCTGGGTGCCGGTCTGGGCAGCGTGGCTCTGAATCATTTCGGAGCAAAGAGCATCTGGTTCTCCTGCCTGCTTCTGGCCGTCAGCTTCTGCCTGATGTTCCTGAAAGAGGATGTGGAGGAGCTGAAAGAGGACTTCGAAGAACTGGAAGCCAACCACTGATCTCTGCGGTCTGCGCCCTTCCCTTGCCGGGAGGGCGTTTTTCCTGCCCGTTGGAAGAGATTTTTTCATTGCACCCACT
This sequence comes from uncultured Faecalibacterium sp., assembly GCA_934526125.1. Lineage (GTDB taxonomy): Bacteria > Bacillota > Clostridia > Oscillospirales > Ruminococcaceae > Faecalibacterium. The sequence goes on along the minus strand of CAKSZU010000050.1, from coordinate 3,223 downwards.
CCCCGGTTATGATATACTGTCTTGTGTGTGTAAAAATCTGCAGGCGGCGCAACGGTGTGGCGCTGCCGCAGGGTTCTGAATCAGGAAGAGGAGCAACGAATGAAAAAAGGATTTGATAACGACAAATACCTTCAGATGCAGTCGGCGCACATCCGGGAGCGGATCGCCCAGTTCGACAACAAGCTGTATCTGGAATTCGGCGGTAAGCTGTTCGATGACTACCACGCATCCCGGGTGCTGCCCGGCTTCCAGCCCGACTCCAAGCTGCAGATGCTGCTGCAGCTGAAGGATCAGGCCGAGATCGTCGTGGTCATCAGCGCAGAGGACATCATCAGCAGCAAGGTGCGCGGCGACTACGGCATCACCTACGATCTGGATGTGCTGCGCCTCATCGACGCCTTCCAGGAGCGGGGCCTGTATGTGGGCAGCGTCTGCGTGACCATGTACACCGCCGCCCCCGAGGTGGAAGCCTTTGAAAAGCGCCTGAACGGGCTGGGCATCCGCACCTTCCGTCATTATAAGATCCCGGGCTACCCCAACGACGTGGCCCGCATCGTCAGCGACGAGGGCTACGGCCGCAACGAGTACATCGAGACCAAACGCCCGCTGGTCGTCATCACGGCCCCCGGCCCCGGCAGCGGCAAGATGGCCACCTGCCTGTCCCAGCTCTACCACGAGTACAAGCGGGGCGTCAAGGCCGGCTACGCCAAGTTCGAGACCTTCCCCATCTGGAACCTGCCCCTGAAGCACCCGGTCAACCTGGCCTACGAGGCCGCCACCGCCGACCTGAACGATGTGAACATGATCGACCCCTTCCATCTGGAAGCCTACGGCAAGACCGCGGTCAACTACAACCGCGACATCGAGATCTTCCCGGTGGTCAACGCCATGTTCGAGCTGATCGCCGGCAAGAGCCCCTACCACTCCCCCACCGACATGGGCGTGAACATGGCCGGCAACTGCATCGTGGATGACGAAGCCTGCTGCGAGGCCTCCCGCAACGAGATCATCCGCCGCTACTTCAATTCCCTGTGCGAGCAGAAGAACGGCGCACAGGTCCAGAGCGAGGTCTACAAACTGGAACTGCTGATGAATCAGGCCGGGCTGACGCTGGGCAGCCGCCCGGTGGAGCAGGCCGCCCATACCGTCTCCGAAAAGACCGGCGGGGCCCCCGCGGCCGCCATTGAGCTGCCGGACGGCACCGTTGTCACCGGCAAGACCGGCCACCTGCTGGGTGCCGCTTCCTCTGCCCTGCTCAACGCCCTGAAGAAGCTGGCCGGCATTGATCAGGAGATCGACCTGGTCTCCGCCGCCGCCATTGAGCCCATCCAGACCCTCAAGACCAACTATCTGGGCAGCAAGAACCCCCGTCTGCACACCGATGAGATCCTCATCGCGCTGTCCAGCTCTGCTGCCACCAACCCCACCGCCGCCGCGGCTCTGCACCAGCTGTCCCGCCTCAAGGGCTGCGATATGCACTCCACGGTCATCCTGTCCAGCGTGGACACCGACACCGTGAAGAAGCTGGGCATCTACCTCACCTGCGATCCCGCCTATGAGGAAGCCGACCGGATGTATCATAAGAAGTAAAAATGCAAACGGGGCCGCTGATTAAACCCAGCGGTCCCGTTTTTTGCCCTCGGGCGAGGCCGTTACATCCGGGTCTGTTCCCAGTAAGCCCCCATGCTCTGGCCGGGCTGGTCGGTGACGTCGTCGCTGAGGTAGTCCCCCAGACCGAATGCCTCCGGCTGCCAGCTCCGGGCCGCCTCCACGGTGGGGTACTCCACCTCGGCATACCAGAACTCGGTGGGCTGGCCCTCATCCACATGGTTGACTTCCAGCACCAGACCGTCCGGCAGCCGGTAGCTCCGGCGGATCTTCCCGATCAGGGGCTTTGCGATGATCTTCCGTTCCAGCTCCTCAAACAGCTGGCGGTCGATGGGCCGCTCGATCTCCTCCCGGGCCAGCCCCCCGCCGGACTTGAAGCAGAGGATATACGCCGTATCGCCCCCCTTCAGGGCTTCCTCCCGGATGCGGACCGTGGGGCGGACGCTGATATACCCCTGCCGCATGGCAAACTCTTCCTTCAGCGGCAGCGGCGGGAACCCGTCCCCCTCCGGCCAGCCCTTCACCATCCATTTGCGCTCGATTTCCATGATCGATCCCTCGTTTCTGCTGATTTTGTATTTATTCTAACACGGTTTTATGTTAAAATAAATATCGAGTCAGAATTTCAGATGCCGCAATTGATATAGGAGTAACCACATGAAAGAACGCAGCTATCCCGTTTATACCGTCAACAAACACGCCGAGGGGCTGCTGGTGGGCGGCCACCCGTGGGTCTACGAGAACGACATCCTGAATGCCCCGGAGACAGAGCCGGAAAACGGCTCGCTGGCCGATGTGGTCAGCCCGAAGGGGGCGTATCTGGGCACCGGCTTTGTCTCTCTGAAGAGCAAGATCCGGGTCCGGCTCATCAGCCGCAACGCCAACGACACCTTTGATGCCGCCTTCTGGCGCCGCCGGGTGGAGTATGCCTGGGCCTACCGCAAGACCGTGCTGGAGCCCGACGATCTGACCGCCTGCCGGGTCATCTTCGGCGAGGCCGACCAGTTCCCGGGGCTGACGGTGGACCGGTTCAGCAACATTCTGGTCACCCAGACCCTCAGCGTGGGCATGGAAAAGCTCAAGCCCGTGCTGTTCCCCCTGCTGGCCGAAGTGCTGCGGGCCGACGGCCAGACCATCGACGGCATTTATGAGCGCAACGACGAGGCCCTGCGGGCCAAGGAAGGTCTGGAGCAGAACAAGGGCTGGTTCGACCTGCCCGGCGAGACTCACCCCGCCAGCACCCAGACCGAGATCTGCGAAAACGGCGTGTACTATCATGTGGACTTCGAGAACGGCCAGAAGACCGGATTTTTCCTGGATCAGAAGTACAACCGCCGCGCCGTGGCCCGCCTTGCCGCCGGGCACACCGTGCTGGACTGCTTCACCCACACCGGCAGTTTTGCCCTGAACGCTGCCAAGGGCGGGGCCGCCCGGGTCACCGCCGCCGACATCAGCGCCGATGCCATCGCCATGGCAAAGCGCAATGCCGAGCGCAACGGCCTTGACAACATGGATTTCCTCTGCGAGGACACCTTCGAGCTGCTGCCCCGGCTGGAAAAAGAGGGCCACCCCTACGACTTCATCATTCTCGACCCGCCCGCCTTCACCAAGGCGC
>CAKSZU010000049.1 GCA_934526125.1 uncultured Faecalibacterium sp. | reverse complement strand
TTTATTAGCAAGGCCGGAAAAATAGTTCGAAGCCAATTAGCAGGCATACAGCGGAAAATGTATAAAATCGTTCCGGCGGAGCGGCAAGAATGCTCCGAAGAAACGATAACAAAAAACCGCTGTAAACCATCGAAAAACGGCTTACAGCGGTCATTTTTGGCACCCCCGGCTGGGTTCGAACCAGTGGCCTGTCGCTTAGGAGGCGACCGCTCTATCCAACTGAGCTACGGGGGCTTATACAGAAAATATTCAATTTTGCAGGACTCCAGGATTCGAACGATTCGATTTTTAGGAGGCTTGCGCTCTATCCATCTGAGCTACAGAGACGGATGCCTTATTATAATACCGCAAACAGGGTGTAAAATCAAGTTGAACCGGGAAGAAAAAAGGTGTATCCTATAAGGGAGGTGCCTGCGGGCACAGAAAGAGGTGCCGGGGCGCGGCCGCGGTACAGAAGGAGCCAATACATGGGGAAAAAACACAAGAGAAAAGCCCCCCGCCGGGGCGGCTGGCTGGTGGGCAGCAGTGCGACCCAGATCATCTGCGTCAGCTTCGTGCTGCTGATCGCGCTGGGGACGCTGCTGCTGACCCTGCCCATTTCCAGCCGCAGCGGGCGGCTGGGCGTGGTGGATGCCATGTTCACGGCCACAAGTGCCACCTGCGTGACGGGTCTGATCGTGCGGGATACCTGGACGCAGTTCACCGGGTTCGGTCAGGCGGTGATCCTGCTGCTGATCCAGGTGGGCGGCCTGGGGCTGGTGACGCTGACCAGCTTTTTTGCACTGGCGGCCAAGCGGCGGATGGGGTTCAAGGACCTGCGCCTGCTGGGCGAGAGCGTGTCGGCCAGCGGCTATGCGCAGGCAACGGATGTGCTGAAGATCGTTGTCAGACTGGCGATGACCTTTGAGGTCATCGGCATGGTGCTGCTGGCCTTTTCCTTTGTGCCGCAGTTCGGGCCGGAAGGGATCTGGATCAGCGTGTTCACCGCGATCTCCGCTTTCTGCAATGCGGGCTTTGACCTGTTCGGCCGGTTCGGCGCGTATTCGTCCATGGTGCCGTATGTCAACAACTATTATGTGCAGATCGTTCTGATGTTCCTCATCATGGCGGGCGGCCTGGGCTTTATGGTCTGGGTGGAACTGGGAGAGTGGCGCAAAAAGCGCCACCTGTCGCTCCATGCCCGGGTGGTGCTGATCTTTTCCGTGATCCTGTGGGTGGGCGGTGCCGTCCTGATCGGTCTGATGGAGTGGAACAACCCCCGCAGCATGGGGCAGCTCAGCATCCCGGGCAAGATCATGGCGGCGCTGTTCCAGTCGGTGTCGACCCGTACCGCAGGCATGAACACCATCGACCTTGCCGCCTGCGGCCCGGTGACGAAGCTTCTGATGAGCATCCTGCAGTTCATCGGTGCGGCCCCCGGCTCCACCGGCGGCGGCGTCAAGGTGACTACCTTTGCCGTGCTGATCCTGACCATCCGCAGCGTGGCGCAGGGCCGGGATGACTGCGTGATCGCAGGCCATCACATCGAGTCCAAGACGGTATACCGGGCTCTGACCATCATCATGCTGGGCATGGTGGCAGCGCTGGGGTCTGCGGTGGTGGTCTTTTACAACACCTCCGATGCCGTGTCGGTGATCGACGCCATCTTCGAGTCCTGCTCGGCCTTCGGCACGGTGGGCCTTTCGGTGGGTGTCACCGCGCAGCTGAACACCGGGGCCAAGCTGCTGTATATGCTGGTCATGTTCATGGGCCGCGTGGGGCCGGTGTCCTTTGCCATCAGCCTGACCAGCAAGCCGGACGACAACAAACGGAAGATCCTTCCGGTGGGCCACATCAATGTAGGCTGAAGCTGTGAAGTGAAAAAAGCGAAAAAGGGGCTGCCGCATATCATGTTCTGTGCGGCAGCCCCTTTCGGATATTCCGGGACAGATGTCCTTACTGGGCGTAGATGTCGATGATGTTCAGCAGGATCTCCACGGAGCGGTCCATCCGCTCGACGGTGGTACACTCGCATACGCCGTGGAAGTTGAAGCCGCCGGTGCCCAGGTTGGGGCAGGGCAGGCCCTTCCAGCTCAGAACGGCACCATCGGTGCCGCCGCGCACGGGCACTTCCTCGGGGGTCAGACCGGCCTGCTCGATGGCCTTGCGGGCGTTCTCTACGAGGTGGAAATGCGGCTTGATCTTCTCGATCATGTTGCGGTAGCTGTCCTTGATCTCCAGCTCCACGGTACCGGGGCCGTACTTGCCGTTGAGGTAGTCGGCAATGTGCCGGAGGTTGTCCTTCTTGAACTGCAGTTTCTGGGCGTCATGGTCCCGCAGGATGTAGCCCAGCTTTGCGGTGGTGACGTCGCCGTACATCTGGCACAGGTGGTAGAAGCCCTGACGGCCCTCGGTGGTCTCGGGGCGGGCCATGACGGGCAGGGCCATGTGGAATTCCATGGCCACATTGGAAGCGTTGATCATGGCGTCCTTGGCGGAACCGGGATGGACGGAGAAGCCGTGGATGGTGACGGTGGCGGAAGCGGCGTTGAAGTTCTCGTACTCGATGCCGCCCACGTCGCCGCCGTCCACGGTATAGGCGAAGTCGGCCCCGAAGCCTTCCAGATCGAAGAGGGAAGCGCCCTCGCCGATCTCCTCATCGGGGGTGAAGGCGATGCAGAGTTTGCCGTGGGGGCGGCCCTCGGTCAGCAGGACTTCGGCGGCGGTCAGGATCTCGGCTACACCGGCCTTGTCATCGGCACCCAGCAGGGTGGAGCCGTCGGTGGTGATCAGGGTCTCGCCCTTGAGGTCCTTCAGGAAGGGGAAGGTGGAGACTTTCATCACCATACCGGTGGCGGGCAGGGTGACGTCGCCGCCGTCATAGTTCTCGTGGAGGATAGGGTTGACGCCCTCGCCGGAGGCATCGGGGGCCGTGTCAACGTGGGCGATGAGGCCCAGCGCAGGCTTCGACTCGCACCCGGGGGTGGCAGGGATGCTGCCGTAGACGTAGCAGTGTTCATCGACCCGGGCATCCTCGATGCCAAGGGCCTTCATCTCCTCCACCAGCATCCGGGCCAGATCGAATTCCCGCTCGGCAGAAGGGTGGGTGCCGCTCTCGGGGTCGGAGGTGGTGTGGACACGGACATAGTTCAACAGTCGCTCGTATGCACGCATAAAAAAGCTCCTTTGCTCGTATTGGATCCAAGATCCGCACAGCGGCAGCAGCATCGCTGCTGCCGCTGCATGAAAAGGTTCGTTTGCTATATGATACGACATTTTCCGGGGTTTGACAAGAGGAAAGCGGAGAACAAAAGCCCGGAAGGCTCCGGGCTTTTGCAGGGTCACTGTGCGGTTTTCTTCTTCCGCTTCTTTTCCAGCAGGCTGTACCCTGCGTACAGGGCAAAGACCGGCAGGGCGGCGAGGGTCACGGTCCGGCTCAGGCGGATGCCGTCGGGTTGGCAGACAAAATCGATGGTGACCGCTCCGGCGGGGCAGAGTACTGCCATCAGACCTTCGTCCACCCGGAGGATCTCGGTCTCGGTCCCGTTGACATAGGCAGTGAAGCCGTCATCGTAGGGGACAGAGAAGAACATCAGGTTGGGCCGGTCGAGGTCTGCTTCGGCGTGGAACCCGGCGCTGTTCATTTCGAACACCGTGCAGGCGGTGGCCCGGCGGTCGGCGCAGTCCTGGGTGTAGCGGGTGTAGCTCAGGTCGGCCATCTCCTCCGTGGGCAGGGACTGCAGATACTGACCGTAGGCTGTGGCGTCCTCATCGCTGAGTACCAGTGCCCGCATCAGCAGGTTGGAGCGGGTGGCCGTCACCGTGTCCTCATATTCGGACTCGGTGAGGTAGTAATCGTAAGTGAAGCCCATGGGCACATAGTTCTCGTTCTCGTAGAGAACATAGCCGTCCAGCGTGTCGTAGTAGGTCCAGCCCTCGTCGGCTTCGGCGCGGAACTGCTCCTGATGCTTGGAAGTGGTCAGCAGGTACTTGACGCTCAGCAGGCCGCGGAGAGCATAGTTGGACAGCTCCGGCTGACTGCGGACGTCCCGCTTGACTCCCAGAGCGGGGTAGAAGCTCAGGATGCTGGGGGCGGCGGTGCTGCCGAAGTACTGCAGGCAGCTCTTGTCCAGCCACAGACCCAGGTTGTCGTGGGTCTTGTAGGTGTCGATGCGCCAGTCGCCCTCCGGAAGATCCTCTTTCAGAGCCAGAGCGTTGGTGTACTCCTCCACAAGGTCGCTGTCGGTGTTCCACTGCCCGAACTTGCCGATGCCGATGTGGACGATGCCGAACAGGCAGCTGAAGGCCAGGATGCCGGCCAGCAGGCGGCGGGCAAAGAGCTTTTTCTCCCGCCACTTCTTACAGATGAAATAGTAGACGGCCAGACCGCCCAGACCGAAGCCCAGCACGGCAGCGTACTGTCCGGGATTCTGCAGGACGCCCAGAGACCACTCTCCGGTGCCGGAATCCTGCACCGGCACCAGCGCAAAGGCCAGGGTGGCGATCATGACCCAGGCAACGCTCCGGGTGGGGCGCAACAGGTCGGCGGCGGGGTCCTCCCAGGCGGCGGCTGTCATGGAGGCGAGGATCAGCACCGGCATATAGAACCAACGGGCGTAGTAGCTGGAGTTCAGGGCGTAGAAAGCGCTGTTCAGCACCGGCACCAGCGCGAACACCACGCAGACGCCGATGATCCGTTTCCGGCTGTCGCCCTGCCGGGCGCGCCAGAAGGCCACCACGGCGGCCAGACTGCACAGGGGCAGGTAGGCGGTCATGCTGGTCCACTTGATGATCCCTTCCGACCAGATGGAGGTCATGTAGGGGGAATCCGGCGGCAGCACCCAGCTCAGCAGGATGGCCAGATACTGCTGGGGCTTGGAGTAGGTCAGGAACCCCCACCCGGACGAAAGGTCCACGGTGCGGGGGTTCTGCAGCAGGCTGAGTACGGCGGGCCAGAGCACCACAAAGCCCAGGGCCACACCCAGAAGGCTCTCAAAGGCCAGCTGGCCGAAGAGCCGGGGTGTCAGCCGGAAATCCCCGGCGGAGAGCTTGCAGATGAAGTAGATGACCAGGAACACCACCTGCCCCACGAAGAAGAAGTAGTTGTTCAGCAGGTTCAGAGTCACGAAAAAGGCAAACCAGCCCCGGCGTCCCTCGTAAATGGCTTCGTCCAGCGCCCAGAGCATCCACGGGAAGAGGGCCAGCACGTCAATGAAGTGGTTGAAGAAGATGTTGTACAGGCCCCAGCCCGAAAAGGTGTAGAGGGCCGCGCCCAGCACGGCAAAGTTCGGGTCCCGGACATAGCGGCGCAGGTACAGATAGGCACCGCCGCCGCTGACGGCGAATTTCAGCACCAGAAGGGGGACCATCAGGCAGGGCAGCCAGTTCTGGGGGAAGAGCAGCGAGAACCAGAAGAAGGGCGAGCCGTAGAGGTAGAACGAATAGGCGTTCATGGCACCGCTGCCAAGATCCGTGGCCCAGGAGAAGGTGTTCCGGACGCCGCCGTAACCCGCGGGGCAGCCGCTGCCCTTCAGAAAACCGTTCATGTAGCGGTAAAAGCTGATCTGCTGGCTGTTGAAATCGCCTGCATAGTGAAAGAACCCGCCGTCCAGCAGGTAGAACGGCAGGAAGATCAGGGCCGCCGTCAGGGCGCACAGCCCCACGGTGAGCCAGAATTTATCCTGTTTCTGCCCCAGCAGACGGGGCTTGTCCGAACCGGAAAAATGGAATGCGGTCATGGAAAAGATCCTCTTTTCGTATGGTTTCTCCCGCTGTTACGGGAACGGGACCTCCCGGGTGTCATCGGGGTCAAGGCCGGCCCTGCGCTGCTGCTCGAACACCGCATCGATGAGGGTGTCCAGGTCGGTCAGGTGGGTCAGCTCACAGCAGTACCGCCGCAGGGAGGCAGCCCCCTTGAGACCCTTCATATAATGGATGGCCTGTGCCCGGGCCTGCGGCATGGCCACATACTCGCCCTTGAACTCCACCATTTCCTCCACCTGACGGCGCAGGGCGTTCATCCGGGCCTGCAGGTTGGGCTCCTTGGGGGCGGGCAGGCCCTCCAGAGCCGCGTTCACCCGCTCGAACAGCCAGGGGTCCCCCAGCGCGGCCCGGGCGATCATGACGCCGTCGCAGCCGGTCTCGCGGATCATCGTCAGGGCGTCCTCAGCGCAATGGATATCGCCGTTGCCCAGCACGGGTACCTTTACGGCGTCCTTCACGGCGGCAATGATGTCCAGATCGATGCCGGGGGTGTACATCTGCTCCCGGGTACGGGCGTGGACCGCGATCAGGGCTGCACCGGCCTGCTCGCAGGCCCTGGCACATTCTACGGCGGTGATATGCTCGGCATCCCAGCCCTTGCGCATCTTCACGGTGACGGGGCGGGAGGTGTTCCGGACGACCTCCTCCACGATCCGCCCGCAGCGGTCGGGGTCCAGCATCAGCTTGCTGCCTGCCCCGCCGGACACGATCTTGGGGGCAGGGCAGCCCATGTTGATGTCCAGAAAATCAAAGGCGTAGGGTTCGATGGCAGCCGCCGCCTCCCCCATGATCCCGGGCACCTCGCCGAAGATTTGCACCCCGTAGGGGGCCCCGTTGGGTTCGGCCTTCAGCAGGCTGATGGTCTTGTGGTCGCCGTAGCACAGCGCCCGGCTGGACACCATCTCGCTGACCGTAAAGCCCGCCCCGTGCTGTGCCATCAGCCGCCGGGCCGGGGCATCCGTAAAGCCCGCCATCGGGCCGAACACCGCCCGGTGGGGCAGTGTGAGTTCTCTTATCTTCAAAGGTTCCATGGTACTCCTCAGGTTCTGTTACTGGAATGTGCGCTGAAAATTGACGTTCCTGCACGTTCAGCTGGTATTATAACATATCCCCTTTTCCCGCACAAGCCGGAGCAGGGGATTTTGGGCGGAGAACGGCTTGACAAATAAGGGGGGATCGAATATACTTATTATTACTGATGCGCCATCGCCAAGCGGTAAGGCAGGGGACTTTGACTCCCCCATCGCAGGTTCGACTCCTGCTGGCGCAACTGAAAAAAGCCCGCACGGGATGCTGGAAAACGGCATTCTGTGCGGGCTTTTTGGTGTTTGCGGAAGCGGGCGGAGCGGCTTACTCGAGTACCAGGAGCAGGCTCATCTTGAAGCGGCCCTTGGGGGTGACGCTGTGCAGGCCGTTCTTGTCAGAGCGGAAGCTCTGGCCGGCGGCAGCTCGTGGTCCCGGCTTTCGCAGCCGATGACGGCGGAGTCTTCCAGTGCGGTGAGGATGCCGCTGTCGGCGGCGCGGGTGCCGGGCGGACCTGCTGCAGGGTGAAGATCGGGAATGTCATACATTACCCTCCTTGGGTGGGTTTCCACCCCCAGTATGCCCGTACCAGCGTCGAAAGGCTGTGGTTATAACAACGGAGGATTGAAAATTTTATTTCTTTTCCTTAAAACCCACTTAATTTATGCCAGACCACTTGACAATAAAATGTTTTTTGAGATAAACTGTTCTTATGAAATAATTTCGTTGTATCCAACATGGAAACAACCAATCCCATCAACCCTTGGAGAGGATCATTTGAGTATGTCAATGAAGCTGCATCCCGTGAACGAGCAGGTCTTTCAGAAAGCAGTCCAGATGCTGGAGACCCGGAACAAGGCTGCTGTTTTCCACCCGACCGGCACCGGTAAGAGCTGTATCGCGTGGAAAGTCGTGGAAGCCCGGCCGGAGACGGTGTTTTTCTGGCTGGTGGCGGGGGAAGAGCGCCTTGCCCTGCGGCAGGCCGAGCTGACCGGCTATAACGGGGGCACCCTGCCCGGCAATGTGCGCTTCTGCGTCTGCGAGAAGCTGGCCCATGCCACCCCGGAAGAGTGGGTGAAACTGGGTGCCCAGAAGCCCGGCTGCATCATTCTGGACTGTTATCAGGAGCTCGGCGCCGTCTGCTGGGCGCAGTCGGTGCAGAAGCTCCTGCTGCTCTGCCCCCAGGCTGGGGTGCTGGGCCTGAGCGTACCCAGCGATGCCCCCATCTGCAAGGCGGCGGAAGAACTGTTTGCGGACTGCATCGTGTCCGAGATCACGGTGGCGGAAGCCATGGCGGAGGGGATGCTGCCGGTGCCCAGCGCCTATGCGGCCCTGCTCTGGCCCCAGGAGGAAGAGCTGGCGGTGCTGCGGGCCCGCATCCGCAACCTGTGCATGAAGCGGGACAGCTCCCTGCGCACCCAGTACGATGACCTGGTGTGGAGCCTGAAACAGGTGGAGAACCCGGTGGATCTGCTGCCCCGTCTGATGGCGGGGACCGGGAGCCGGTATCTTCTGCTGCTGGAATCGGAAGAATACGGCAGGAAGGTCGGCGAGGAGATGGAGCAGCTGCTCCGCTCCATCAATGGGAGCGTCCGGTTCTACCATGCGGATCACGCCTGCTTTGCCGACTCCACTGCAGTGGAGACCTTCTTGGCCGATGAGGCAGAGGGGCCCAAGGTGCTGGTCTGCGTCAACGCCCCCGGCGTTCAGCAGGAGATCCCGGGGCTCACGGGCGCGATCCTGGTGCGGCAGTCCAGCCAGATGTCCGTCTTCAAGAAGATGCTCTGCCGGGCGCTGGCGGCTGCGGGCCTGCGCAGTATCCCGGTGATCGATTTCGTGGCCCGGTTCGAGGGTCTGGGCAACGGCCGCGCCCTGCAGCGGGACTGCACCGAGGCCATGACCCGGGCCGGCAGCACGGCCCCGGGCTTCCGGCAGGAGAAGCCCATGCAGCAGACTTACCGGCTGTACAACCACCTGCGGCGGGACATGGAAGCCCGCTGGGATGAGCTGTACCGGGCGGCTGCGGATGCGCTGGCCAAGGAAGGCACACTGGAACTGCCCCGCACCTATACCATCCACTGCGGGATGCCCGTGGGCAAGTGGCTGGAAAATCAGCGTCAGGTGCAGGCCGGACAGAAGCCGGGCCGCCTGACCCCGGAACAGACCGCAAAGCTGGAAAAGCTGGGCATCCGCTGGAACCACCGGCTGGAAGCTGCCTGGGAAAAAGGCTTTGCCGCAGCCCAGAAATACCGCACCGACCACGGGGATCTGCTGGTGCCGGTGCGCTACCGGGACAAAAACGGCTTTGCGCTGGGCGAGTGGATCGTCTACAACCGTCAGCGCTATCTGGGCGGATATCTGTCCCAGAGCCGGATCGAGCGGCTGGAAGCCATCGGCATGGTGTGGAACACTTCCAGCGACCAGTGGGCGCAGAACTATGCCGCCGCGGCCCAGTATTATCTGGAACACGGGGATCTGGAGATGCCCATCAAGTACGAGACGCCCTCCGGCTTCGGTCTGGGTGTCTGGCTGGGTGCCCAGCGGGCCGCCTATAAGGACGGCGAGCTGACCCAGAGCCAGATCGACCAGCTCAATGCGCTGGAAATGGACTGGACCAACCGGAACGACCGGAAGTGGATGTCCCTCTACGAAGTGGCCGTGGCTTACTACGAACAGCACGGGGACCTGAACGTCCCGTCGGAATACAGTACGCCGGATGGGGTGCTGCTGGGCAAGTGGGTGGCCCGCCAGCGCTATGCCTACCTGAACCCGGACCGCTCCAGCGCCCGGGTGACCCCGGAGCGGAAGGAGCTTCTGGACCGGCTGGGCATGGTGTGGGAAAAACAGGACCTCTGGCAGGAGCGGTACGAACTGGCGCTGGCCTACAAAGAGGAACACGGCACCATCGAGATCCCGGCCACCTATAAAACGGAGGACGGCATCTGGCTGGGCAGCTGGGTGGCCCGTCAGCGCACTGCGCTGGCCGGGAACGCCAAGACCCTGACCCCGGAGCGGAAAAAGCAGCTGAAAGCCCTGCTCAAGGGTGAAAAGCGCCGCCCCGCCACGGCAGAGAACACCGACCGCGGCACCGTGCGGGAGACCAAGTGGGAGCGGAACTTCCGCAGCGCCAGCCGCTATGCCCGGAGCCACAAGCACCTGCTGGTACCGGCAGGCTATGTGGACAAGGACGGCGTGAATCTGGGCGTCTGGATCTCCAACCTGCGGGCAGCCCGCAAGAACCGCCCGGACTCCTATCAGGTCTCCCCGGCGCACATCCGGAAGCTGAACAGCATCGGGATGGTCTGGGATGCCCGCGACGCCAAGTGGTGCGCCGCCTATCAGCAGGCCGCCGAGTATTATGCGGCCAATGGGAACCTCCGCGTCCCGGCCAACTACAAGACCGCCGCCGACGGCTTCTGCCTGGGCGACTGGCTCCGCCGGATGCGGGAGTGGAACCGAGAACAGGACGAAAAACTGACCGACGAGCGCCGGAACCTTCTGGACGCCATCGGGATGGAATGGAACTGAAAAAAGGGACTGCCGCGCGGCAGTCCCTTTTTGGTTGTTCCGTTACAGATTATCCAGCTCCGTCTGCAGGCGGGAGAGAGAGTCCCGGATGGGCAGGTGCTGGGGGCAGGCGGCCTCGCACTTGCCGCAGCGGACGCAGTGGGAGGCTTTCTCGGCGTCGGGGAAGCGGGCGGTCCACTGCTGCTTCACGGCGTCGGGCTGGCTGAACATCCCGAGCTTGTTCCAGATGCTGAAGTTGTCCGGGATGTCCACCCCCATGGGGCAGGGCATACAGTACCGGCAGCCGGTGCAGCCGATCTTGATCCGGCTGTGCAGCACGGCCGCTGCCTGCTCCACGGCCGCCGTTTCGGGGGCGGTCAGGGGCGCAAAGGCGTCAAAAGTGGCCAGATTGTCGGCCAGCTGGTCCTCCGCGCTCATGCCCGAGAGGATGACGTGGACGTTCTTGTGGCTGCCCACCCAGCGCAGGGCCCAGGAAGCATCGGAGGCATCCGGCCGCAGTGCGGTCAGGGGTGCCCGGGCTTCCGGGGGCAGGTTGGCCAGCGTGCCGCCCTTGATGGGCTCCATGATGATCAGGGGGATGCCCAGCTCTTCGGTGAGCTGGTAGCCGCGGTCCCCGGCGATCTCCTCGGCCCGGTCATCGGTGTCCAGATAGTTGTACTGCAGCTGGCAGAAATCCCAGGGCTGATCCCGCAGGATGTGTTCCAGCCCGGCGGCGTTGTCGTGGCAGGAGAAACCGAAGTTCCGGATACGCCCGGCGGCCTTCTGCTCCCACAGCCAGTCCACGATGCCCAGTTCCTTCGCCTGGTCGTACCGGGCGGCGTGGAGGGCGTGGAGGAGATAAAAATCGATGTAGTCCACCCCCAGCCGGGTCAGCTGCTCGTCAAAGATGCGCTGGGCGTCGGCCAGCGCATGGCACTGCCAGACCGGCAGCTTGGTGGCGAGGCAAAAACTCTCCCGGGGCCATTTGGCGATGACCCGCCCCACGAAGGGCTCGCTCTGCCCGCTGTGGTAAGGGTAGGCGGTATCAAAATAGTTGACCCCGGCTTCCCGGGCCGCGTTCAGCAGCGCTTCGGCCCGTGCCTCGTCGATGCCGCCCTCCGGCGTGGTGGGAAACCGCATACAGCCGTAGCCCAGCAGCGAGGTCTCGATGCTGCGGCCGGTGCCGTCTTTCTTTGCCCAGAGCTTGTGTTCCATGGAAATACCCCCTTGTTGTCCTGTGGCAGGATGTATGCTATAATTCTACAATAAACCCCGCTGTTTTGCAACGGCGGGGCAGTGTGAAAGGAGAGGATCCGGAGATGGGACCCTGGTATTATGAAGTTGTGAGCTTTGACGGCGATTATGTGAACCTGCGCCGCACCGACATTGCCAGCGAGGAGCTGAACCCCGTGGCGCTGGCGCTGCTGCCGCCCGAGATCGAGGTGGGCAGCAAGCTCAAGTGCGAATATTTCCAATACGAGATCATCGGCTGACGCCGGTGCCGAGCCGGGAGAGCAGGGCAGCCAGCAGCATCCCGGCGGGGGCGCTGATCCAGGTGGACAGCCAGAAGCCGGAGAACCCGATGCGGGGCACCAGCACCACGCAGGCGGCCAGATTCAGGCCGATCTGCCCGAGGTTGGAGATCAGATAAAGCCCCATCTTCTGAGCGCCCCGCAGCCGGGCCTCGGCCAGATGCTTCTGGGCGGTAAAGAGATAGGTGATGCCCTCGAAGGCCAGCATGGTGCAGCCGCAGGAGGCCGCCGCCGGGTCGGTGGTGAAGAGCCGCATCAGAGGGCCGTTGAGTCCGATGCAGATCGCCGCCACCACTGCCGAGTAGATCAGCAGGATGCGGCGGCCCTCCCGCAGGCCCTCATGGACCCGCTCGGGCTGGAGGGCGGCCGTGTTCTGGGCAATGAAAAATACGATGGACTGCACAAAGCCGTACACCGGCATCATCAGAAGGCTGGAGATCCGTCCGGCACAGGAAAAACCGGCGATGGCCTCCACCCCGAGGCCGCCCAGCAGGCTCTGCTTCACGGTGGTGATGATGGTGCCGCTGGCCTGCTGCAGGCTGTTGGGGGCGGAAAGCCGGAAGATCTCCTGGGCGTATTTCGCCCGCAGCATGGAAAAGGAAAAGGGTGCGTCCATCTGGGTGCGGTGGAGGAACCACACCATGAAGCAGGCCCCGACGATCTGGGCGGCGGCCGTGGCGGCAGCGGCACCGGCCACCCCGAAGGGCCCCACCAGAATGAGATCCAGCAGGATGTTCAGGACACTGGTGGCCACCACGACCCGGAGGGGCGTCCGGGAGTCGCCGCAGCCCATGACGCACTCCTTGGTCAGGTCGTAGGGCATCAGAAAGGGCAGGCCCAGAAGATAGATGCGGCCGTAAAGCACAGCCTGCCCCAGGATCTCGGCCGGGGTGTTGATGAGCCGCAGCAGGGCGGGCAGGGTCAGCCAGCCCGCCGCCGTCAGCAGCAGGGCCAGCACCTCGTCCACGAAGAGCAGATTGCAGAGCAGCTCGGTCATCTCGTGCTTTGTGGAAGTGGGCTTGCCCGCCGCCACCAGCAGGCCGCCGCCAAGCTCCATGCCGCCGGAGATGAACAGGAAAATCATCATCACGGTGGAGGCGTTGGAGACGGCGGCCAGTGCGTCGGCGTCCAGCCGCAGGCCGATGATCATGGTATCGGCCACCGTATAGAACTGGGTGGCCACCATGCTCAGGATGATGGGCAGGGCATACCGGAGCAATGCGGGGCGCACCGCTCCGGTGAGCAGAGAACTGGTCCCGGTCGAATCGTTCAGAGAAAACACCTTCCTTCAAAACATCTCCTCTATGATATCCTTTCTTCCGGCGAAGGTCAAGGCGGAGAGGACAGGACAAAAGTCATACGAATCCCCGCAGACCCCGGAAAAAATTTGAAATTGCCTCTTGACTTTACGCAAATAAAGCGTATAATGCAATCAAACCGATGAGGCGGAAGAGAAACTGCAAGCGCATCTTCAGTGAGTCCGGATGGTGTGAACGGACGGTAAGCGGGGCAGAGTTCGTGGGCCGCCGAGGGCCGGGCAAACGGAGCGGATGCTCTCAGTAGCTTGGGACGGAAGCCTCCGTTACAGGGCAGGGGAGTGTTGGCTCTCCGTGAGGGGCCTTTGCCGTTTCCAGAGGGGAGACGGGCAGGGCAAACAAGGTGGCACCGCAGAATCGAATTTTAACGATCCTGTCCTTGTGGATGAACACACAGGGACGGGATCGATTTTTTGTAAGACCCGTTCCGCAAGTGGAGCGGGTCTTTTGATTTGCCGCCCGCTCCAGGGAAGGAGCAACCGCTATGAAAACCATGAACATGATCTCCCGCCGCAGCTTCCTGAAGGCCGCAACCGCCGCCGCTGTCGTTTCCGCACTGGGTCTGACCGGCTGCGGTTCCTCCGGCTCCAGCACGGCCGCTTCGTCCGCTGCTTCCAGCGCAGCCGCTTCCGGCTCCGCCGCTGCACAGGCAGGCCAGAGCTTCAAGGTGGGCATCGTCAACTATGTGGACCATGCATCCCTGAACCAGATCGTGGCCTCGGTAGAGAGCCGTCTGGACGAGGTCGGTGCCGAGAAGGGCGTCACCTTTGATTACGCCGATTACTACGCCAACGCCCAAGCCGACCAGACCAACCTGAACCAGATCGGTGCCGACCTGGTGGCCGATGAGGTGGACGTCATCGTGGCCGTGGCCACCCCCACCGCCGCCACCATGCTGGCTGCTGTGGAGGATACCGATATCCCCGTGGTCTACTCCGCTGTTACCGACCCCGTTTCGGCCGGGTTTGACGGCGAGGAGAACATCACCGGCACCTCCGATGCCCTGAACACCGACGCCATCATGAACCTGATCCTGGCCGTCAATCCGGACATCGATACCATCGGACTGCTGTACGACCTGAGCCAGGATTCTTCCACCCAGGCCATCGCCGATGCCAAGGCTTTCTGCGACGAGAAGGGCATCAAGTACATCGAGAAGAACGGCACCACTACCGCCGAGGTGCAGATGGCGGCCGAAGCCCTGATCGCTGCCGGGGTCAAGGCCGTGTTCACCCCCACCGACAACACTGTGATGACCGCCGAGCTGTCGATCTACGAGAGCTTCCTGGATGCAGGCGTTCAGCACTATACCGGTGCCGACAGCTTTGCTTTGAACGGCGCTTTCGTGGGCTACGGCGTGGACTATGTCCAGCTGGGCGAAGCCACTGCCGACATGGTGGTTGAGCTGCTCTGCGACGGCAAGACCACCGCAGACCTGCCCTACCAGACCTTCGACAACGGCATCGCCACCATCAACACCGAGACCTGCGAGGCTTTGGGCCTTGACCTCGAGACCGTGAAAAAGGCCTTTGAGCCCTACTGCACCGAAGTGGTCAAGGTGACCACCCAGGAGAATTTCTGATACCATAAAGGAGTACACATCACCATGCTGGCGAGTATCTTTTCGCTCAACGTGATCCAGACCGCGCTGGAACTGGGCTGTATCTATGCCCTGGTCGCGCTGGCTCTGTTTCTGAGCTATTCCATCCTGAACATCGCAGACCTGTCCACCGACGGCTGTTTTACGCTGGGGTGCGCCGTGGCCTGTCAGGTCGCCCTGACCGGTCACCCGGTGCTGGCCCTCTTCGCCGCCATGGCTGCGGGTGTGTGTTCCGGCTTCGTCACTGCTTTCCTGCAGACCCGTCTGGGCGTGGAAAGCATCATGGCCGGCATCATCGTCAATACCGGCCTGTATACCATCAACCTGGCGGCCATGGGGTTCTCCTCCACGCTGTCGCTGGTCAAGACCGAGACCGTCTTTTCTCTGGCGAAAAAGGGGCTGGCCTTCACCGGCGGGTGGTATAAGCTGGTCCTTGCCGGGGTCATCATTGCACTGGCCTGCGTGGGCATGGTGCTGTTCCTGGGCACCCGGCTGGGCCTGTCTATCCGCGCCACCGGCGACAACGCCGCCATGGTGCGGGCTTCCAGCATCAACCCGGCTTTCACCATCACGGTGGGCCTGTGCATCTCCGGTGCCCTGACGGCCCTCTCCGGCGGCCTGCTGGCCCAGTACCAGAAGAGCAGCGACATCAATGTGGGCACCGGCATGGTCACCATTGCGCTGGCCTCTCTTATCATCGGCGAAACGCTGGTGGGCAAGCGCACCATGGTGCGCCGGGTGCTGGGCGTGGTGTTCGGCAGCTGCCTGTA
>CAKSZU010000048.1 GCA_934526125.1 uncultured Faecalibacterium sp. | reverse complement strand
AGGGTCTCGATCAGGCTCTTGTTGGTCTGCTGCAGGGTCTCGATGTCCACCACGCCGCGCTGGCTCTCCTTGGCGGTCTCGATGGTGCCCATCTTGAGTGCCTCGGCGTTCTTCTTGAGCAGGTCGTTGGTCATATCGGTGACCGCGCGCTCTGCCTGCATGGCCTGCTGGCTGTGTGCCAGACCCAGCGCCAGCACCATCTGGTTCTTCCACAGCGGGATGGTATTGACGATGGTGGACTGGATCTTCTCGGTCATCATGGCGTTGTTGTTCTGCAGCAGACGGATCTGGGGGCCCATCTGCAGGCTGATGTTCCGGGTCAGCTCCAGATCATAGAGCTTCTTCTCGAACCGCTCGCACTGGTCAGCCAGATCCCGGGCCGCCTGAGCATCCTCCGGCAGACCGGAGGCTTTCGCCTTGTCCATGGCCTGCTGCAGCTCATTGGCCCGCACCTCCGCCAGCTTCTTCTTGCCGGCGAGGATATACATGCTCAGCTCCTTGAAGTAGGCCATGTTCAGCTCATACATCTTATCCAGCATGGCGATGTCCTTCATCAGCTGGACCTGATGGGCCTCCAGCATGGACTGGATCTTCTCCACGTTGGTCTCGGCCTTGTTGTACTTCGTCTTGAGGGCGTCGATCTGGTTGGATTTCTTCTTGAAGAAGCCCATGATGCCCTTCTGCTGTTCCTCGTTGGCGTCGAAGCTCTTCAGCTCGCCGATCAGGCTGGTGATCATGTCGCCCACCTCGCCCAGATCCTTGGTGGACACCTTGGAAAGGGCCGCCTCGGAGAAATCGCCGATCTTCTTCTGGCAGGCCGAGCCGTACTGCAGCACCTGCTGGCTGTTGGTGATGTCGATCTTCTCCGCAAAAGAGTTCACCATCGCCTGCTCCTCTGCCGTCAGGTTCACCTCGGGCTGCTGGGCAGCCTGCGCGGCAGGCTCCGGCTTCTTTTCCTCTACCTCCGGGGTGGGGTCCAGCGTCAGGGTGGGGACTGCGGGGGCGTCCAGATCAAAGTTCAGCGTATTGTTGTCAGCCATGGTTGATTCCATCCTTTCCAAATTCCGGCGGGCTTACAAGCCCTGCCCCTTCAGCATACTCTGCAGGACCGTCAGGTCTGCAGAGAGATCCATGCTCTCCGCCGCATAGAGGGCATCGAGCTGATTTTCAAATGCCGCGGCAATGGAAGCAGCGTTCTGCTCCACCTCCGCACGGATGGCGGAGGCGTTCTCTCCGCGCACCCCCTGCCGGGCCAGTTTTGCATACTGCTGCAGCACATTCACGGCATCGGGCAGGTAGTAGTTGGCAAAGCGGCGCACCTGCTTTGCCTTGGCGGGGGCGGCTTCCACCGTCTCCACGATCGAGCGGCCCGCCTTCTCCATCCGGGTCATGGCCGCCGACAGCTGCGGGTCGGGCAGGGCCTCGTTCAGGGCGTGAAGGGTATCCAGCTGCTTCTGCATTTCTGTCAGCATGGCATCCACATCGTCCACGCCGGTATG
Source organism: uncultured Faecalibacterium sp. (assembly GCA_934526125.1). GTDB lineage: Bacteria > Bacillota > Clostridia > Oscillospirales > Ruminococcaceae > Faecalibacterium. The sequence goes on along the minus strand of CAKSZU010000048.1, from coordinate 14,183 downwards.
GAAGGGCACTTCCTTTTCCGTCACCCGGGGCGGGCAGAGCTTCCGCGCCGCCGCAAAGGCCGCGGCCGCGGCCGCCAGCGCGGCCAGCAGCGCCCAGAGCCGGTAGACCGGCAGCACCGCGCAAAGCACCACGAAGACCAGCGCCGCCGCATAGAACGGCAGCACACTGGGTTTTGTGATGCGGATCTTTTTACTCATGAAGTCCCTCCTGTTCCGGGAGCCGTGCCCCCTGTACCTTCCATAATAAAGCCTTTTCCGGAAAACGCAAGGCTTTCACGAATAATTTACAGGTTCGCAATCAAGTATCCAATCTTTCAGCGCTTCGCCCCATGCGGCTTTCAGTTTTTCCAGCGTCCATGCGGCGTTGGCCGGGCTGGTGCTGGGCAGTTTTACCGCCGGGATGCCGCTGACCGGTTCCAGATACTTCGCATAGATCCGGTAGGCCGTTGCCCCGTTGCAGAACACGGCCCGGATGGGGGCCTTTTGCAGCAGCCCCGCAATATCGTTAGGCACCACATCCCGGATGGAGGCGTCCGACGCCCCGGTGATGGTGCAGCTTTCCAGCGTGTCCCACAGGGCCAGTCCGTGGCGCAGGATCAGCTGCTTTTTGGCTTCCACGTCCTCCCGGGCGGGCACGGGCTCGCCGGTCAGAGCCGCCAGCATGGGCCAGAAGCGGTTCTGGGGGTGGCCGTAGTAAAAGGACATCTCCCGGCTTTTGGGGCTGGGCCAGGTGCCCAGGATCAAAGCGCGGCTCGTTTCGTTCCAGACCGGTGCAAAGCTCATACCTTCCCGCCTGCCTGTTCCATCTGGCCCCAGGCCGGGCCGAGATCCCGGCCGGAGGGCTCTGCCCGGGGGCCGTCGAACCACAGCTCTTCGATCAGGGCGGCCAGACCGTCCTCCCGCACATCGCCGATGACGCGGTCGGCGGCAGCCTTTGCATCTGCCGAGCCGTTCTCCATGCAGCAGCCGAGGCCTGCCGCCTTCAGCATCCCGATGTCGTTGGCCGAGTCCCCTGCTGCCGCCGCTTCGGCCAGCGTCAGGCCCATTTTTCCGCAGAGGTCTGCCAGACCCACGCCCTTGTCGATGCCGCCGCGGACGATGTCGTAGCAGCTCCAGCCGTCCGGCCGTTCGCCGCCCACCTTCATGAAATGCAGCTCCAGATGGCCGTATTTCCGGTTGAAGGCATCCACGGCCCCGGCGGGCAGGCAGGCAAAGGCCGCATGGGGCATATCGATGAGGTGGCGGTCCTGATCCTCGCCGTCCAGACAGCTCAGGCCGCTTTTGCCCAGCTTTGCGTAGAAATCCCGGAGAGCCTCGTACTCACAGTAGGCATAATCCCCGTCCCGGAAATCAAACTGCAGCGGGTAGTTGTAATCCTCGCAGAAATCCACCAGCGCATACATTTCCTCATTGGTCAGGGGATGCTCTGCCACGACGGCCCCGCTGCCGTCCACCACGCAGGCTCCGTTGTTGGTGATGGCATAATCCAGCCGGATGCCGCCCAGCTGCCCCTTGCCCCTGACAGCACCGTAGCTCCGCCCGGTGCTGAGGACGAACTTTGCCCCGGCCGCCTGCAGCTTCTTTACCGCCTTCACCACCGCCGGGCGGGGGCAGGGCTCCCCGAACGGCACCAGAGTGTTGTCGAAATCGCTTGCCAGAAGTTTATATTGCATTGCTGTCATACCTCACTGTCATGATACAGTTCAGTATAACACAAAACGCCGCCCCGGGATATCCCGAAGCGGCATTTTGTCTGAAACTTTCTTGGGTCACCCAATGAGCGCCACCACGATCTGGATGCCGACGCCGAGGGCGGCGCCGGAGGCCCAGGTCAGGCCGGTGATGAACAGGTTCTGCTTCCAGGAGGGGTTTGCCCGCCACAGCACGGCCAGGCCCACACCGGCCCCGGTACACAGGCCCGCCACAAGGCTGGAGAAGCGGAGCGCGCCTTCCACGTAGAGCTGGGTCAGCAGGACGCTGGCGGCGCAGTTGGGGATCAGCCCCACCAGCGCGGCCACCACCGGCTGGAAAAAGCCCATCCGGCCCAGAGCGTCGGCAAAGACATCCTCGCCCACACCCTCCACGATGAGGCCGAACACCAGACTGAAGGCAAAGATAAAGACGAAGATCTCCAGCGTATGGCGGAGGGCGGCCTGCCAGATGGGAGGCTCGTGACCCTCTTCATCGCTGTGTTCCTCGTGGCAGTCGATCTCGTCGGCACTGCCGTTGTAGCCGCCCCGCAGGCTCCGGGGCAGGATGCCCTTCAGGATAAAGTCCAGCACGAGACCCACCGCGACAGCATACACCACCTTGATGAGCATCAGCAGGACCAGCTTGTCCCAGTAGGCCGGCATGGACACCAGCAGCGGGATCGCCTCGTCGCTGGTGGCAAGGTACACGGCCATCAGGGTGCCCAGGCTGATGACCCGGGACGCATAGAAGTTAGAAGCAATGGCCGAAAAGCCGCACTGGGGCACACAGCCCAGCACCGCCCCCGGCACCGAGCCCCAGCGGCCGCCGCCTGCCAGCAGCGCTTCGATCCGCTCGCCGTGGCGATGCTCCACATACTCGATAAAAAGGTAGGCCAGAAACAGAAAGGGCAGCATTTTGGCGGTATCCGCCAGCGACTCGCCCAGAACATCCAGAAACAATTCCATACGCAGCTCCAAAAACAACTGTAACGTGCTTTCTTTTCGTAAATTGCAATCAATTTGCATTTTGACGCAAGAGAGATTATACACGCTCCGACTGCAAATTGCAAGAGGAATTTGCAAAAAGCTTGCATTTTTGTTCCGGGGCAGCAAAAAGGCTCCCCCGAAGGGGAGCCCGGATCACAAAATCTCAGATCTCTGCCAGGATCGCGTCGCCCATGGCGGTGCAGCCCAGACAGGTGCAGCCCTCGCTCATGTTGTCGGCGGTGCGCAGGCCCTTGTCCAGCACCTTGTTCACCGCGTTCTCAATGGCGTCGGCTTCCTCGGTCAGGCCGAAGGAGTAGCGCAGCATCATGGCGGCGGAGAGGATGCAGGCGGTGGGGTTGACGATGTCCTTGCCTGCGATGTCGGGGGCAGAGCCGTGGATGGGCTCATACAGGCCCCGGGTGCCGTCGCCCAGCGAGGAGGACGGGATCATGCCGATGGAGCCGGTGATCATGGAGGCCTCATCGGACAGGATGTCGCCGAACATGTTCTCGGTGACGATGACATCGAACTGGGCCGGGTTCTTGACGATCTGCATGGCGCAGTTGTCCACGAACATCTCGCTGTACTCCACGTCCGGGTACTCGGCCTGCAGGCGGTGCATCACAGCCCGCCACAGGCGGCTGGTGTCCAGCACGTTTGCCTTGTCCACACAGCAGAGCTTCTTGCGGCGCTTGCGGGCCGTCTCGAAGCCGATGCGGCCGATCCGCTCGATCTCATGCTCGGAGTAGGGCATGGAGTCAACGGCCTGCTTCTCGCCGTTTTCCAGCGTGTGGGTCTCATGGCTGCCGAAATACACGCCGCCGATCAGCTCCCGCACGATGATGAAATCAATGCCCTGCGCCACGATCTCGGGCTTCAGGGGGCTGGCCGGAGCCAGCTGGGGCCAGATCCTGGCCGGGCGGTTGTTGGAGTACAGGCCCATCCCGGCGCGCAGGCGCAGCAGGCCCTTCTCGGGGCGCTGTTCACCGGGCAGGCCCTCCCACTTGGGGCCGCCCACGGCACCCAGCAGGACGCTGTCGGCGGCAAGGCACTTGTCCAGCTCATGCCGGGGCAGCGGGTCGCCGTACTTATCGATGGCCTCGCCGCCCATGGCAGCATCGGTGTAGTGGAAGGTGTGGCCGTACTTTTCGGCCACCTTATCGAGAACGCGGAGCGTCTGCTTCACGATCTCCGGGCTGGAGCAGTCGCCCCAGATCACGGCAATGTTCTTTTCCATCGGTTTCTCCTTACTTCTTGGTCAGGGACTTCATCAGGCCGCCGTCGGCGATGATCTTCTGGATGAAGGGCGGGAAGGGCTCGGCCTGGAAGCTCTTGCCCGTGGTCTCGTCGGTGATGACGCCGGTGTCAAAGTTGACGCTGACGGTGTCCCCTGCCTGGATGGCATCGGCGGCCTCCGGGCACTCCATGATGGGCAGACCGATGTTGATGCTGTTGCGGTAGAAGATGCGGGCAAAGCTTTTGGCGATGACCACCGAGATACCGGCGGTCTTGATGGCCAGCGGGGCATGCTCACGAGAGGAGCCGCAGCCGAAGTTCCAGCCGCCCACCATGATATCGCCGTCCTTCACCTTGTTCACGAAGTCCTTGTCGATATCCTCCATGCAGTGGGCTGCCAGCTCTTTTGCGTTGGGGGTGTTCAGATAGCGGGCCGGGATGATGACATCGGTGTCCACGTTATCCGGGTATTTGAAAACGGAACCGTTTGCATTGTTCATGGTAGTTCTCCTCTCTTAAACCGTGCGGGGGTCGGTGATATAGCCAGTCAGGGCGCTGGCGGCGGCAGTCGCCGGGCTTGCCAGATAGACCTCGCTCTTCACATGGCCCATGCGGCCCACAAAGTTGCGGTTGGTGGTGGAGATGCAGCGCTCGCCCTCGGCCAGGATGCCCATGTAGCCGCCCAGGCAGGGGCCGCAGGTGGGGGTGGAGACGATGCAGCCTGCATCGATGAAAGCCGTGGTCCAGCCGCGGAGGATGCACTCCTTATAGACTGCCATGGTGGCCGGGATGATGATGCCCCGCACACCCTTGGCGATGTGCTTGCCCTTGAGGATGTTGTAAGCGGCCTCCATATCTTCCAGACGGCCGTTGGTGCAGCTGCCGATGACCACCTGATCGATCTTGATCTCTTTTCCCTCGCTGGCGGGGTGGGTGTTCTCGGGCAGATGGGGGTAGCTGACGGTGGGCTCCAGAGCGGACAGGTCGATCTCGATGGTCTTTTCGTACTCGGCATCGGGGTCGGCCTCGCAGAACACCGGCTCACGCTGGCTGCGGCCCTTGAGATAGCCGCGGGTCACATCGTCCACCGGGAAGATGCCGTTCTTGGCACCGGCCTCGATGGCCATGTTGCAGACGCTCAGACGGTCATCCATAGTCAGGGAAGCCACGCCCGGGCCGGTGAACTCCATGGACTTGTACAGGGCACCGTCCACGCCGATCATGCCGATGATGTGGAGGATCAGATCCTTGCCGGACACCCGGGGGCCGAACTTGCCCTTCAGCACGAACTTGATAGCGGCAGGCACCTTGAACCATGCCATGCCGGTGGCCATACCGGCGGCCATGTCGGTGGAGCCCACACCGGTGGAGAAAGCACCCAGCGCACCGTAGGTGCAGGTGTGGCTGTCGGCACCGATGACGCAGTCACCGGCGGTCACGATGCCTTTTTCGGGCAGGAGAGCATGCTCGATGCCCATCTGGCCCACATCGTAGAAGTTCAGGATGTCGTACTTGTTGGCAAACTCCCGGCACTGCTTGGACTGGGTCGCGCTCTTGATGTCCTTGTTGGGCACGAAGTGATCCAGCACGATGGCGATGTGTTCCTTGTCGAACACGCCGTCAAACCCGGCCTTTTCAAACTCGTTGATGGCCACCGGGGTGGTGATGTCGTTGCCCAGCACGATGTCGAGCTTGGCGTTGATGAGCTGGCCTGCCTTGACCTCCGGCAGACCGGCGTGTGCAGCCAGAATTTTCTGCGTCATCGTCATTCCCATAGTGATACTCTCCTTTTGATTTATGACATAAGCTCTTACTTGTTATTGATCGCGCTGACCAGTGCGTGGATACCGGCCACGATGATATCGGTATCCGTACCGGCACCCCAGGTCATGCTGCCGTCACCCCAGGCAAGGCCCACATAGGAGGCTGCGCGGGAGGTGGAGCCTTCGTCCAGGCTGTGTTCGGAATATTTTTCCAGATGGAAGTCCATGCCGGTGGCACTCTGGATGGCGTTGGCCACGGCATCCAGACGGCCGTTGCCCACCGAGGTGACCACCTTGCGGGCACCGTTCAGGTCCAGCGTGACGGTGGCGGTGATGCCGTCCACCTGTGCGAAGTGGGCTTCCACCACGCTGAGGGGCTTTTCGCGGTTGAGGAAGTTCTCCTCGAAGATGCGCAGCACCTCGCTGGCGCTCAGCTCCTTGTGGCTGTAGTCGGATACGCTCTTGACCTTGTAGCCCAGATCCTCCCGCATCTTCGGCGGCAGGTTGTAGCCATAGTTCTGCTCCAGCACGAAGCCGATGCCGCCCTTGCCGCTCTGGCTGTTGATGCGGATGACGTCTGCATCATAGGTGCGGCCGATGTCGTGAGGATCGATGGGGATGTAGGGGCAGGTCCAGCGGTGCTCGCCATGTTCCTTGCGGTAGGCCATACCCTTTGCAATAGCGTCCTGATGGCTGCCGGAGAAGGCGGCAAACACCAGCTGACCGGCATAGGGGGTGCGCTCGTAGATGTGCATCCGGGTCACCCGCTCGTAGGTGGCGCAGATGGCGGGCATATCGGAGAAGTCCAGCTTCGGGTCCACGCCGTGGCTGTACATGTTCATGGCCAGGGTCACGGCATCCACGTTGCCGGTGCGCTCGCCGTTGCCGAACAGGCAGCACTCCACGCGCTGGGCACCTGCCAGGACTGCCATCTCGGCGCAGGCCACGCCGGTGCCGCGGTCGTTGTGGGGGTGGGTGGAGATGATCACGCTGTCACGGTACTTCAGGTGCTTGTCGCAGTACTCGATCTGGTTTGCGTAGACGTGGGGCATGCTCATTTCCACCGTGACCGGCAGGTTGATGATCATGGGGCGGTCCGGGGTGGGCTGCATGATATCCAGCACAGCGTTGCAGACCTCGACAGCGTAGTCCACCTCGGTGCCGGTAAAGCTCTCGGGGCTGTACTCGAAGAGGAAGTTGCCCTCGTACTCCTGGCTCAGCTGCTTGACCAGCTTGGCACCGTCGGTGGCGATCTTCTTGATCTCTTCCTTGCTCTTGTGGAACACCTGCTCCCGCTGGGCCGCAGAGGTGGAGTTGTAGAAGTGGATGACGGCCCGGGGAGCGCCCTTGACGGCCTCGAACGTCTTGCGGATGATGTGGTCGCGGCACTGGGTCAGCACCTGCACAGTGACATCCTCGGGGATCATATTCTTCTCGATCAGGGTGCGCAGGAACTCATATTCCGTATCGCTGGCCGCCGGGAAACCCACCTCGATCTCCTTGAAGCCGATCTTCACCAGCATCTGGAAGAACTCCAGTTTTTCTTCCAGGCTCATGGGCACGATCAGGGCCTGATTGCCGTCCCGCAGGTCCACGCTGCACCAGGCCGGTGCCTTTTCGATGTGATCCTTCTTGACCCAGCTGTCATAACCGGCCGGTACGGGATAATAACCCGGTGCGTACTTGGTTGCGTCCATCATCGTTCTGTCCTCCTGATGTTTCCTGCACTTTTGATACGACTGTAACAGAAAAGGCCCCCGTCTTTCAAGGCGAAGATGCCTTGAGAGACGAGAGCCTGTAGGTTCATCACAGGGCACCCGTGGTACCACTCTCTTTGCTGGCAGAACCAGCCACTCACACGATCGGCTTTTGGCGGCGAATCGCTGCCCCGGTAACGGTGGGCATCCGTCAGAACCTACTCTCCGTTCAGCTCTGCCGCTCAGGGGCCAGTAACCGAAACCCTCCGCACTGCCTTGCACCGTCCGGCAGCTCTCTGAAGCAGAAGAAGATCGTTTTATCCCCGTCAACGCATTTGGTCTTTGTGTTTCAAAGTGTGTTTATTGTACCAAAACCCGGATTTCCTGTCAAGAAGTTCTGTTCACAGTCAAGATGAAACAAATTCACAACAAGAGCGGCACGATTTTGCAAAATTTGAGGGTAGTTTTCCCAACCAAGCGGCAGGACCGGTTTCTTGTCATACCGTAAAAAGTATGCTAAAATAAAATCGTACCGGAGGGACGGTTGATCCTGTCCTTTTATTTTCAAACCATCATCTCTATAAATCGACCTGTTTTCGTGCTATAATGATATCAGGGAAGGAAGTGTTATCATGAGCACAAGAGAACTTTGCAAAAGCCTGATCGACCAGATCCCCGATGGAAAGCTGGTCTACATTGCTGCCTATCTGCAGGGCGCAGCTGTTCCAGACGACAGCAATCGTCCGAACACGGAAACGCTGGAAGCTGTTCAGGAAGTAAATCAGATGATCCAGACCGGAGCAGGAGAGCATTTCACCGGCTCGACCTCTGATTTCCTCGACCAACTGTTAGCGGAGGGCTGAAACCGTGCTGAGCCTCAACACATCGACCCGATTCAGAAAAGATATGAAAACCTGTCAGAAGCGGCACTATAACTTTGCGCTGCTGCAGACCGCCATCGATATCCTGCGTATTCCCGATGCACTCCCGCCGCAGAACAAAGATCACAATCTGACCGGTGAATACATTGGCTGCAGAGAATGTCACCTGCAGCCGGACTGGCTGTTGATCTACCGACAGACGGCAACGGACCTGTATTTAGTCCGTACCGGCACACACGCAGACCTGTTCGGTCTTTGAACGATCATTTCTATTATAACGGGAACGCTCCTGCTCTGAAATGAGCCGGAGCGTTTTTTGTTAAGAATCTGCGAAGTTTTTGCAAAGTTCCGCTCAAATAGCTGTTCCGGCGGATTTTGCCGTGTTATACTACAGCCAACGAGATGGAAGCATTCCCATATACTGCAAAGGAGAAAGATCCTTCATGAAAGAAGTCAAGCCTTCCCGGAAGCCGTTGGCGATCTACTACGCCATCGTGCTTCTGGCGCTGCTGCTGCTCAATTTCGTCCTGCTGCCATGGATGAGCGAGCGGCAGATCCAGGAAGTGGATTATGGTACGTTCATGACCATGACCGAAGAAAAGAACATCGGCCGGGTGGATATCGAGTCCAACCAGATCATCTTTACCGATAAGGATGAAAAGCAGGTCTACAAGACCGGCCTGATGGATGACTCCGGCCTGACCGAGCGGCTGTACGATGCCGGAGCCAAGTTCTCCAGCGAGATCGTGGAGCAGTCCTCGCCGGTGCTGAGTTTCCTGCTCTGGTTCGTACTGCCCATCATCCTGTTCTCGTTCATCGGCAACCAGATGAACAAGAAGCTGATGGAAAAGGCCGGCGGCCCCAACTCGATGATGTTCGGCGGCATCGGCAAGTCCAACGCCAAGGTCTATGTCCAGTCCACGGCAGGCATCCGCTTTGCGGATGTGGCCGGTGAGGACGAGGCCAAGGAAAACCTGCAGGAGATCGTCAACTATCTCCACGATCCCAGCAAGTACGAGAGCATCGGTGCCAAGATGCCCAAGGGCATCCTGCTGGTGGGCCCTCCGGGCACCGGCAAGACCATGCTGGCAAAGGCTGTGGCCGGCGAGTCCAATGTCCCCTTCTTCTCCATCTCCGGCTCGGAGTTCGTGGAAATGTTCGTGGGCATGGGTGCTTCCAAGGTGCGCGACCTCTTCAAGCAGGCCAAGGAGAAAGCCCCCTGCATCGTATTCATCGATGAGATCGATGCCATCGGCCAGAAGCGCAACAGCGGACAGTACGGCGGCAACGACGAGCGGGAGCAGACCCTGAATCAGCTGCTGACCGAAATGGACGGCTTCGAGGGCAACACCGGCGTCATCATCCTGGCCGCCACCAACCGTCCGGAATCCCTGGACCCCGCCCTGACCCGGCCCGGCCGGTTTGACCGCCGGGTGCCGGTGGAGCTGCCCGACCTGAAGGGCCGCGAAGAGATCCTCAAGGTCCACGCCAAAAAGGTAGCGCTGGCCCCGGGCATCGATTTCAACACCGTGGCCCGGATGGCTTCCGGTGCCTCCGGTGCCGAGCTGGCCAACATCGTCAACGAAGCCGCTCTGCGGGCCGTCCGCGCGGGCCGCAAGAGCGTGACTCAGGCGGATCTGGAGGAGAGCATCGAGGTGGTCATTGCAGGCTACCAGAAGAAGAACTCCATCCTCACCGATAAGGAAAAATGCATCGTGGCCTACCACGAGATCGGCCACGCGCTGGTGGCTGCCAAGCAGACCAACTCCGCTCCGGTGCAGAAGATCACCATCATCCCCCGCACCTCCGGCGCACTGGGCTACACCATGCAGGTGGACGAGGGCAACCACTACCTGATGAGCAAGGAAGAGATGGAAAATAAGATCGCCACCCTGACCGGCGGCCGTGCTGCCGAGGAAGTGGTGTTCCACTCCATCACCACCGGTGCCTCCAACGATATCGAGCAGGCCACCAAGCTGGCCCGCGCCATGCTGACCCGCTACGGCATGAGCAGCGAGTTCGATATGGTGGCCTTGGAAACCGTCAACAACCAGTATCTGGGCGGCGACACGTCCCTCGCCTGCTCGGCCGATACCCAGCGTGAGATCGACCAGAAGGTCGTGGAACTGGTCAAGGCACAGCATGCCAAGGCCGTCCAGATCCTGACCGAGAATCGCGAGAAGCTGGATGAGCTGGCCCGCTGCCTCTACGAGAAGGAAACCATTACCGGCGACGAATTTATGGAAATTCTGAATCGCTGATGCAATAAATCCACCGCCTGTTCCGTATTCATTACAGAACGGGCGGTTTTTCGTCCGGAATACAGGAGGTATTTCTTATGAAACTTGTCAATACAAAGCTGGGCCGTCAGGCCATTGCCGCTGCCCTTGTCCTTTCCCTTGCCATCCCCATGAGCGCCGGTGCCTTTGCCGCCGAGCCCGCTGCCGAGACTGCCGCCGATGACACGGTGGTCGCCGGTTACCTGCCCCCGCAGGACCAGATGGTGCAGGGCGACATCGCCCTGTACTCCAGCGATGTGGCTGTGGGCGAAAAGGACCCCACCTACGGCGGCTACGGTGCCCCGGAGGGGAACCCCATTCAGGGCAACATCATGCTGATCTCGGACGATACCACCCTGCCCTCGGATACGCCGGTGGAGAAGAGTGAAGCCCGCTACACCGTCAAGGGTCTGCTGGGCAGGCAGGTGCTGTACACCGCCCGGCAGGAGGGCCGGGTCCTGACGCTGGACGTGCCGGACTGTGCCGCCACCTTCCGCACCACCATTCAGGACATGAAGACTCTGATGGAGCAGGGCGTATCCACGCTGGTGTTCACCACGGAGAAGGGCTCCACCACCCTGAACCTTTCCCTGCTGTGCGAGGGCCAGAACCCCAAGACCAGAGTGACCCTGCGCCATGTCGGCAGCAGCGCCGCCCTCACGGTCGGCCTGCGCTGCCGCCGCGACCTCATCGTGGGCCGCTGAGTGGTGTGTGTTCCCCTTTCCTGAGGCTTATAGCAGTTTGCGTTTTTAATGCACAAGCAACATCCGCAAACTGCATATCGCAAATATGCTGTTTGGATAGGCACTATTTTTGAAAATTGCGATGACAGAGAAACAGCAGGAGCGCTCTGCCGGTATGACCCGGCCGGGCGCTCCTGCTGTGTTTGGGATATATCAGAGGATGTCAAATTTTACTGCGCATTCTGCTTGAGGTCCTGTGCCTTCTTCCAAGCACGCAGTACGTTGATCTTGGTGATCATGTTGTCCGGATAGAACTTCACCTGTTCAGGGGGCAGCTCTGTATCCTGATCATTCAGGTCGGGCAGGAGGTCGTGCTCCATGGCCCAGCGGGCAGCATGCTGCAGATCCATATCCCGTTCTTCCTGGCCAACATCGGGGTAGAGGATCTCAGATTCCGGCATAGGCTTGCCTGCATTCTCCCACAGCATCATTGCAAGAGCACTGCGGTTGCTGGGGAAGTAAGGCAGACCCCACATCTTGCCCATAAGCTCGGTGCCCAGCGCGTAGGCCTGATAGCCGAGCACTGCACCGCCAGCCACAACAGCCGTACCGGCAATGACGGGGCCAACAATATCAGGACCCTCCTCAATGTCAGCGCTGCGGTACTGTGCAGCCACATCCACATCACACTTCATGGTAAAGGTGATGGACTCAGCCTTCCAATCCTGACCCAGCGGCAGGTCAAACTTGCCGGTAGACCAGATATCAAACACCATACCCTCGGGAACCTTCGTCTTGTCCAGCGTCACGGTGACTTCTGCATTATGCGGTACAAGGCAGGTCTGCTTGCCGGCCTCGTCGGTGCTGGTTTTCAGTGTGTCGGTCACATCAATGCCGCCTTTTTTCACAGTAAAGGTGCCGCCGGTCACGGTCAGGGTATTGACATTCTTCCACTGTGCCGTAAACACTTCATCACCCGTCAGGACGAGCGTATCCCCGGCGTCATAGAGATCACCCTTATCAGTCTGCCATTTATCAAACTGGTAGCCTTCTCGTGTGGGAGCCGCTGCAAGCGTCACACTCTCTTTTTCATGGGAAAATGCATCGCTATAGTCGGCAGTTCCGTCGCCAACGCCTCCATTCAGGTTGTACTGGAGGCGGTACACACTGGCTTGTTCCTCATGTGTTCCCAACAACCAGCTGCAGTAAGCGCATTTTTCTGTCACTTCACGCTTATCCAAACGCTCAGCGATCTTTGTCCACTCCGAATAGCTGGTGTTAATGGCCTGGTCATGCTCACCATCGGTATAGGAGTGTGTCTGCATCTTGCCCTCTTTCCAGACCGGCTCCGCAATACCGTTCCAGTGTACCTCTGTCCGACCACTATTGTTGTCCTTTTTACCGCCAAAACCGAACACCTGCGAGCAGGTCGTTGTATCCCGGGTAGCCTTGACATCCTTTAGATCATTGATGTTGATGTTGATGATGTACTTATAGCTGCCCATGTTGCTGTCGTTGATGTTCAGCGCTTGCTTACAGAAGAGAGTGTAGGAATTCACGGTGCAGTTATCAAAGTTAACCGTAATATCCTGTTTTCCTGCACCGAAATCCGTGAAAACATTGATCACTTTTCCACTTGCATTGAAGGTGCAGTGATCAAATGTCATGGTCGGGGAGCTATACGTCCAGAGCGCATAATCTCCACTTGGAGCATTAAAGGTCGTATACTTGAACACTGCACTGGTATAACCCCAGTAGAAGGTCTTGCCGTTGATGATGCAGTCTTCTACCACTGTATTGTCAATACGGATGAAGCCCAGATAATCTGCATCACCGGAGCGAAGCGTCATATTTTTGAAGGTAACTGTTTTGGCACCATCAAAGCTGTAATCGCCGTTATATTCTGTGCCGTACTTGCTCGGGTCCGGCACCTCAGCACCGATATTCCAGAAAGTTTTGTCAGTTCCCTTCCCCACAAAGGTCAGGTTTTTTCCCTTGGTCGTATCAGCGCTGTCGATACCGTACAGTGTATAATTGCCCTCGCCAAGGATGATGGTATCATCGCTCTGTGCCTCTGCCACAGCAGTTGCCAAAGACGTATATGTCGTACCCGTTCTTTTGTTCTGTACTTTTCCGGTGCCGGGTGCGTCCTCCGCAAAAGCCAGCATGGGAAGCATCTGAAGCATCATTGCCACTGCCAGCAGGGCCGCCAAAAACCGGTTTTGACTTTTCTGTTTCAACTTTCTTCATTCCTTTCATCGCTATTTGCATTTTTGCAACGGATTCCCCGCAAGGAACCCTCCAGATTCCTACCGCACTGTCACCTCCCCTGTAGGTTCCATTTTCCGCATTGCAGGTCTCAGCCAGGTTGCTGAGCGCTTTGTTCTCAAAGGAATTTTTTGTCATTTCATTATACCCCCCCCCCCTCAATAAATGTCAAGGCTTTTGAAAACTTTTGTTGATGTTCACAAATCAGGTGTCCTCCTTCGGTCACTTCCACGAAACTGCCTTTGAAAAAGAAAAAAGCGGCCTGTCAATGACTGACAAGCCGCAAAAATATTGCCCTATTCCAAATGAAACATTGCTGCCCGCATCGGGCCAAGCTTTTTTGCCGCAAACAGCAGAAGCCCCCCACCGGTTCTCCCGGCGGGGGGCTTCTGCTGTTTGCGAATGAGGAATTACTTCTTTGCCAGGTACTTACGGATATCGATGGCCACAGCCACGATAATAACAAGGCCCTGAACGATATAGGTGTAAGAGGAGTTGACGTTCATAAACTGCAGAGCGACCTTCATCAGCTCAAAGACCAGAACGCCGACCAGAATGCCGGGCACGGTGCCGACACCGCCGGTGGTGGAAACGCCGCCGATGGTAGAAGCTGCGATGGCATCCAGCTCATAGCCCATTGCAGTGTTGACGGATGCGCCGCCGGACTTTGCAGCCAGCAGGCAGCCGGCCAGACCGAA
>CAKSZU010000047.1 GCA_934526125.1 uncultured Faecalibacterium sp. | reverse complement strand
AAAAGTCATCATGCATCACACGCAGGGGGTCTGGGGTTCGAGTCCCTAATTCTCCACCATACAGTTCGTACTCGAACCCGAAAGGGTTCGGGTATTTTTTGTGCATACGAAAAGACAGGGCATCACCGTGCGGTGGTGTCCTGTCTTTTGCTTTGCCTGACAGCAGGGGTGATTTTTTGTTATGCTGCGGGTGTACCCGCTCCTGGCTCAGAACGAGCCGCCCGAGGAGCCGCCGAAGCCGCTGCTGTCCACGGTGGAACCGCCGGAGGAGGAATGCTCCTCCGGGGGCGGGGCAGGAGGATCATAGACCTGTGTGCGGGTGGTGTGGGTGTAGTTGTCCTGCCGGACCCGGAGCTGCAGGCCGGCACCGATGTAATCGTTGGCTTCGGTCTTGATCTTGGCCGTCTTCATCCGGCTGTACAGGATGCCGCAGACGATGGCGGCAATGCCCAGCGGGACGCCGATCACGATCAGCAGGGTGACCAGAAGGCCGCCGCCGTCATCTTCCTCGGCGGGAACATCGATGGGCTCGCCGTACTCGGCGTAGTAGTCCAGCGTGTCGGCGCACAGGTCAATGTAGGTCTGTGCGGCCACGGCGTAATCCCCGCTGGACAGCAGGGGAACGACTTCGTCCTCGATCTGCCCGATGCGGTAGTCGGTAAAGGCCGTGATCCCGCGGCCATAGGTGATGGTGACATACTTGCGGGAGCCGAGGGCGACCATGAAGAGAATGCCGCTCTGGCTGCTGCCGGAACCAAGACCGTTTTCGAGGTAATAGTCTTTGGCAAAACTGCGGGGGCCATAATCGTATTGTGCATCTTCCCCGATGCTGTCCACCGTGAGGAAGTAGACATCGCAGTCGTGGCCGTCGCTGGCGGCCTCGGCGGAAGATTCCAGCGTGTTATAGGTATCGCTGTCGAACAGGCCGTACTCGTCCCGCACCAGCGGGGCGGCGGCAAAGGCCGGGAGGCTCAGACAGGCCATCAGCAAAAGGGCGGCCAGAAGGGCGGCGAAGGATCTTGTGTGCTGCTTCATGTTCTGCCACCCCCTTACAACAGCATCAGCAGGGCCAGCACTGCCATCAGGGGCAGGCTGATCCCGGCAAACCATGCGGCCACCCGGCCCTTGTCCACCGGCAGATCGCCGATGAGCTTTCCGGTCTGACCGTTCATGGCGAAGAGGAAATCCTTCTCCTGCCAGCGGGTGTGGAGCATCCAGACCGGCAGCAGGGCGTAGTGGGCCTTTGTCATGTCGATGTTGATGTTCTCCGCAATGGGGTGCAGTTCGCTGTACCCGCCTGTGGTGGCATGAAGCGCCGCGGCGGTGGAGTTCTGCATCCGGACCCGGGCCCGCTCGGCACAGGTCCGGGCATCCTCATCGTAGCGGTCCGCCAGAAAACCGGGCAAGTAGGCGGTGGAGAACGGTTTCAGGCCGCTGTAATCGAAGGGCTCGATGGCGTCCATGTGGGTGTTGGGCATCTTGCTGGAGCCGTCCACTGGCACCTTGGTGAAGTGGGCTGTGCCCTCCCGGCGGACATCGAAGTGCTGGGTGGTGGTGACCATGTAGTCGCCCTCCCGGTGGCTCTCGGTCCGCTGGCCCTCATAGCGCCCCCGGGCGTCCGCCTCGGCATCGTAGAGCCAGAAGGGCACATACACGCCTTGGATCTCTGCGATGTGGTTCTGGCTCTTGAACGCCTTAGGCAGGAAGGCCTTGCCCTTGTAATACCGGGTCAGCTGGGCGATGGCGGCCTTCTTGTCCAGCTGGAAGGGCAGGATGTACTCCGGCTTCAGTTTGCCGGAAAGCTTGCCCCCCAGGACGGTGGGGTTGCCGCAGTAGGGGCAGGTGGTGGCGGCGGTGGTCTCGTCGCAGACCAGCTCCGCGCCGCAGGTGGGGCAGGAGTAGCTGTTCAGGGCCGCCGCCTCGTCCTCGCTCCACACCGGGCCGTCGGCTTTTGGCAGGGAAGCCTGCGCCGCTTCGGCCGCCGTGTCGGCCCGGGTCTGCTTCCGGGCGTAGCGGGCTTCGATGTCCTTTACCTCGTACGCTGAGCCGCAGTAGTCGCAGACCAGCTTGCCGCTGGCACCGTCGTAGTGCAGCGGGCCGGTACAGGCCGGGCACTGGTAGTTCGTTGTCTTTTCAGCCATGTGTTACAGACCCCTCTCAGGCCCCGAAGGGCTTGCCGCACTCGGGGCAGAATTTGGGCGGGTTGGCCGGGTCGGCGGGCACAAAGCCGCAGTTGGGGCACTTGGCGGCAGGTTTCGGCTTGCCGCATTCGGAGCAGAACTTGCCGGTGTTCTTTGCGCCGCAGCTGCACACCCATACTGTGGGGGCTTCGGGCCTGGGTTTGCCGCAGGCCGTGCAGAATTTTCCGGTGTTGCCGCTTTGGCCGCAGGCGCAGGTCCAGCCAGAGGCCGGGGCGCTCTGGGGCTGGGCGGCGGCCTGCTGCGCGCCCATCTGGTACAAAGCCTGGGCATTGATGCCGCCGGCGGCAGCGGCCTGGTTCATCCCCATGAAGGCCATGGCGGGCCCGGCGGAGGTGTTGGCGGCAGCGGCCTGCATGGCGGCGGCCTGCGCACCGGCCAGTTGTGCAGCGGCCCGGGTGGGGTCCATGAAGGCGGCGCTGCGCTGCAGCTCCTTGATCATCTGCTCGTCCTCTTCGCTGGCCTTGACGCCGGACACGCCCAGCGAGACGATCTCGATGCCCCGCAGTTTGCCCCATTTGGCGCTGAGGGCCTGGTTCAGGGCGTCGGCCAGCTCCAGCGTATGGGCCGGCAGAGCAGAGTAGCGGATGCCCTGCTCGCTGATCCGGGCAAAGGCGGGCTGCAGGGCCGTCATCAGCTCGGTCTTGAGCTGGCTGTCCAGCTCCTCGCGGGTGTAGGCGTTTTCCACATTTCCGCAGACGTTGGTGTAGAACAGGATGGGGTTGACGATGCGGTAGCTGTACTCGCCGAAGCAGCGGATGCCGATGTCCAAGTCGATCCCGGCCCGCTGGTCCACCACCCGGAAAGGCACCGGGTTGGGGGTGCCGTACTTGTTGCCCGGCAGCTCCTTGGTGTTGATGTAATACACCCGCTGGTCGGTGGCGGCCTGCCCGCCGAAGCTGAACCGCTTGCCCAGCTCGGCAAACACGTCGTCGATGTTCTTCAGCCCGCCGCTGAGCAGGGAGGGCTGGGTGCCGGTATTGTAGGTGTACTCGCCGGGTTCGGCGCACAGATCCACCACCTTGCCCTGCTCCACGATCAGGACGCACTGGCCCGTGGCCACGGCAATGACCGAGCCGTCCGAGATGACGTTGCCGGTGCCGTGAGAACGGCCGTTCGTCCGCTTCTGCCCCTTGACGGCCAGCACATCGGCCGGAAGGGCGTCACAATAAAAATATTCTTTCCACTGGTCGGCCATCACGCCGGAGGCCGCCCCGATGGCAGCTTTTACAAGACCCATAAGCCCAGACTCCTTTTTTACAGGGCAGAACCGGAAAAGGAGAAAAGCTTCCCTCGGGCTCTGCCGGATTTGTCATAAGTATAACATAATGAGCCGGATTGTAAAAGTGATTTGGCAAAAATGCAAAACGAAAAGCCCCGGGCTTGCTTTTTGCGCCCGATGGGTGTAGAATACACCTCGAAAACAAAACACAGGGGAGCTCGTGCAGCGGGCTGAGAGGAAGCAGTTTCAGCTTCGACCCTTTTACCTGATGCGGATAATGCCGCCGTAGGAAGTCATCATGTGTGATTTTTTGCAGGAGATGCCGCAGAGGGTCTCCTGCTTTTTTGTTGTCCAGCCGCCTGCATCCGGGCGGCTCCGGGCTGAGGGGGAGCGCCCTGAGCCTTGAACCGATGCGATGGGAAGCCGTGTTCCGGCGTGAGAGGAGACCAGAAAGTCTCGACCGCTTTTTGAAAAGGGAGGAACTTCAAATGAAAAAAGTCTCTGTGAAAAAGCTGGCTCTCGCGGGAATGTTCTGTGCGCTGTGCGTCGTGGGCAGCGTGTTCAGCTTCCCCATGTTCGGCAGCAAGTGCGCCCCGGTGCAGCACATGGTCAATGTCCTGTGCGCCGTTTTGCTGGGGCCCTGGTGGGGCGTCGGCGTGGCCTTCGTGGCCTCTCTGCTGCGCAACATCCTGGGTCTGGGCAGCCTGATGGCCTTCCCCGGCAGCATGTTCGGTGCCCTGCTCTGCGGGCTGGTGTTCTGGAAGACGAAAAACCTGCTGGCCACGCTGGCCGGTGAGGTGTTCGGCACCAGTGTCCTGGGCGGCCTGTGCGCGTACCCGGTGGCCATCTTCCTGATGGGCAAGAGCGCCGGCGATATCGCTTTCTATGCCTACATCGTGCCGTTCCTGATCTCCACGGCCATGGGTGCCCTGATCGCAGGCGTTCTGGTCTACAGCCTGCAGCACTCCGGCGTTCTGCGCTCCATGCAGAACAGCCTGTCCTGACGGAGGTGCGCCGTGTTTTCGGAACTGTTTGAGGCCGTCCGCCGCAAGAGCCCTCTCATCCACAATATCACCAACTACGTCACCGTCAACGACTGCGCCAACATGGTGCTGGCCTGCGGTGCGTCTCCCATTATGGCCGATGATGCCGCCGAGGTGGAGGACATCACCTCCATCTGTGCCGGGTTAAACATCAACATCGGCACCCTGAACAGCCGCACCATCGAATCCATGCTGCTGGCCGGCAAAAAAGCCAACCAGCTGGGCCACCCGGTGGTGCTGGACCCGGTGGGCGCGGGCGCTTCGGCCTTGCGCACCGACACGGCGTTCCGCCTGCTGCGGGAGGTCAAATTCACCGTCATCCGGGGCAACGTCTCGGAGATCCGGACCCTGGCTTCCGGTACCGGCACCACCAAGGGCGTGGATGCCGATGTGGCCGACCGGGTCACCGAGGAAAATCTGGACGCCGCCGTGGCCTTTGCCAAGCGGTTCGCAGCGGAGAACGGGGTCGTGGCGGCCATCACCGGTGCCATCGACATCGTGACGGACGGCAATACCGCCTACTGCATCCGCAACGGCCACCCCATGATGAGCGCCATCACCGGCACAGGCTGCCAGCTCTCGGCCCTGACGGCGGCCTTTGTCACCGCCAACCCGGACAAGCCGCTGGAGGCTGCCGCGGCTGCCGTCTGCGCCATGGGACTGGCGGGCCAGATCGCCCACAAGCGCCTGACCCCGCTGGACGGCAACGCCACCTACCGCAATTACATCATCGATGCGATCTACAATATGACTCCGGCACAGCTGGAAGAGGGGGCCGACTATGAAGTGCGATAAAAGTTATATGTGTCTTTATGCGGTCACCGACCGTGCCTGGGTGGGCAGACAGACCCTGTACCAGCAGGTGGAGAGCGCCCTGAAGGGCGGGGCCACCTGTGTCCAGCTGCGGGAAAAGGAACTGGACGAGGAGAGCTTCCTGAAAGAAGCCTTCGAGATCCACGCCCTCTGCCGGCAGTACGGGGTGCCGTTTTTCATCAACGACAACGTGGACATCGCCATCCGGTGCCACGCCGAGGGCATCCATGTGGGGCAGGAGGATATGGCCGCTGCCCAGGTGCGCACCCGGGTGGGCGAGGATATGATGATCGGCGTGTCGGCCCACAGCGTGGAAGAAGCGCTGGAGGCCGTGAAGAACGGCGCCGACTGTCTGGGCGTGGGGGCAGCCTTTGCCACCCACACCAAGGAGGACGTGGATGTGCTGTCCCGCGAGACCCTGAAAGCCATCTGCGACGCCGTGGACATCCCGGTGGTGGCCATCGGCGGCATCCACAAGGACAATATCCTGGACCTGAAGGGCACCGGCGTGGACGGCGTGGCCCTTGTCAGCGCCATTTTCGGCGCAGAGGACATCGAGGCCGAGTGCAGGGAGCTGAAGCAGTTGTCGGAGCAGCTGTAAGCCCTCTCAGTCAAAGCCTGACGGCAAAAACTTCATTTCCGGTACGTTCAGCGCAAAAGCGCTGTTCAATATAGAGAGTATTCTGGAGGAAAAAGAATATGCAGAACTACACCACTCAGATGGATGCTGCCCGCAAGGGCATCGTCACACCGGAAATGGAGGTCGTGGCGAAAAAGGAGTACCGCACTACCGAGGAGATCCGGCAGCTGGTGGCCGAGGGCAAAGTCGCCATCCCGGCCAACAAGCACCACACCTGCCTGAACCCCGAGGGCATCGGCTCCATGCTGCGCACCAAGATCAACGTGAACCTGGGCGTCTCCCGCGACTGCAAGGACTACAACGTGGAGATGGAAAAGGTCATGAGCGCGGTCAACATGGGCGCAGAGGCCATCATGGACCTGTCCAGCCACGGCAACACCCAGCCCTTCCGTCAGAAGCTGACCCACGAGTGCCCGGTGATGATCGGCACCGTGCCGGTGTATGACTCGGTCATCCACTATCAGCGCGATCTTGCCACCCTGACTGCACAGGATTTCATTGATGTGGTGCGCCTGCACGCAGAGGACGGCGTGGATTTCGTCACTCTGCACTGCGGCATCACCCGCAAGACCATCGACCAGATCCGCAAGCACAAGCGGAAGATGAACATCGTCAGCCGCGGCGGCTCCCTCGTGTTCGCCTGGATGTGCATGACCGGCAACGAGAACCCCTTCTACGAGCATTTTGACGAGATCTGCGAGATCTGCGAAGAGCATGATGTGACCATCTCTCTGGGCGATGCCTGCCGTCCCGGCTGTCTGGCCGACGCCACCGATGTCTGCCAGATCGAAGAGCTGGTCCGTCTGGGCGAGCTGACCAAGCGCGCCTGGGCCCACAACGTCCAGGTCATGGTGGAAGGCCCCGGCCATGTGCCCCTGAACCAGGTCGCCGCCAACATGGAAGTCCAGAAGAGCATCTGCATGGGCGCACCCTTCTATGTGCTGGGACCTCTGGTCACCGACATTGCCCCCGGCTATGACCACATCACCGCTGCCATCGGCGGCGCTGTGGCAGCCATGAGCGGCGCAGCCTTCCTGTGCTACGTCACCCCCGCCGAGCATCTGGCTCTGCCCAACGTGGACGATGTCAAGCAGGGCATCGTGGCTTCCAAGATCGCTGCCCACGCCGCCGACATCGCCAAGGGCATCCCCCATGCCCGGGACATCGACGACAAGATGGGCGACGCCCGCCGTGTGCTGGACTGGGATGCCCAGTTCGCCTGCGCCATCGACCCCGAGACCGCCAAGGCCATCCGCGACGCCCGCCTGCCCGAGGATGACCACAGCGACACCTGCTCCATGTGCGGCAAGTTCTGCGCTGTCCGCAGCATGAACAAGGCGCTGGCCGGTGAGTACATCGACATTCTGTAAGCAAGAATCAGGTTTCCAACCGCTTTGCGCGTTTTCTTCCTTTGCCGCCCGGTCTGACCGCCGGGCGGCTTTTGTTTTGCGCGCAAAAAGGCCCCGGAGCCTTGCGGAAGCTCCGGGGCGAAAGGGAATATGGAGAAGAAAATAGCTTAATCAGAACGAGCGGTGTTTTCGCCGGTGCATTTCTGCACAAAGACGATCGCCAGATACTCGTACTCGCCGATCTTTTTGGTCGCGATGCTGGCCGTTGCGGTGTCGGAGTAAGTGCAGAAATGGGTATCCGGATCCTCTTCATTCAGGGTACGGATATGATTCTGATATATCATCTCGGCGATGTGGTAAGTACGGTTCTGCTGGAACTCCTTGCTCTGGGGGTCATCCAGCCGCAGCCAGGTGTAGTAGTAAAGATCTCTGGTGTCCTTGGGGCAGACACGGTTGGAACCCAGCGTATAATCAAGTTCACCGTACTGGGACAGAAGCCGGTTGGCATTGTGGCGGCTGTCCGGATGCTCGGCAATATACGTTGCAGCATTGTCCAGAAGCTGTGTTGCCAGCTTGCTGTCCCCCTGCACGATGGTTTTTACTTCCGGATAATTCGAGTTGTTGAGGAAGTGCATGGCATTCAGGGCATCGACCAGCTGGCTTTTGTTCACCATACCGGAACAGCCGGTCAGAAGGGTCAGGGCCAGTACGCCCGCAAGGGCGGCGGCCAGCAGTTTTTTGAACAGTTTCATCTCGAAATCCCTCCGTTTCGTCAGTTGGCAATGGTCCAGAAGCCAAGAACGTACCGGCTGCCGTCCAGCGTAATGACCTTCAGGCTGACCGTACCATTGCAATTGGTGGCACGCCGCTCGAAATCACCGGCATTGCTCCTGAGTTTGAATTCTCCACGGAAATTCCAAATGTTCTGGGCCAGCGCATTTTCAAGAGAATTCTGGAAGTAGGCGCTCTCAAAGTCGCCCAGAGCCGTCAGGCTGAAGTAGCCGTAGGTGTAACCCTCGGGATCAAAATTCAGCGTTTTATAAAGATTGTGCTGGATCTCAAAGAATTTGGCAGCAGACTCGTTGTTATTGGTCTCACCATCATAATAACGAGCGAGAGATCTCAGTGCCTGGTGAAGAAAATCCGGTTGATCCGGATCCTTACCATTTTCTTTCATCAAATCAATGGTCTTTTTCAGGGCATCCTCGACGGCCGAAGCCTGGGATTCGCCCACATCCCGGTAGGTGACGCCATCGTAATCGCCGACCTGCTTGATGAGTTCAGTTTTATTGATGCTGCCCCAGCTGCCGCACCCGGCCAGCAGGGTCAATGCCAGCACACCGGAAAGGGCGGCGGCAAGGATTTTTTTCAGATGTTTCATAGGATCATCCTCCGATATGGATCAAAGAGTGAATGTCAGGCCGCAGGGCAGCGGGCGATCAGGAAAATATAGGTTTTTCCGTTAAAGGTCTCGGTGCAGAGGCTGAGGAAAACCTTATCTCCGGAGCGATCGAAACGGCTCAATCGAGAGGAACTACTGAAAAGCAGGGACTGAGCGATCAGCATATTCTGCTGAGCTTTCAGAGAGGGAACCATATACGGTTCCGCAGCGATGCAGTTGAGGTAGAAGCTGTCGGTGCTTCCCTCCGGGATCACCGCAGCGCGGATTTTGGCAACATCCTCGGAATAATGATCGGCAGAAGCTACCAGTTCCTCAACGGAGAGGGTCTGATCGTTTTTGGGGTCGCTGTAATAGGTCTTGATGGCGTCGGCGGCCTTCTTGGCGTAGTTGGTGGTGTCCGTTTCGATATCACCATAGCCGGAGACCTTGTAGTAGTCCTTGATGGTCGCGAGGATCTCCTTCTCGTTCAGGGATGCTGTTCCGGCGCAGCCGACCAGCAGGGTCAGGGCCATCACGCCGGTGAGCAGGATGCCCAGCAGTTTGCGCAGTCGTTTCATGATTTGATTCCTCCAGTCAGGGGTCAGTGTGTGACGGTTAAATGGGGTCCGACTTCTGATGTCATTATAACTAAAAAAAAACGATTCTGTAAAGGTGATTTGTGAAAGTTTGTGACATCCTCTAAAACCAGCAAAAAAATTTCGTGATTCTACCGGTGAAAGGTTTTTCGGTTTTGTGTATTGTAGGCTTCAGGACTTGCAGAGAATGGCCGGTTTATTGTAGAATAGGAGTAGAAAATCCCTGAGAACGGCGGGCTGCAGAAAAGGCAGGCCCGGAAGTGAGGAGAACTTTATGGCACAGACGAATATCCGGGTGCTGGCGCTGGATCTGGACGGCACCCTGACCAATGATAAAAAGATCGTTACCCCCCGTACCCGTGCGGCGCTGGATGCGGCGGCGGCGCAGGGCGTGACCATCGTTCTGGCCTCCGGCCGGCCCACGGCGGGCATCACGCCGCTGGCCCGGGAGCTGGGGCTGGACAAAAAGGGCGGCTGTGTGCTGGCCTACAACGGCGGCAAGATCGTGGACTGCGTCACCGGCGGGACCCTGTATCAGGTGCAGCTGCCCGCGGAGTATGTGCCCCAGCTGTGCGCCTTTGCGGCCGAGCAGGATGTGGCCATCCTGACCTACAACACCGAGGGCATCGTCTGCGAGCGGGACAGGGACGAGTGGGCCAATAAGGAGTGCTTCACCACGAAGCTCCCCATGATCCATGTGGATGATCTGGCCTCTTATGTGGATTATCCCGTCTGCAAGATGCTAATCACGCTGGACCCCGCCCGCCGGGACGAAGTCTGCGCAGCCGGGCGGAAGCGCTTTGCCGGGGAGCTGGACCTCTACCCCTCCAGCCCCTTCTTCATCGAGACCGTGCCGCTGGGGGTGGCCAAGGATGCCAGCCTTGCCGCCCTGCTGGAGCGGATGGGCCTGACCCGTGAAAACCTGATGGCCTGCGGCGACGGCCTGAACGACCGCTCCATGCTCTCCTTTGCCGGGGTGGGCGTGGCCATGCAGAACGCCGAGGACGCCGTGAAGGCCGTGGCCGACTACGTCACCGCCGCCGACAACAACCACGACGGCGTGGCCGAGGCCATCGAAAAGTTTATTTTACAGTGAGAGGACGCAACGAACCATGCCGCGTAATCTGGTTTTATTTGATCTGGAATGGAACATCGGCTATCAGCCGTATACCTTTAATTATCACGGAGTGCAGCAGACCTTCCGGGGCGAGATCATCGAGATCGGTGCCGTGAAGATCGACGAGGATGCCAATGTGCTGGATACTTTTTCCATCCACCTGCGCCCCCGCATCTTCCGCAAGCTGCAGCACCACATTGCCAAGGTCACCGGCCTGACCCAGGCCGACCTGGACCGGGGCGAGCCCATCGTGCAGGGGCTGCGCCGGTTCATGCAGTGGTGCGGCCCCGATGCCGAGTTTGCCGAGTGGGGCATGGATGACGTGCCGGTACTCAAGCAGAACCTTTTCCTCTGCAATCTGGACGAGAGCCGCCCCACCGTGTGGTATGACCTGCAGCAGGTCTTTCTGCAGGAGCATCCCCGCAAAGAGGGCGAAGGCATGACGCTGGAAAGCGTGGTCACCCGGCTGGGCATCCCCATGGAGCGGCAGTTCCACGATGCCCTGTCCGACACCCTCTACACCGCCGACGTCTGCCGCAAGCTGGACCTGCGGGCCGGTCTGGCGGCCTATCCTACCGAGGACGAGGCCCTGCGGGCCAGCCTCTGCCCCGAGCCCGGCGATTACCGGGACTTCACGGTGTTCCGGGGCTATGTGGAGCAGTATCTCTGGCGCACCGATCCGAAGATCGGCACGGCCTGCTGCCCGGTGTGCGGCGCAGCCCTGACCCCGGACGAGATCTGGCTGAAAAAGGGCAGCAACAGCTGGTATACGCTGGCGTCCTGTCCTCAGTGCAGCGGCACCGGGAGCGAGGCAGGCAAAGGCGTGTTCCAGCGGTACAAGCTGTCCCGGCGGGACGGCCTGCACTGGAGCTACGCCCGCTGCACCCAGATCCCGGACGAAGAGGGCCTGTCCCGGTGGGAGCGGATGCGCACCCAGCAGATCGAGCGGATGAAGGCCCGCGCCGAGAAGGCCGCCGCCGAAAAAGAATAAGCATTTTTCCTTTCGTGCAGGAAACAGCTCTGCCGTTTCGTAGAAACAGGTGCCGGGGACGATCTTGTCAGGATTTGTTCACGGCTCTGTCATAGAAACCGGATATACTATAGGTCACAGGTCAGACACGAGGGAAGGAATGCACAGGATGGAAAATACGATCGTGGGCTGGGTACACCAGCTGGGAACACTGGAATTCTGGGAAACGCTGCTGGAAAGCTTCGGGGATCTGGGCCCCATTGCGCCCGTGATCCTTGCCATGGTGGAATCGTTTTTTCCGCCGCTGCCCCTGATCGCCATCGTGGCGCTGAACGTGGCGGCCCACGGCGGGCTGCTGGGGTTCGTGTACAGCTGGCTGGGGGTCATGCTGGGGGGCAGCGTCATGTTCCTGTTCTGGCGGCGGATCGTCAAGCGCTTTTTCTGGAAATTTGCCCACCGGTTTGCCTGCCTTCAGAAGGCCGAACGCTGGGTCAGCCGCTTTGACACGGCGTCCCTGTTCATGCTGTCGGTGCTGCCCTTCACGCCTTCGTCCTTCATGCATCTGGCCTTCGGCATCTCCGACTTTGACGAGAAACGCTACCTCATCACCATGCTGCTGGGCAAGGGGATCATGGTGGCCATGATGGCCCTCTTCGGCCAGTCGCTGGTCTCCTCCATGAAGAACCCCTTTTACCTGATCCTCGCCGTCCTGATCTGGGGCGGGATGTACCTGGCCAGCCGGTGGTTCTGCAAGAGGCACGAGATCGACTGATTCAATTTCCTACCAGAAAACTTCGTTGAAGGGGTTGACAAACCGGGCGGAGTGGATTAGAATAAATGCAATATCACAAAAATGGCTGTGAAGAGAAGAGTAGGTTTTCGCATTGATCCTTCCAGAGAGCCCGGGCGGTGGAAAAGGGCAGGAAACAGGGAACAGAAAATGGTCTCGGAGCCGCGTGGGCGAAGCGCAAGAGTGCTAAGCCAACGACGGGAGCGCCCGTTACAGCGTCCGGCTGTCGCATCGGAAGATGCCGCAGCAGCGAGGCTGCTTCTGTGAAGGGGCAGCAAACCAAGGTGGTACCACGGAAGTTTCACGCTTTCGTCCTTGTGGGCAGATGCCCGGAGGACGGAAGCGTTTTTTTGTTGCTTCCGGACTGCATCCGGCGCAGAAGGAGCTGCGCGGTGCAAACAAACACATTCATGTTATAACAAAGTAGAGAGGGAAAACATCATGGCTAAGATCACGCGTCGTAATTTTCTGAAAGTTTCCGGTGTGGCTGCTGCAGCCGCTGCCCTGACCGCCTGCGGCGGTTCTTCTTCCAGCACTGCTTCTTCTGCAGCTGCTTCCTCCACCGCAGCCTCTTCCGCTACTGCCAAGCTGGATAAGATCCAGGTGGCTGTGCCCAACGATACCACCAACGAGGCCCGCGCCCTGACCCTGCTGGAGAAGAACGGCTTCTTCAAGCTGAAGGCAGACGCCGGCCTGACCGCCACCAAGAACGACATTGAGGAGAACCCCCTGAACGTCAATGTGGACGAGGTCGAGGCTGCTCAGGTCCCCAACGTCCTGCAGGATGAGGACTACGCTGTCATCAACTCCAACTACGCCATCTCTGCCGGTCTGGACCCCATGACCGATGCACTGGCCATGGAGGACGGCACTTCTGCTTACGTCAACGTTCTGGTCTGCAAGGAGGGCAATGAGGACGAGCCCAAGATCAAGGCCCTGGTCGCTGCTCTGGAGAGCCAGCAGGTCAAGGACTTCATGACCGAGAGCTACGGCGGCGCCGTGGTCTCCGTTGTGGAGAACCCCACCGACGGCTATGATCCCGATGTGGATTACGATGCCCTGAACGGTGAGACCGTCAGCTGCGCTGCTACCCCGGCTCCCCACTGCGAGATCCTGGAAGTCTGCAAGCAGATCCTGGCCGACAAGGGTATCACCCTGGACATCCAGGAGTACGATGACTACATCATCCCCAACACCGTGGTCGAGGATGGCCAGTGCGACACCAACTACTTCCAGCACCAGCCCTATCTGGACAACTTCAACGAGGAGCAGGGCACCCATCTGGTCTCCGTCGCCGGCATCCACGTCGAGCCCATGGGCATCTATGGCGGCAAGCAGAGCGACCTGACCCCCGTGCAGGGCTGATTAAGGAGCGATTCCCGTGATCGAGATCAAACATCTTTCCAAGACCTTCCAGATGAAGGACGGCGCGGTCAACGCGCTGAATGATATCAACCTGACCATTCCGGATGGGTCCATTTACGGCATCATCGGCATGTCCGGTGCGGGCAAATCCACGCTGGTGCGCTGCATCAACCTGCTGGAGCGCCCCACCGAGGGCAGCGTGGTCATCGACGGCACCGCCATGGAGGCCCTGACCCCGGCCCAGCTGCGCGCCCGCCGCCGGGAGATCACCATGATCTTCCAGCAGTTCAACCTGCTGATGCAGCGCAGCTGCCTGAAGAACATCTGCTTCCCCATGGAGCTGGCAGGCATCAAAAAGGATGAGGCGGAAAAGCGCGCCCGGGAGCTGCTGGAAATGGTGGGCCTGCCCGACAAGGCCAACGCCTACCCGGCCCAGCTGTCCGGCGGCCAGAAGCAGCGCATCGCCATTGCCCGTGCGCTGGCCACCGACCCCAAGGTGCTGCTGTGTGATGAGGCCACCAGTGCGCTGGACCCCAACACCACCCACTCTATCCTGACCCTGATCAAGGATATCAACCGGAAACTGGGCATCACCGTGGTGGTCATCACCCATCAGATGAGCGTTGTGGAAGAGATCTGCGATCACGTTGCTATTCTGGACGGCGGTGTCGTGGTGGAGCAGGGCGAGGTGAAGGAGATCTTCGCCAACCCCAAGACCGCGGCTGCCCGGCGTCTGGTGGCCCCCAACGGCGGCAGCGCCGCCCGGGATCTGTCCAGCTTTGCGCCGGATGATCATGTGGTGCGCGTCACCTTCAACGGGTCGTCCGCCGCAAAACCGCTGGTGGCAAGTCTGGCTGCCGAAAAGGGCATTCTGGTGTCGGTACTCAGCGCGGACACCCGTGACCTGAGCGGCCAGTGCTACGGCTCCATGCTGCTCAAACTGCCCGCCGACCTGGAACAGGCCAGGCAGGCGGCCGATTATATGCGGGCACAGCCCGGCGTCACGGTAGAGGAGGTGACCGGAGAATGACCATTGCAGATTATGGCTTTGCCATCTGGGAGACGTTCTATGTGACGGTCCTCTCCACAGCGTTTTCACTGGTCATCGGCCTGCCGCTGGGTGTGCTGCTGGTGGCCGGTGACAAGGACGGCATCCTGCCCCTGCCCGGCTGGCTGATGCACCTGCTGGATATCGTCATCAATATCCTGCGCAGTGTGCCGTTCCTGATCCTGATGATCTGCGTGTTCCCCCTGACCCGCGCCATCGTGGGCACCACCGTGGGCACCAAGGCCACCATCGTTCCGCTGGTGGTCGCGGCGTTCCCCTTTGTGGCCCGGCTGGTGGAGACCAGCCTGCGCGAGCTGGATGAAGGCGTGGTAGAAGCGGCCCAGAGCATGGGCGCGACCCCTTTCCAGATCATCACCAAGGTCATGATCCCGGAGTGTCTGCCCGGCCTGATCTCCAGCATGACCACGGCCCTGACCACTATCCTCGGCTACTCGGCCATGTCCGGCGTTATCGGCGGCGGCGGTCTGGGCAAGATCGCCCTGTCCTATGGCTATTACCGCTACCAGACCAACATCATGATCGTCTGTGTGGTCCTTCTGGTGCTGATGGTGCAGGTCTTCCAGACCGTGGGCACCCTCTGGGCCACGAAGAGCGATAAGCGGCTGAGAAAGTGACCGCAGGCAGCCTCCGGGCGAGGAAAAAATTTAACGTTTCAATTCCCCGCCCGAGGTGCGTCCTCTGGCGGGGAATTGTGTTGTTCCGATCAACCCAGTAAAGGAGTATGTAACAATGAACCGTGATACCATCTGTGTGCAGGGCGGCTATACGCCCGGCAACGGCGAGCCCCGCCAGATCCCCATCATCCAGTCCACCACCTTCAAGTATGCTACCAGCGAGGACATGGGCAAGCTGTTCGACCTGGAGGCAGACGGCTACTTCTACTCCCGCCTGCAGAACCCCACCTGCGACCTTGTCGCAAAGAAGATCTGTGAGCTGGAGGGCGGCACCGCCGCCATGTTGACGTCCAGCGGACAGGCGGCCAACTTCTTCGCCCTGTTCAACCTCTGCGAGGCCGGGGACCACATCGTGGCTTCCAGCACCATCTACGGCGGCACCTTCAACCTCATCTCCGTCACCATGAAGAAGATGGGCATCGAGGCCACCTTCGTAGACCCGCTGTGCAGTGAGGAGGAGCTGGAAGCAGCCTTCCATCCCAACACCAAGGTCGTGTTCGGCGAGACCATCGCCAACCCCGCCCTGACCGTGCTGGACATCGAAAAATTTGCAAAGGCCGCCCACGCCCACGGTGTGCCGCTGATCGTGGACAACACTTTCCCCACGCCGGTGAACTGCCGTCCCTTTGAGTGGGGCGCGGACATCGTGACCCATTCCACCACCAAGTACATGGACGGCCACGGCGCAGTGCTGGGCGGTGCCATCGTGGACAGCGGCAAGTTCGACTGGATGGCCCACGCCGAGAAGTTCCCCGGCCTGTGCACCCCGGACGACAGCTACCACGGCATCACCTACGC
>CAKSZU010000046.1 GCA_934526125.1 uncultured Faecalibacterium sp. | reverse complement strand
ATCTGGCTCTTGCGGGTGGGGATCATGCTGTTGCGGGTGATGAGGGGGGTCGCCACGCCGCCCAGCGTCTCGATGGACAAGGTCAGCGGGGTAACATCCATCAGCACAAGGCCCTGGGCCGCGGCACCGGTGGCCCCGGCCAGCTTGCCGCCGCCCTGCAGCAGACCGCCCTGCACGGCAGCGCCCATGGCCACGCACTCGTCCGGGTTCAGGCTGTGGCTGGGCTCCCGGCCCAGAAGCTCCTTGACCTGACGCTCCACTGCCGGCATCCGGGTGCTGCCGCCCACCAGCAGCACCTTGCCCAGCTGGCTGGCCGAGATGCCTGCATCCCGCAGGGCATTCTGCACCGGCTGGACCGTGCGGGACAGCAGATCCCCGGTCATCATCTCAAACTGGGGGCGGGTCAGGCTCAGGTCCAGATGATGGGGCCCGTCCTTGCCCACCGCGATGAAGGGCAGGTTCAGCTGGGCCGAAGGCGCACTGGACAGCTCTTTCTTGGCCTTTTCGGCCTCCTCTTTCAGGCGGCCCATGGCGGCGGGGTCCTTGGTCAGGTCGATGCGGTCCGACTTGCGGAACTCCGCCACGGCCCACTCCACGATGCGCTGATCGAAATCATCGCCGCCCAGATGGGTGTCGCCGCCGGTGGCCAGCACCGTGAAGGTCCCGTCCTCGATCTCGATGATGGAGACATCGAAGGTGCCGCCGCCCAGATCGTAGACCAGGATCTTCTGGGGTTCCTCGTTTTCCAGACCGTAGGCCACAGCGGCCGCGGTGGGCTCGTTGATGATGCGCAGCACGTTCAGGCCCGCGATGCGGCCTGCGTCCTGGGTGGCTTTGCGCTGGCTGTCGTCAAAGTAAGCAGGCACCGTGATCACGGCCTCGGTCACCGGCTCGCCCAGATAGCTCTCGGCGTCCCGGCGGATCTTGGTCAGGATCATGGCGCTGATCTCCTGCGGGGTCAGGTCTCTTCCGTCGATCCGGACCCGGTAATCGGAACCCATGTGGCGCTTGATGCTGGAAATGGTGCGGGCGGAGTTGGTCGCGATCTGGCGCTTGGCTGCGCCGCCCACCAGACGCTCGCCATCCTTGGTGAAGGCCACGACGCTGGGGGTGGTACGCTCGCCCTCGGCGTTGGTGATGACTACGGGCTTGCCGCCCTCCACCACCGCCACACAGGAGTTGGTGGTGCCAAGGTCGATTCCGATTACTTTGCTCATAGTGCTTGTCCTCTTTTCTTACGGCGCAGATTTTCTCATAGAATATCTTACCGGTTTCCTATGACCATTTCTTAGAACAAATGTAAAGAAACTATGTTTTCGGCCGGGATCAGCGGACCTGCGGCCCGGTCAGCAGCTGTGCGGTCAGAGCCTTTGCCTCCTGCATCCAGCCCGCGGCATCCGGCTCGCCCTCAGCTTCGAGGATGCGGAAGCCCTGCATGGCCTCGGCCAGCTGCAGCAGGGCCTTTTTGCGGGAGACGAACTGAGTCTCGCACTGGGCGATGCGCAGGCAGATCCGGGGCGTATAGGCCACGTCGGGCACACCCCGGGCCTCGTTCTGGGCCTTGCGGTAATACTGCAGCGCCGCCGCAGGGCTGTCCCCGGAGGCCGCGCAGTCCTCGCCCAGCGAGAGCATGGCCTGGATCTCCCCGGCCTGGGCCGCCTTTTTCCACATCCGGCGGGCCTGGGTCCGGCTGCGGCGGGTGCCCCGGCCCTCGTACAGGCAGTCACCCAGCGCCGAAAGCCCCTCGGCACTGCCTGCCTCGGCGGCTGCCGTGTAGTGGGACACTGCCTCGGCCCACAGCCCCTGCCTGGCCGCGGCGTGGCCGGCTTCCAGTTCCTCCGAGCCGGGGCCGTCGCTGCCCCGCTCCGATTTCAGCAGTCCGCCGAGCAGCGAGACGTCCAGCGTGGCCGAGCTGGTCCACGGGTCGATGACCACCCCGTCGATGCCGTCAGTCTCCAGCGCATATTCCATGGCGCTGCGCAGGGTGCGCTCCACCATGGGGCGGGTGGCGCTGGCCTTTTCCGACTCGGCATTCTTCACCGAGGTGAACAGGGGCAGATAGTTCCGCTCTTTCCGGGTGTGGAGCAGCCAGGGCTGCAGCCCCTCCGCCCGCTCTTCCGGGATGGGCAGCTGGGCCCAGGGGGCCGGGCCGCTCTGGGGGTCCACCGACGTTTCCAGCGGCATAAGGATGTGGGTATCCAGCTCCAGCGCATAGTTCAGGGCATTCATCAGGCTCCAGAAATGTTCCTCGTTCTGCTCCCGGTACAGCCGCACCACAGCCTGTTCGATGGCCGGGCAGCCCGTCCCGGCCGGGCCGTACTGCGGGGCCTTTTTCCGTTTGCTGTCCACCGGCCGGAACCGCCGGGCTCCTGTATGATCTGCCATGTTCTTCACCCTTCTTTATCCTTTTTCTGTCAATGGAATAAGTATAGCAGGAAACGCCGGATTGCACAACAGGTTTGAGGGGAACACACAGCCGTGAGGAAGCGGGCGGCATCTCTGGCATTTCATCATTCTTTGTGGTATGATAGGGTGTTGTAGAAGTTTACACACTATTACAATGTGAAAGGAGTTTTTCTCTTGAACAAAATGCTGACCCATTTGAACGGCTATAAGCGCGAGGCCGTGCTTGCGCCGCTGTTCAAGATGCTGGAAGCCACGTTCGACCTATTCGTGCCGCTGGTCATGGCCGACATCGTCAACGTGGGCATTGCCGCCCGCGATCTGCACTACATTCTGGTGCGGTGCGGCACCCTTCTGCTGCTGGCCATCGTGGGCCTTGCCTGCAGCCTGACGGCCCAGTACTTCTCGGCCAAGGCGGCGGTGGGCTACTCCACCTCCCTGCGGCACACCCTGTTCGAACACATCCAGAAGCTGGGCTTCACCGAGATGGACACCCTGGGCACCAGCACCCTCATCACCCGGATGACCAGCGACATCAACCAGGTGCAGAGCGGTCTGAACCTGTTCCTCCGTCTGTTCCTCCGCAGTCCCTTCGTGGTGTTCGGTGCCATGATCATGGCGTTCACGGTCAATGTGCGGGCGGCGTGGATCTTCGTGGTGGCCATCCCCCTGCTGAGCATCGTGGTGTTCGGCGTCATGGTCATCACCAACCCCCTGTACAAGACCGCCCAGACCCGTCTGGACCGGGTGCTGGGCCTGACCCGCGAGAACCTGACCGGTGTGCGGGTGGTCCGCGCCTTTGACAAGGAAAAGAGCGAGGTGGACCGCTTCGAGTCGGCCAACGACCTGCTGACCAAAATGCAGCTGCACGTCGGCCACATCTCCGCCCTGATGAGCCCCCTGACCTATGTCATCATCAACATCGCCATCGTTGCCCTGCTGTATGTGGGCAGCATCGAGATCAACATCGGCGGCATGGCTTCCGGCGATGTGATCGCACTGGTCAACTACATGAACCAGATCCTGGTGGAGCTGGTCAAGCTGGCCAACCTCATCGTGCAGGTCAGCAAGGCGCTGGCCTGCGCCAGCCGTGTGCAGGCTGTGCTGGACACCGAGCCGGGCATGGAGTTCCCGGCTGAGCTGAAGGGCGATGCTCCCGCCGACAAGGCCGGGGATGCCGTTCGGTTCGACCACGTCAGCCTGACCTACGCCGGGGCCGGTGCGCCCAGCCTGTCCGACATCAGCTTCACCGCCAAGCGGGGCCAGACCATCGGTGTCATCGGCGGCACGGGCAGCGGCAAATCCAGCCTCATCAGCCTGATCCCCCGGTTCTACGATGCCACCGAGGGCACTGTGGAGGTCTTCGGCCGTCCGGTGCAGGACTACCCCCGGGAGACCCTGCGGGGCGCTGTGGCGGTGGTCATGCAGAAGGCGCAGCTCTTCGGCGGCACCATCCGCTCCAACCTGCTCTGGGGCAACAAGAATGCTTCGGACGATGACCTGTGGGCCGCCCTTGAGACGGCGCAGGCAGCGGAATTCGTCCGGGCAAAGCCCCTCGGGCTGGACGAGCCCGTGGAGCAGGGCGGCCGGAACCTGTCCGGCGGCCAGAAGCAGCGTCTGACCATCGCCCGGGCTCTGGTGGGCAAGCCGGAGATCCTGATCCTGGACGACAGCGCCAGCGCACTGGACTACGCCACCGATGCCGCCCTGCGCAAGGCACTGGCCGCCCTGCCCGGCGGCCTGACCGTTTTTATCGTCAGCCAGCGCGCCGCCAGCCTGCAGCACGCAGACCAGATCCTTGTGCTGGATGACGGCCATCTGACCGGCCTTGGCACCCACGCCGACCTGCTGCGCACCTGCCCCGTCTACGAGGAGATCTACGCCAGCCAGTTCAAGAAAGGGGAGGATCGGAAATGAGTGCAAAAGCAAAAAGCAAGCTGACCCCGGAGCAGCGCAAGGCCACGCTCCGGCGGGTACTGGAAAAGATCCGGCCCTACAGCTTTTTCGTGGTGTGCAGCCTGATCGTGGCCGCCGTCAGCGTGGCTGCCCAGCTGTACATTCCCATCCTCTGCGGTGACGCCATCGACCTGATGCTGGGCAAGGGCAGTGTGGACGCCGCCGGTGTGCTGCAGATCATCCTGAAGATCGTGGTGGTGGCCATCGCCGCCGCCTTTGCCCAGTGGCTGCTCAGCGTCTGCAACAACCGCATCACCTTCTCGGCCAGCCGCGACCTGCGGAACGCCGCCCTGCGCAAGATCCAGACCCTGCCCCTGTCCTATCTGGACAGCCACCCTTCCGGCGACATCGTCAGCCGGATGGTGGCGGATGTGGACACCTTTGCCGACGGCCTGCTGATGGGCTTCACCCAGCTGTTCTCGGGCCTGCTGACCATCTTCGGCACCCTGCTGTTCATGCTGAAGGAAAATGTCCCCATCACGCTGGTGGTGGTCTGCATCACCCCCCTGAGCCTTGTGGTGGCCAGCTTCCTGGCCAAGCGGAGCTACGGCTACTTCCAGAGCCAGAGTACCGTCCGCGGCGAACAGACCGCTCTGGTCAACGAGATGATCGAGGGCCAGAAAGTCGTGCAGGCCTTCGGCCACGAGGCCGAGAGCCTTTCCGCCTTTGACGACGTCAACGGCCGCCTGCAGGACGTGAGCCTGAAGGCCATCTTCTTCTCCAGCATGACCAACCCCGCCACCCGCTTCGTCAACAACATCGTCTACGCCGGTGTGGGTCTGGTGGGTGCCATCTATGCCGTGAACGGTGGCATCACCATCGGCCAGCTGAGCATCTTCCTCAACTACGCCAACCAGTACACCAAGCCCTTCAACGAGATCTCCGGCGTGGTCACCGAGCTGCAGAACGCTCTGGCCTGCGCCGCCCGCGTGTTCGAGCTGCTGGACGCCGGGGACCAGGTGCCCGAGGCCGAAAATGCAGCCGTCCTGAACACCGACGGCCATGTGGAGCTGAAGGACGTCTCCTTCCGCTACCTGCCGGACCGCCCCCTTATTGAGGGGCTGAACCTGGACGTGAAGCCCGGCCAGCGCATCGCCATCGTCGGCCCCACCGGCTGCGGCAAGACCACCCTCATCAACCTGCTGATGCGGTTCTATGACGTCAACAGCGGCTCTATCCAGGTGGCCGGGAAGGACATCCGCGATGTGACCCGAGCCTCCCTGCGGGGCAGCTACGGCATGGTGCTGCAGGATACCTGGCTGCGGGCCGGCACCGTGCGGGAGAACATCGCCTACGGCAAGCCCGATGCCACCGATGAGGAGATCATCGCTGCGGCCAAGGCTGCCCACGCCGACAGCTTCATCCGCCGCCTGCCCGAGGGCTACGACACTGTCATCGCCGAGGACGGCGGCAACATCAGTCAGGGTCAGAAGCAGCTGCTCTGCATCGCCCGCGTGATGCTCTGCCTGCCCCCCATGCTGATCCTGGACGAAGCTACTTCTTCCATCGATACCCGTACCGAGGTGCGCATCCAGGCCGCCTTTGCCCGGATGATGCAGGGCCGCACCAGCTTCATCGTGGCGCACCGCCTGTCCACCATCCGGGAGGCCGATGTGATCCTTGTGATGAGGGACGGCCATATCGTGGAGCAGGGCAGCCACGACGAGCTGCTGGCAAAGGGCGGCTTCTACGCCAAGCTTTACAACAGCCAGTTCGAGGGCGTGGAGACCTGATCCTCCCCGCTGCATCCTGAAATTCCGGGGCTGCTGCACAGTGTGCAGCGGCCCTGTTTTTTGTTTCCTGTTGCTTTTGCAGTTGAAAATCCGTTGCAAAACCTCTATACTGATAAGACAGCACACAGAAAAGGAGGAAGCCTATGGGAGGAGGACATCTTTCCCGGCCGGATTTCGGGATGCCCCAGCCGGACCCGAACCACCCGCTGACCGAGTTCTATCTGCTGCTCCAGCGCGGACTGGACAGCACCGGCATTTTCCGTCTGCCCGCCCTCTGGGCCGCCTTCCGGGCACCGGCCCGGCGCATCTACGCCGACGAGGCCGCCGACTGGCTGACCCTCGGGGAGGCCCCTGCCGAAGGGGCCGTGCAGCTGCTGGCCGCCCGGGACATGCAGCTGCTTTACAGCACCCTCCATGTGGAGCCGGACGGCATCCCGGCGGCGCTGCTGCTCACCGAGGAGTGTTCCCGCGCGGTGTGTGCCGTGCAGCTGCTGCCGCCTTTTGTCTGGGAGGACCCGCTGCCGCCCCTGCCCGACGCTCCGGCGGCGCTGACCCTGCAGCTGACCATGCAGGACATGGACCTCGTCGACGCCGACCCCGGCGTACTGGCCCGCCGCCTGTGCCGCACCGAACAGCACAAGCACTGGCTGGCCCATCCGAAGGCAGAGACCTGGCTGGCCGGGCGGGTGGCGCTGTTCCAGCGCCTGTACCGCTGAAGACTGGAAATTTTCGGCACCGGTCATGCAATATTGGGAACGTCTCATCCGTATACAGGGTGAAACGTCCCAGCGAAACACGTTGTTTCCACCCGCCCTCCGGGGCATCAAAGGAGAGAAAGTAACCATGGGACAGTTGACCAAAGACGAAGTTTTTGCGCTGGCTGTACAGCGATACAGCGATACCGTATTCCGCGCCGCGATGCACAACTGCAGCTGCACCGCTGACGCCGAGGACGTGGTGCAGGATGTGTTTGAAAAGCTCCTGCGCTACGAGGGCCGCTTTGAAAGCGAGGAGCATCTCAAGGCGTGGCTGCTGCGGGTCGCCATCAACCGCTGTCGGGATATCACCCGGGCCGCGCGCCAGAAGGACACCGAACTGGACGAAAACATCCCTGCTCCGGCTGCGCCGGAGGACGGCAGTGTGCTTGATGCGGTGCGCGCTCTGCCGGAAAACTACCGCAACGCCGTCTACCTCCACTACTACGAGGGCTACACGGCGGCTGAGGTAGGGCGGATGCTGGGCACCCCCACCAATACGGTGCTCAGCTGGCTGCGGCGGGCCCGCGCCCAGCTACATACGATGCTGAAGGAGGAGATCGAAGATGAGGTGGTATGAGTACAAGATGGAGGTGGACGACCTTCAGGCCTCGGATGACCTGAAGGCCAGGCTGCTCGCCATGCAGGCCGCTGCCGCCGACACCCCCGGGACCCGGGCGCCGACCCCTGTTCCGGAAACGCCCCCGGTCAATAAGAAGAAAGCCCCCATCCGCTTCCCGGCCCGGCGCTGGGTCCAGCTGGCCGCCTGCGTGGCCGTGTGCGGCGTCTGCCTGTATTCCGCCACAAAGGTCACCAGCACCGGTCTGTTCCGGGCCGGCAGCACACTGGAGTACTCTGCAGAGTCCTCCGCTGCCAGTACGGCGGCCATCGCCCCTGAGACAGCCCTGTACTCCACGGCCGACGCCGGTACGCCCGTCTACAAGGCGGCTGACAACGGCATCGCCACTTACAGCGCCGGAGGCGGCGACTTTGCGGCGGATGACTCCGGCAGCAGCGCCCTGCTGACTTCCGGCGAAGTGGAGGGCGAAGAAGCCTCCCGCTCGGCCGACAGCGCCAAGATCATCTACACGGCAAACCTCACGCTGGAAACCAGGGATTTCGACTCTGCCCGGGCTGCGCTGGACAGCGCCCTGTCCGACGCCGACGGCTATCTGGAATCCAGCAGCGAATACTCCGGGGCCGACGAGACCCGCACCGCCAGCCTGACTCTGCGGGTGCCGCAGGAGAACTACCAGTCCTTCCTGTCTGCCGCCGCCCAGATCGGCAGCGTGACCTACAAGAACCAGCAGGCTGATGATGTCACCAGCCAGTATCTGGACATCGAGGCCCGGCTGTCCAACCTGACCGCCCAGCGCGACCGCCTGCAGGAGCTGCAGGCCCAGGCCGACAACCTGTCCGACCTGCTGGAGATCGAGTCCTCCCTCAGCGATGTGCAGTATCAGCTGGAAAGCTATCAGAGCCAGCTGGACTGGTACAGTCAGCAGGTGGAGTGCTGCACCGTCTACATCACGCTGGATGAAGTCGACACCCTGACCCCCACCGGCAGCAGCTTTCCGGCACGGCTCCTGAACGCCCTGCGCAGCGGCTGGTCCGGCTTCGTCTCCGGGGCGCAGACCGTGGTGGTGTTCCTGTTCAGCTGCTGGCCCGCGATCCTGATCGGTGCCGTCTGCGGCGTGATCTTCTACCGCGTCCGTCACCCCAGAAAGAAAAAGTAAAAAACTTTTCCGAAACCCTTGACATCCGCCCCATCCTGTGGTATTATACTCAAGCAGTCAGCGAGAGGCTGACAGCGAAAAGCAAATATCGCGGGGTGGAGCAGTCTGGTAGCTCGTCGGGCTCATAACCCGAAGGTCGTTGGTTCAAATCCGGCCCCCGCAACCACCAAGCATCCTGGAAATATTCAGGGTGCTTTTTTGTTACCTTTTTTCGATCACACGGACGCAAAAACGGGGCCGCTGTATCCACACAGCAGTCCCGTTTTTTGTTTTTTCCGAATCGGTTTTACGCAATATACCCGCCGCTCCTGGCCCAGAAGACCCAGAAGGTCAGGGTCAGGGCGCTGAACACGGTGGTGGCAGCGCAGACGGAGCCGGAGAGGGTGCCCTCGTGGCCCATCTGCTTTGCCATGATAAAGCTGGACGGGGTGGTGATGCTGCCCAGCATCACCAGCAGGGCCACCAGCTTCTGGTCCGTAAAGCCCAGCCGTACCGCGATGGGCAGGAAGATGGCAGGCAGGAGCATCAGCTTGGTCACGGTGGCCACGATGGTGGGCCGGATGCAGCCCAGCGCCTTGCGGCCCTTGAAGCCCGCACCGATGGCCAGCAGGGCCAGCGGGCTGGTCAGGCTGGCAAGGCTGGACAGAGTCTTGTCTGCCATGGTGGGCATGGGCAGGCGGAGCAGGCTCCACGCGAATCCCGCCGCAATGCCCAGCAGGATGGGGTTGGTCAGCAGGCTCTTCACGCTCCGGCGCAGCTTTGCCCCGATGCCCTCCTGCTGCTGCCGGGAGGGCGATTCCAGCGTCAGGATCAGGATGGCAAAGATGTTGTACAGCGGCACGCTGCCCAGGATCATCAACCCGGACATACCGGAGGTACCGTAGATGTTCTGGATGAAGGCGGCACCCAGGATGGCCGCCGACGAGCGATAGCAGGCCTGGACGAACTCGCCCACGATGTGCTTGTCCTTCAGGAAGAGCTTCGCCAGCGCCCAGATGACCAGAATGCTGAGGGTTGTGACCACGGCGCAGAACAGGACGTACTTCCCGTCAAACACCGCCCGGACGTCCAGAGACGCCAGATCCCGGAACAGCTGCACCGGCAGGGCGACGTAGAACACCAGCTTGTTGGCCATGGCCACGAAATCATCCTTCAGGAAGCCGGAGCGGTGGAGCAGATATCCCAGCACCATGACGAAGAACAGCGGCATGGTGCTGTTCAGACTGAAAAGCAGGCTCTCCCCCATCTCACACTCCTCCGTGGCGGCGCTCTTCGGCAGCCAGTTCCTGCTGCAGGGCGGCCTTGCGGTGGTCCAGCAGCAGATCCTTGTTGTAGCGGAAGTAGCGGTCGCAGCCGTTCTCGGTGATGAAGGCATGGGCCGCCGGGGACAGCGTCAGCTCGGTGACAAAGACCACCATCTCCTGGCTCTCGGCAAAGGCGTTCTCCATGAAGTCGAAGGCCGCTTCCAGTGCCTTGGAGGCCGCCTCCTGGGCGGCATCCCGGTCATCGGCCAGGGTGCGGAACTGGCTGCGGAGCAGGTCAAAGGCTTCCTGGGTGCCCGCCGCCTTGGCGCGGCGCAGCTCTGCCTCCCACTGGCGAAGGGTCGCGCAGACCCGCAGCCGGGTGGAAAGGGCATCCCGGCTCAGCAGGCCGGCGGCCTTCTGGCGCTGGGTCTCGGCGTCGTAATCCGAGATCATCTGGACGAACAGGGTGTCCGGCCCGTCCGGCAGATCCTCCGGCAGGGTGGCAAAGGCCTTTTTGGCCTCCCGCAGGAAGTCATAGCAGGCATCGGCGGCGGCATCGGCCTGCCGGGATGCGGTGAACCGGTTGTTCAGGCCGGAGAGGATCAGGCTGACCAGACTCAGGCGCTCGTCAAAGGGCGCGTTGAGCAAGCGGGCGTAGACGGCGGGCTTCGCCTGCCCGGCAAGGATCTCCTCCACACCGTAGTCGTCGCGGTACTTATAATACAGGTCCAGATAGGCCGAGAAGTCCTCTGCGATCTTCTGGTGCTGGATGTACTGGCGGATCAGCGCTTCGTCCGCCTGCAGGCCCAGCTGCTCGTAGGTGTCCAGCAGATTGGACAGATCCTCCCAGCCGCGGGCGGTCACGAACTGGGTGCCGTCCACGTCGGCGTTGATCTGGTAGAAGTTCTGGGGGTGCAGATCCAGATAGCTCAGGATCGCGCTGTGGATATGAGCCGCGCGGGCATAGTCCTTCCAGACC
Organism: uncultured Faecalibacterium sp.; assembly: GCA_934526125.1. Taxonomy (GTDB): domain Bacteria; phylum Bacillota; class Clostridia; order Oscillospirales; family Ruminococcaceae; genus Faecalibacterium. The sequence goes on along the minus strand of CAKSZU010000046.1, from coordinate 5,502 downwards.
GGCAGGTCCGGCTCGATGTCCATCCGGCGGACACGGTCCAGCGTGACGATGTCGAAATCCCGGACGGACTTGTTGTACTCCGGCGGGTTGCCTGCGGCCACGATGACCCAGCCTGCCGGAACGGCCTGGTTGCCGAAGGTCTTGCACTGCAGGAACTGCAGCATGGTGGGGGCCAGCGTCTCGGACACGCAGTTGATCTCATCGATGAAGAGGATGCCCTCGGAAAGGCCGGTGGCCTCCATCTTGGCGTAGACACTGGAAATGATCTCGCTCATGGTGTACTCGGTCACTGAGACATCCTTATCGCCGTAATGACGCTGCCGGATGAAGGGCAGACCCACGGCGCTCTGGCGGGTGTGGTGGGTGATGGTATAGGCCACCAGCGCTACGCCGCACTCCCGGGCCGCCTGCTCCATGATCTGGGTCTTGCCGATGCCCGGAGGGCCCATCAGCAGGATGGGCCGCTGCCGGATGGAGGGGATGGCGTATTCTCCCAGCGCATCCTTGGCAAGGTAGGCCTTGACGGTATGTTCGATCTCTTCTTTGGCACGTTTGATATTCATAAAGCTTCCTCACATCCTCACGAGTTGGTCAGGTCACGGTAGGGGTCGTCTTCTTCGCCCAGCGCCTCGGACAGGGCTGCGGCGGAGCGGGCCGCCGGGCCGGAGAACTCCTCTTCCTCCAGCACTACTTTCATGGCCCAGGGCGGCACATTGGCGTCATCGAAGCGGTCCCCCAGAAACAGGAAAGCCGTATCGTAGGCCGGGCGGCGGGCCGGGTAGGCCCCCATGCCGTCGGTGAAATAGAGCAGCCCCCGCAGGTTCGAGAACTTCTTTTCGGCGCAGAGCTGGTTCACATATGCAAAGGCCGGACGGAAATCCGTTCCGCCGCCGCCCCGCAGCTGGAAATGGTTCATGGCGTGGATCAGCTCGTCCTCGGTGCGGACCAGAAGATCCTGCCGGACGGCATTGTCCGCCTGGATGAGGTGCAGGTTCATCCGGTGGAAGAAGTTCTCCCGCCCTTTCAGCAGGGTGTAGGTCTCGGCCAGGAAGGCCCGCACCAGCTCGCCGGAGGTGGAGTAGCTGGTGTCGATGACCAGGGCCAGCTCCTCGATCTTCTTGCTCTCCCGGGTCTCCAGCGGCTCGATGAGGGGCATGTTGCCATAAACCGAAAGGCCGTAAGTATAGAAGTTCAGGTCAAATTCGTCCGGGTCCAGATGGACCTCCTCCCGGGTGACGCAGAACCGGCGGAGAAAATCCTGATAGCTGCGGCGGCTGCGGTTGGCGGCCTTCACCTGCTCTTTCAGGTTGTCGGCACCCTCTCCGGCCTCCTTATCCCGCAGGTCCAGTTCGGTCTGCATCCGCTCCCCGATCTTCTGCCAGGTCTTCTGGGGCAGAGGGGTCGGCATCTGCTGCGGCTGCTCGGGGGCATCTTTCGGCCACAGACGGTGGTCATCGGTGTAGAACTCCCGTTCCAGCTGGCGCAGCACCCCGGGGGTCTGCCCCACCAGCCACCGGTAGGCCGGAGCCGCCGCCACCACCCTGCCTTCGGCAGCGATGGCCGCATAGGCGTTCTGGCGCACCCAGGTCAGGGGGCGTTTCACGCTGGGGCGGCCCAGACCGTCCAGTACATTCTCCACCGCGATGTCGCAGGCCAGGTTCCACAGCCTGGCATCCCGTTTGCCCCGGAGCCAGAGGTGCCGGAATACGCAGTGAAATATCGTGTGCAGATATAACCGATTGAGATATTTCGGGTTCTCCCGGTAGAGCCGCAGAAGGGCGCTGGGCTGGTAATACAGGTTCTGGCCGTCGGTGGCCAGCACCCCGCACCGCTCCTCCGGCACCGGGGTCAGGGCGCTCAGGGCCATATCCAGGAACCGGAAGTCCAGATACAGCCCGCTGCGCACCACCGCCAGCACCTCGCCGCCCATCCGGGCCTGCCACTCCTCGTGGGTCTCGGGACGGTTCGAGACAAAGGGCTTGCGGGGGTCGAAGAACTTTTCCTTTTCAGAAATCAAAATCGTACCTCCGCTTCTTCGGGGCCGCTGCGTTCTTCTGATGCTCCGCATCGGCCAGCAGGGCAGCGGCCGCCGCATTGTCGGCCTTTGCGGCCAGGGCCGCGCCCTCGGCAAAGGCAGCGGCGTCCATCACATCCAGCGCCAGCAGATCCTTCACGCTGTCGGTATCCTGGGCTTTCAGCAGCCGCTGCAGCACAAGGCCGGTGTGGGAGGCCAGAAAGGCCCGGTAGGGCGCTTTCGCCTTTTCGGTCAGGTTCCAGGGCCAGCGGAGCCGGTCGAAGCAGAGCATGGCGATCACGCCCGGGTCCTCGGATGCGTGTCCGTCCGGGAAAATGGCGTCATATTCTGCGCTGAGGACTTTTCCGTCCAGAAAACACTGTCTGTAATGATATCCCTGCCCGGAAAAGGTGTGCAGCAGGATGTGAGCCGGGGACTCCTCCACATCCTCCCAGTAGGCGGGATACCACAGCCCGGCCCGGGGCGTTTTCTCCCCCGGGAGGCGGAACTGCGCCCGCACGGCCTCGGTGATGTTGTTGACCAGCGCGAACAGGCCGGTGGCCTCTTCGGGGTCGGCGCGGACGATCAGGTCGGTCAGGGCAAAGCAGTTCAGGAACACATCGCTTCCCACCGTCAGCTCCTCTGCCCCCACGCTGAGCTGCCGCAGTCTGCGGCAGTTGTAGAAGGCACAGCTGCCGATGACCCGCAGGCTGTCCGGCAGGGTGATCTCTTCCACGAAATTGCCGCAGACGGGGTGCAGCTCCTCCTCCGGGGCGGCGGGTCCCTCCCCGAACTCCAGATCATAGCGGCCCTGCCCGCCCCGCAGATCCCGGCCAAAGGCCCGGATCAGGGTGCAGACCCCCTCCGGGGTCACCTCATAGCGGCAGGTCTGCTCTGCTCCCGGCAGGTTGCGGGGCTTTTCGGAAAAGCAGTAGTCCCCCAGCTCGGTGAGGGGCAGCACCCCGCCTTCCGGCCCCGGCACCTCCGGCGGCAGGGTGACGCAGGGCATCCCTCCAAAGACCCGGACGATGCGGGCCGCGTGTTCCAGAATCAATACATCGATGAACATAATTTCTCCCAACAAAAAACTGCCGCACAGCCAAAGCCATACAGCAGTTGAAGGTGATCGCAGTTACTGTGCAGCCTGGGCCAGACAATCGTCCATTGCCGCAAACACGGCATCACTGGTCATGGTGGACCCGGTCACGGCATCCACACCGGCCGTGGTCCCGGCCTCGGTCAGCGCAGCGGACAGGCTTTCCGCCGCCTTGCCGCCCAGTTCAGGGGTCTCGCCGGAAGCATCGATGACCACATTGGTCACCCGGCCGCCGGTGATGGTCACGGTGACGGATACCTCGCTCATGCAGCCCTGTGCGCTGGCGGTATAGCTGCCGTCGGTATAGCTGGCTGCATTGTCGGTGGCGGGCACGGTGCCGGTACTGGCAATATACAGGCTGAGTACGATGCCCATGATGAGGCTGACCACCGCCATCAGGATCACATTCCGGATCAGATGTTTTTTCATCCGAATCAGCTCCTTTGCAGGAATTTACTTTGCGGGCTTGAAGCTGTCCCGCAGGGTGACCACACGGTTGTAGACACCGGGGTTCTTGGAGTCCGGCGTGAAGAAGCCCGTGCGGACAAACTGGAACTTCTCGCCGGGCTTGGCGTCCTTCAGGCTCTCTTCCAGCTTGCAGCCGGTGCGTACCACAACGCTGTCCGGGTTCAGGTAGTCCTTGTAATCGCTGCCCTCGGGGATGGCGTTCATGTTGGCCTCGGTGAACAGCTTGTCGTACAGGCGGACCTCGGCATCCACGGCGTGGGCGGCGCTGACCCAGTGGATGGTGCCCTTGACCTTGCGGCCATCGGCAGGGTTGCCGTTGCCGGTCTCCAGATCAGCGGTGCAGTGGATGGCGGCGATACTGCCGTCGGGGTTCTTCTCCACGCCGGTACACTTGACGAGATAGGCACCCATCAGGCGGACCTCGCCGCCGAGGGTCAGACGCTTGAACTTGGGAGGCGGCACCTCGGCGAAGTCCTCGTTCTCGATCCACACCTCGCGGGTAAAGGCCACCTTGCGGGTGGTGGTGTCGTTGGCTTCCCGGTTGGGGTTGTTGGCCACGTCAAAATACTCGGTCTTGTCCTCCGGGTAGTTGTCCACGATCAGCTTCACCGGGTCCAGCACGGCGATACGGCGCTGGGCGGTCAGGTCCAGCTCGCTGCGGATGCAGGCTTCCAGCTGGCGCATATCGATCAGGTTGTCGGACTTGGAAATACCGGCCTCCCGCACGAAGGTGAAGATGGAAGTGGGAGTGTAGCCGCGGCGGCGCAGGCCGCACAGGGTAGGCATCCGGGGATCATCCCAGCCGTCCACGATGCCCATTTCCACCAGCTCACGCAGGTAGCGCTTGCTCATGACAGTATTGGTCATGTTCAGGCGGGCAAATTCACGCTGCTTGGGGAACGCGGTGCCGAAGGTGTTGTTGATGACCCACTCGTACAGGGGGCGGTGGTTCTCGAACTCCAGACTGCACATGCTGTGGGTGATGCCCTCGATGGCGTCCTGGATGGGGTGGGCGAAGTCGTACATCGGGTAGATGCACCACTTATTGCCCTGACGGTGATGCTCGGCGTACTTGATGCGGTAGATGGCCGGGTCGCGCAAGTTCATGTTGGGGCTGGCCAGGTCGATCTTGGCGCGCAGGGTCTTTTCACCCTCCTTGAACTCGCCGGCACGCATCCGGCGGAACAGGTCGAGATTCTCCTCCGGGGTGCGGTCGCGGTAGGGAGAGGGGCGGGAGGGCTTGCCGGCGTCGGCACCGCGGTACTCGCGCATCTCCTCGCGGCTCAGGTCGTCCACATAGGCCTTGCCTTCCTTGATGAGCTTTTCGGCCAGCTCATAGCACTTGTCGAAGTAGTCGCTGCCGTAGAAGATGCCGCCGTTGGGGTCGGCACCCAGCCAATGCAGATCCTCAATGATGCTGTTGACATACTCCTCGCCTTCACGGGCCGGATTGGTATCGTCCAGACGGAGGTTGAATTTGCCGCCGTACTGGTTGGCAATGGACCAGTTGATATAGATGGCCTTGGCGCTGCCGATGTGCAGGTAGCCGTTGGGCTCCGGCGGGAAGCGGGTATGGATCTCGCTGATCTTGCCCTCGGCCAGATCGGCGTCGATGATCTCCGTCAAAAAGTTTTTATCTGCCATAGTGGTTTCCCCCTTGGTCGGGGCATCTCTGCCCGGAATTTCTCTTTCTTTCAATACACTTTATAATACACCATTTTACGCTCTGCTTCAAGCCGAAAATGGAAAGTCCGCCCCCGCACCCGGCAGGTGCGGCAGTTTTCTGCCCGCTGCACCTTGACGGCCCGGCCAAAAAAAGGTATAGTAATAGGGTATCCAAAATTCTTACGGGGTGTTGCGCAGTTGGTAGCGCGCCTGCTTTGGGAGCAGGAGGCCGCGAGTTCGAGTCTCGCCACTCCGACCA
>CAKSZU010000045.1 GCA_934526125.1 uncultured Faecalibacterium sp. | reverse complement strand
CACAGAAGTTAAGCTCACTCGTGCCCAAGATAGTTCGCTGGAAACGGCGCGTGAAAATAGGTAGTCGCCGACTTAAACAAAACCCCTGAGGAAGAAATTCCTTGGGGGTTTGTTGTTGTGTATTACCAAAATGCGAAGATATAATTTATGCAAACCGCGCAAAGCGGGCTACTTGACAAACTGACTACTATGTAATACAATGTAGATAAGCTACAACGCATTGCATAGTAGGCAGAAAGGAGGAAGCAGATTGGAAAATAATGCACAGCTGCTAAAGGGTGTATTGGAATATTGCGTGCTGCGGCTGATTGAAAAAGAACCAACCTATGGCTATGAAATAGTGATGCAGTTAAAACAGGTCGGTTTTGCAGAGATCAGCGAAAGCACGCTATATCCTCTGCTTTTACGCCTGGAGCAACAGGAGAAGGTGACAGTGGAGCGGCGACCTTCTCCCAAGGGGCCAAGCCGAAAGTACTATGTGATCACCGAAAAGGGGACGGATTCTCTTTTAGATTTTCAACAGGAATGGAACCGACTGTGCGGTTTGGTAGAAAAGATTTTTCGGGAGGATAGAAGATGAATAACTATTTCACCTTGCGAAGAGCGAACCGTCTGCGTACAAAATTGCTCAACGAAAAAAGTCAGCAGCAGGTTAAAGAAGTGGTTCGATATCTGCGTCGTATCAGTTGGGATGTGTGCGGCGTAGAACTTGTTTACAGTGATTTGCTTGATATCGCTGTGCGGGCAAATGAAGAAGGAAATGAATTGTTCGGCGTGATCTCAGACGCAAAAACATTTGTGGAGGAAGTGAAGTCCGGCTTAAAACGGTTGAGCTGGCTTGATTTTCTTACGATTGCAATTCCACTGCTATGCTTTTTTGGATATGGCATAGAAGGGCTGCTTCTGTATCCGCTGATTCTTTCCGCCGTTCCGGATTATCACTTTGTGATCTCGCTGGGGTATATTATTCAGCTTTGCGTTTGCATGGTGTCATCGTATTATTTGTTCCGGCGGATGATGGAACGGGTTGGATTCCCACCCTGCGAACATCGTCTAAAATATGCGGGATATCTGCTTCTTTATATTATAGTGCTCTATGGGATCGGTTCCGTTTTGCACCAGATGTTTGGGCAGATCATATTTATACGCTTTCCCGTCTGGCCGTTTACGATCGGCAGCATTTTGCTTGGTGCGGCCTTGCTCTGGCTTCGCTATTTCTGGTACGGTAAGGATGAGCGTCTGAAAGAACGTATCTGAACAGAAAAGAGAACTCTCCCTTATGCTTTCTACAGATTCTCCTGTTACACTGAATACACAACGAAAGGAGAATTGGTATGGAATTATTGACGAAAAAGGGGCTGGATGCCATCCTGCGCAGCACCCAGGAGACACGGCAAGATCTGACCCGCATCCGCGCCGAGGTGCAGACCCCGCTGAAGTACAAGAAAAAGTCATAATAGAAAGGGCCGCCCCATGGCGGCCCTTTTGATGTTGAAATTTAATCAGAGTAACGCTCCGGGCGGTCGGTCTGACACAAAAGGTAGTCAATACTGACATGATACAATTGCGCAAGAGGAATGAGAACTTCAGCAGTCAGCTGTTGTGTGCCAGTTTCAATATAACTGTATTTGCGCTGGGTGATGCCGATTTTGTCGGCAACCATCTGCTGTGTGAAATCGTGGTCTTCCCGCAGGTCTTTCAGTCGATTTTTCATAATGTCTAACCTCCTGAGTATAGGATAGATTAGACGGAATCTGTCTATTGACTTTTAGATAAAAACTATCTATACTAAAGTCAGGAAGCGGGTATTAAAGATGATACCCGGAAGAAACAAAATATAAATGAGGTGAACCATTGTGAAAAAAATTGATAGACGCGGCTTTTTGAAAGTGCTGGGCTTTGCGGGTGTGGCCTGTGCAATGACGGCTCTGACTGGATGTGATGAGAGTTCATCGGCGGTAGTTGGTGATGGTTCGGTTCCACTCTCCAGATTAGAACCATTGAATGGTAAAATCGAATGGGGAAATATTACTCCGGAAGACCCCTATGGAAACATTTATGCACAAGGAGCTAATTATTCAGTGCTGCGGTGGTGGATCGATAAATCACCGGTAGAATATTATGTTGCGAAAAAATACAAGCGATTGACGTTCAAGTTAAACCCATATAAGTACACAGGAAAAAATTCCTGGGATTATGGAAAAATCAAAATTTATATCGGTGATGAATTGGTAAAGGTTTCACCGGAAATTACGCAAAAGACGACGAAAACGGTTAATGTTGAAGTTGATATTACTGGTGCCGAATTTATTAAAATTGACCCCGTGCTTACAATTGGAGAAACCGGTACTAGTATAATCCTATGGGATGCCAAACTTTGGCCGTAAACGCAATTGAAACTATAAAAAGCGGCCCCGCCGCGTTGGAGTTCCAACGTTGCGGGGCCGCTTGATTGTTCTTTGGTGGAACGAGAGGATTTAGCCCTTGCCGGCGCAGCCGAACAGCTCGATCTTCTCTTTGCACTTGTCGATGATGGCCTGAGCGCCGGGAGCCAGCAGCTTGCGGGGGTCGAAGCCCTTGCCCTGCTGATCTTTGCCGGCCTCGATGTACTTACGGGTGGCCTCAGCAAAGACCAGCTGGCACTCGGTGTTGATGTTGATCTTGGAGACGCCCAGGCTGATGGCCTTGGCAATCATTTCATCGGGGATGCCGGTGCCGCCGTGCAGGACCAGAGGAATGTTGTTGGTTGCCTTGTGGATGCGGTCCAGAGCCTCGAAGTCCAAGCCCTTCCAGTTGGCGGGGTAGACACCGTGGATGTTGCCGATGCCGGCAGCCAGGAAGTCAATGCCCAGAGCGGTGATCTTTGCGCACTCCTCGGGATCAGCGATCTCGCCTGCGCCCACAACGCCGTCCTCGACGCCGCCGATGGAACCGACCTCAGCCTCGATGCTCAGGCCCTTGGAGTGTGCCAGAGCCACCAGCTCCTTGGTCTTTTCCACGTTCTCCTCGATGGAGTAGTGGCTGCCGTCGAACATGATGGAAGAGAAACCGGCCTCCACGCAGGCCTTGCAGCCCTCGTAGGTGCCGTGGTCCAGATGCAGGGCAACGGGAACGGTGATGCCCATGGAGTCGACCATGGCGCTGACCATGGCGGCGACGGTCTTGAAGCCGGTCATGTACTTGCCGGCACCCTCGGAGACACCCAGGATGACCGGACTCTTCATCTCTTCGCAGGCAGTCAGGACTGCCTTGGTCCACTCCAGATTGTTGATGTTGAACTGGGGCACACCGTAGTGGCCATCACGTGCCTTGATCAGCATTTCGGTTGCATTTACCAACATATTCATTACCTCCACATTATCATTGGGGCGAAACGTCGCTGCGGGTACAACATTGTGCATCCTTTAACGAACTTGCAAGGTTAGTATACCCCAATTGCAGCATAAAATCAAGGCTGATCGGGAGACGTTTTCCACAGAATTTCACATTGGGCAATCTGACATTGGAGATTGTGGCAAAATCCGACCGGAGCGCCTGTAAAAAACCGTCAGTTTTCCGACTTGAATTTTACAAAAAGTACGGCGGTGCCGCACCCTGTCGGAACAGCACCGTGGAAAACCTTGTGGAAATTGTGGAATTCCACCCGGAAAGTGGGCGTCAAAGCTTGATTTTTGAACATTTTCCACCGCATTTTCAACATGTGGAAAAATCCGGGCCGGTTTACCGAATGTATAGAACCGATTTTGTGGAAAACTTTTGCCTCTGGCAAACATTGCGGAGAAGGATGGGTTATGCTATACTTTATAATGTATTGATGTCGAAATCTCCGGAATCGGGGAGAAAAACGAGATCCCGGCGCGGCCAGCCGGACTGCGCCTTGCCATAGAACGGAAGGAGAACACACAATGGACGAACAGAAAATGCCCCGCCGCCCCCGCCGTACTGCGGAGGAGCAGCCGAAGAACGAAAGCCTGGTCTACGGAAAGAATCCGGTGACCGAACTGCTGAAGAGCGGCTCCGGCGTGGACACGGTACTCATCGCCGAGGGCATGGCTCCGGCGGTGGCGGCCTACTACACGGCCATGGCCAAGGAAGCCGGTGCCACGGTGAAGCGGGTGCATCCCAACAAGCTCCGCCTGATGACCGGCACCGAGAGCCACCAGGGCGTGGCGGCCTTTGCCAGCGAGATCGAGTATGTGACGGTGGAGGACCTGCTGGCGGCCGCAAAGGAAAAGGGCGAGCCCCCCTTCCTGGTACTCAGCGACGGCATTGAGGACCCCCACAATCTGGGCGCTGTCATGCGCAGCGCCCTGCTGTGCGGTGCCCACGGCATCGTCATCCCCAAGCGGGGCGGCGCGTCCGTGACCCCCACGGTCATCAAGTCCAGCGCAGGCGCGGCAGAGCGGCTGCCGGTGGCCCGGGTGGCCAACATCGGTGAGACCATCCGCCGCCTGAAGGAGCAGGGCGTCTTTGTCTACTGCGCCGATATGGACGGTGTGCCCCTGCGGAAGAACAACCTCACCGGCCCCATTGCCCTGGTTCTGGGCAGTGAGGGCAGCGGGGTCTCCCAGCTGGTGAAAAAGCTCTGCGACGGTGTGGTGCGGCTGGATATGGCCGCCCAGGGCACCGGGGTGGACAGCTTCAATGTCTCAGTGGCGGCAGGCATCATTCTGTACGAGATCCAGAGCCAGCGCGCCGCACAGTAAGCAGCGGTGCCGCTGCAGACAATACAGGGAGGGACAAGGATGCCGAGAGACGACAAGCGCAGCAAAGAGCTGACACAGGAAGAGATCCATGCACAGGATGAGAAGTTCCGCACATTTTTCAGCACCAGCGTAGCGCAGGTGCCGGAAGCCATGAAGCGCCGTCAGGAAGAGGAAAAGAAAGAGACCCGGGGCAGCCTGGGCCGCCTTTTCCACCGCGAAAAGGCAGCAGCGTCCGAAGAGGCTCCCGCTGCTCCCACCGAGCTGCCCCCGACCGGCGAGATCGTGCTGGGGCAGGAGGAAGAGTCGGATGCAGGGCTGGAACTGGCGCTGGAACCCGGAGAGCTGGAGGACGTCGAGCCGGTGAAGCCCGCTGCCCCTGCGGCTCCGCAGGAACCGGCTCCGGCCCCGTCCGTGCCGGAAAGGCAGCCGGAACCGCCCCGCCGCCGGGAGCCGCCGCTCCCGCAGGAGCAGCAGGAGGATGCCGAGATGGCAGAGCTGAAAGCCATGCTCTACGGCACCCCGAAGCCTGTCCCCGTGGAAGAAGTGCAGAATGCCCCGCAGGAGGTGCTGGCAGTGGAGCAGGAGGAACCTGCCCCGCTGGAAGAGCCGGAAGGCCCGGCCATCCCCATGGTGTTTGCAGAAGATCAGTCGGTGAAGCAGGCCCAGCCTGCCGCCCAGCCGGAGCCGGAGACGAAAGCGGAGCCCACTGCCCCGGAAGCAGAACCGGCGTTCCGCTTCTTCGGCAAGGGGGACGATGAAGAACCCCTGCAGGCCCCGGCCCGCACCGAGGCCCCGGACAGGGACGACAGCATGAGCCTGCCGCTGGTGGATCCGGAACAGGACGACGCTGCGCAGCCGGAGACTGCAAAAGCAGAGGAACCCGCTGCCCCGGAGACGGCCCGGCCCACAGATGCTCCGGCAGAGGAAACCCCGCAGCCGGAAGCCGCAGAAGAAGAGCCGGAACAGCCCGAACCGGTGGGGGACAAGCTCCGCCGGATGAATGCGGAGCTGACGCTGCGGTGCGTTCTCAGCGGCATCCTTGCCGTGGTGCTGCTCCATTTCGGCTTTGTGGCCGAGGGGCTGCTGGCCCCCGTGGCCTCGCTGGACCCGGTGGTGGCCCCGGCGGCCTTCTATGCCGCCAACCTGCTGTTCCTTGCCGCGGCGCTGGCCGTGGGCTGGCCCGTCTTGCGGGACGGCCTGAAGGGGATCCGGGAGCGGCCCAGTTCGGACACCATGCCGGCCCTGGCAGCCTGCGGTGCCCTTGTGCAGGCGGCCGTGGCCCTGATCAATGCAAAGAGCTACCAGACGTCCAGCTGGACCCTGCTGTCCGGCGTGGCGGCATTGGGACTGTTCCTGGCGCTGCTGGGCAGCAGGCTGCTGCTGAGCGCCGTACAGAAAGGCTATGCGCTGGCCACGGCATCGCCCGACGGCCTGCAGGGCGCGTTCCGGGTGCGGGATAAGGACCTGATCCGGGTGCTTGCCCGGAGCCTGGACCAGAAAGACCCCTGGGTCCTGCTGAGCCGCCCCGTCCAGTGGGACGAGAGTCTGGTGGAGCAGAGCCTCGGCGAGCGGGCCAGCGAGCGCCGGGCCCACAAGACGGCCTGCATCCTGCTGGGGGCAGGCATCCTCAGCGGGCTGGTGTTCCTGCTGTTCGGCGGCGGGATCAACGGCATGGGCGCTGCACTGGCGGCCATGCTCTGCATGGGCTCCCCCCTGTCCTCCACGCTGGTGGCGGGCATCGCCTCCCTGCGGCTGCAGCGGACGGCGGCTGCGGCCGGTGCCGTGGTGCCCGGCTGGGCAGCCATTGAGGAGCTGGGCGGCGTGGACACCGTGCAGGTGGACGCCGACGAGCTGTTCCCGGCGGACAGCGTGAATCTGGAGGATATCCGGATCTTCAAGGGCGGCCGCATCGACCGCGCCATCCTCTACGCCGCCAGCATCCTGAATTACAGCTGCGACACCCTGCGGGGGCTGTTCCGGCAGATCATCGAGGACCGCACCGACATCCTCTACCCGGTCAAGGATCTGGAAGTTCATCACGGGCTGGGTTTTGCAGCCTGGTGCGACAACAACCGGATCCTCATCGGCAACCGGCTGTACATGGAGCGGGAGGGTGTGCCCCTGCCTGAGCAGGAGTACGAGGACCAGCACTCCAAGAACGGTTCGCTGCAGATCCTGTATCTGGCGGTCTCGGGCAGCCTGCATGCCATGTTCGTGCTGCACTACACCGGCGGCCGGAACGCGGCCCGCGGGCTGGAAGTGCTTCAGCGGGAGAACATCCGGCTGCTGGTCACCTGCGAGGACCCCAGCCTGACGGCCCGCCACATCACCGAAGCCTACCACCTGCCCGAAGGGATGATCACCCTGCTGGATCAGGAGCAGTGCGACGCCCTGACCCCGGCCCAGCCGGAGGAGAACGTCCCCTGCTGCATGCTCCACGACAAGGGTTTTGCCAGCCTGATCGGCGGCCTGCGGGCGGCGGAGCAGGCCCAGAATGCGGAGACCAGCGCCACCACCGTGCAGCTGGTCTCGGTCTGGTTCTCGGTGGCCATCGGTGCCCTGCTGACCTATGCCGGCAGCATCGGCACACTGTCGGTGGCGGCTGTGCTGATGTATCAGGCCGCCTGGAGCGCCCTGAGCATCGCCATCTGCGCCCTGAAACAGCATAACTGAGAATAATTCTTAAAATAAACAGGAATTATTCTTGATTTAGACCAGAAATTCTGGTATAATACAGCCATGGAAAGAACTCCCCCTTTTGAACAGACGCCCCGGCGGTCACCGGCGGCGGAACGATAGAACACACCCATCAATAAGGAGAGCATGGATATGGAACTGAAGGGCACCAAGACCGAGAAGAACCTGTGGGAAGCATTTGCCGGCGAGAGCCAGGCCCGCAACAAGTACACCTTCTTCGCCAGCATGGCAAAAAAGGAAGGCTACGAGCAGCTGGCCGCCATCTTTGAGGAGACGGCCGCCAACGAGAAGGAACACGCCAAGATGTGGTTCAAGGCCCTGCACGGCGGTGCCGTGCCCGATACCCTGACCTGCCTGGAAATGGCAGCGGGCGGCGAGCACGACGAGTGGACCGAGATGTACCCCCGCATGGCTGCCGAGGCAAAGGAAGAAGGCTTCCCGCAGCTGGCTGCCCTGTTCACCATGGTGGCGCAGATCGAGAAAGAGCATGAGGAGCGCTACCGTGCGCTGGCCGAGAACCTGAAGAATGATCAGGTCTTTGCCCGGGAGGAGCAGCAGGTCTGGCAGTGCCGGAACTGCGGCTACACCTATATCGGCAAGTCGGCTCCCCTCAAGTGCCCGGTCTGCGCACATCCCCAGAGCTACTTTGAGCTGAAGAAGCACAATTATTGATCCTGAACGGAACGCCGCAGCTCCCCGACCGGAACTGCGGTGTTTTTTTGCACAAAAATTTTTGGAAAAACTGGAACACTCCACAAAATCGGGGGCGAAAATACGCTACTTCAGGGGAAAAACTTGACCGTAAATTGCCCAGCGTGTAAAATGAAACGTAAGTGAGTAAGATCGTGCGCACAGATCCTCCCGGCACAGGCGGCATTCTTCCGTCCTGCGGGAGGCGACAAGGAGGGAAGTTCGACCCAATGAAACAGATCTTTCGGTGTGCAGGGCGGCTTCTGGCCCTGCTGACCCTGAGCGGGGCTCTTCTGGCGGCTCCGCTGACCGCGCAGGCGTCTTCCGGCAGCCTGCGCAGCAGCCTGACCAACCGGAACAGCTCCCGGCTGGAGCTGGAGATGACCGAGATGGAGCTGGAGATCACCGACGATGATCCCCGCCCCAAAGGGTACCTGTACCCCAGCGGACAGAGCGACTACTACTTCATCGTCTGGATGAGCAGCAATTCCAACGTGGCCACCGTGGACGGCGACGGCAAAGTCACCGGGCGCAGTGCGGGCACGGCCATCATCACCGCCATCTCGGACCGGGGCAGTCGGGCGGCCTGCAAGGTCACGGTCACCCGCCAGAGCGAAGCAGACCAGGTCAAAAAGCCTGCCCTGGACATCACGTCCCTGAGCCTTGTGCAGAAATACGATGACCAGAACCCGACCCATCAGCTCAGCCTGACCAACAGCGACCGCTCGCTCCTCTATGTCTATCAGTGGATGAGCAGCGACCCCGAGGTCGCCGCGGTCAGCGACAAGGGCCTTGTGACGGCGCAGAAGCCGGGCAGCGCCACCATCACGGCGCTGGTCTCCAACGGACAGGCTCTGCGGTGCAGCGTGACCGTGACTTCGGAGATCGGGAAGGTGACCCTGAACAAGAATGACCTGCTGCTGCGCACGGCCGGTGCGCAGGAAAAGCTCTCGGCCACGGTGGCCGTGGAAAGCGGCGGCAGTGTTCCCATCACCTGGGTCAGCAGCAATCCCGGCGTGGCCACGGTGGATGTCAACGGCGTGGTCACGGCCGTGGCGGATGGGGAAGCCAAGATCACCGCCCTCTCGCCCACGGGCCGCTTTGATGTGTGCAGCGTGGTGGTGGGGATGGCAGCGGACAAATATGAGTCGGAGGCCGATCTGGCCGACGAACTCAAGCTCCCGGATCCGTATCTGACCATCCGGCTGAACCGGTAAGCCGCCGGGCGCAGTTTCCGGACAAAAAATACAAAAAAGGTGCCGCCGCACGGGGAGAGAACCTGTGCGGCGGCACTGTTTATCGCAATTTTCAAAAATAGTGCCTATCAAAACGGCATATTTGCGATATGCAGTTTGCGGATGTTGCTTGTGCATTAAAAACGCAAACTGCTATATTCTGTTTCGGATTCAGATCTCGTTGCCCGGGAAGCGGGGGACGCCGTCAAAGCCCTTCTGCAGATCGGCATCGGTGGGGATGTAATCGCTCATCTGGCCGTCGTGGAATTTCTCGTAGGCCACCATATCGAAGCAGCCGGTGCCGGTCAGGCCAAAGACGATGGTCTTTTCCTCGCCGGTCTCGCGGCACTTCAGGGCCTGCTTCTTGGCGTAGTAGGCCTGGGCGATGGCGCTGTTCAGCTTGTGGCTGCCGCTGGTGTTGTTGCCCTCGAACTTGTAGTAGATCTTCGCCGGGGTGCCCAGGGCCTCTTCCAGCCGGTAGGCACGGCACAGAGGGCTGGGACGGTACATCCGGTAGTACTCCCGGATCTCGTCCGGGATGGGGATGTAGGCCGTGGTGTCATCCAGTTCCTGCTGCACCAGCTCGTCGCAGAACACGCCGTCCAGCTCTTTGGCGGTCATGGGCTGCAGGGTGCCGGGGTTCAGCAGGGGAGCGGGCTTGTTCTTCATATCGGCCCGCACATTGTACCATGCGGTGGGCAGCTCCGATTCGGCAAGGTAGATCTTGTAGGGAATGTTCGGTTTGCCCTCAAAGGCCCATTCCCACCCGCAGCTGCCTTGCACCGGTCTCAGCCTGCCCGGCACTCTCTGTAAAAGCAAAGGATCGCGGAGGTACTTATGCCCTCTCACTGGTTTGGCTGGATTTTATCACGTCATTGTCCTGAAGTCAAGAGGGAAATTTTAATTTTCACTTTTTGAAGAGCCAGGTCCTTGATTTTTGAAAACTACACAAAAAACGAAAGATACTAAACAAAATACTATACTGATGTGCTGAAAATGAGACGGAATATTGACATGTCCATCTGATATATGTATATATATAACCGTTTTTTGTGCGATTTTCGTGGAAAATGCAGAGAAAGGATTTTTGGGATGAAACAATTGAAAAGGCTTACCAGCGTTTTGCTGGTTCTGGGAATAGTTTTAGGGCTGATGCCTCTGTCTGCATTTGCGGCAAAACCAGAGAACACAGCGGAAACAACCTTTACGGTAACAGAGTCGGATAACGGCGGTGTGGATACTTATACCTTTATGCTGCTTGATGATGGCACTGTGAAACTGACGGCGTTTTCTACCACGGCTGCGGCAGCGTATGCAGTGATTCCTTCGACCGCGCAGGGACATCTTGTGACTTCGATTGGAATTGGTGCATTTGCAAACTGCGATAAGTTGAAAACGGTGAAGCTTCCGGATTCAGTAACTTCTGTCGGAGCAGGTGCGTTTGGTTATTGCTCCCAATTGACAACGGTGAACCTTGGAAATTCAGTTGTTTCGATTGGTGAGAGTGCGTTCACATTTTGCGAGAGTATGAAAAAGTTGACGATTCCGCAGAGCATTGAAGAGATTGGACATGGGGCATTTTACTATGGATATAATGTAAATAAAGAATTAGAGGAACTGCATTATACGGGAACGGAAGCACAGTGGGATGAACTTGCAAAGAAATATGATTTTGAAAATACGAATCCCATGTTGACTGAACGGGAGGAATTTCATTGTGCCCACACTGTGAGCTTTGAATGCGGCAGTCAGGCAAAGGGAAGCACCAAGGTGGTGCGGTATGGAGAAAAGGTCACCCCGCCCGCTGAACCGACAGCGAAAGGTTACCGGTTTGAAGGTTGGTATGCACAAGAAAATGGCGGCACACTATTTGACTTCAACCAGGAAATTACGGAAGATGTGACGGTTTACGCACGTTGGAGCAAGGTGGAGCCTGCCAAAGCGTATACTCTGACGGAAAAAGACGGTTCTCTGGTGTGTGTGACGGTTGTGGAAAATGGAACGACTGTGGATATCACGAAGAATGTGGGGATGAAAAAACAGGGTACGACCCAGATCGGAAAGATCCCTGCGGGCGCAATGGTTACGGTTGCGGCAAATGCGGCACCGGAAGGAATGGTCTTTGCGCAGTGGAACATCAGTGATCCGGCACTGATGGGAGACCCTGATGTAGCACACACCAGCCAGACCATGATTTTTTCCATGCCGGCGGCAGATGTGACCATAGAGGCAATGTACGAAAGCGCAGAAAATGCCAGAGAAACCGAACTGCTGGGCAGTGCTGCAATGATCGGCGCAGTGGGAATTTCGGCGGTTGTACTGGCCTATCAGGCGCACCAGCTCGGAACAGAACTCTATCTGAAATATCTGCTGCCCAGTGGGGCGGCACTTCCCCAAAACAGGATCCAGCTGGCAGAACTGCTCTGGAGAAATGCAGGAGAGCCTGTACCGGATGCAAATGCAGCGTATGAGGACATCGGCCTGAATGATGAAGCGGCACAGCAGGCCGCACAGTGGGTTTTGGAAAACGAGTTGATGGAGCTGCCGGATGAAGAGCATACAGGGCAGTTCAAGCCGGATGAGCGAATCTCCTATGGGGAAGCCATTCGAGCATGGAAAAAAGCACAGCAGCTGAAAACGGCAGAATAATAAAATAGCACAAAGCGGAATTGTTCTATCCGGCAAAGATGGAACGATTCCGCTTTTTCTTTTTATTTCCCCGGCAGGAACAGCAGTGTGCCCCGGGCGGCCAGTACGGGCTGGAACAGGCAGCCCGCCAGCCCGGCGGCGAGCGCCACAACGAGAAACAGCAGTGCCAGGATCAGAATGAGCCGGGCCAGCCCGAAGCGGGGATGCCCGGTGCGGGACGGTTTGCGCCGCATGGACAAAAGACCTCCTTTCGCAAAAAAGCGTTCCGGGCCATCCTATGCGGCATCATGCCGGGGGTGTGCGTTGTATGCGTCCGGAAAATGTGGTACACTGTTACCGACAAATCACGGAGGAACTGTTATGCTGACCATTACACTGCTGGGCACGGCGGCCACCATGCCCCTGCCGGACCGTGCCCTGACCGCCGCGCTGGCCGAATGCGGGGGCCACGCCCTGCTGTTTGACTGCGGCGAGGGGACGCAGGCGGCGGCCCGCCGCGCCGGGGTCAACCTGATGAAGCTGGATGCCATCTGCCTGACCCACTATCACGGCGACCATATCTTCGGCCTGCCGGGCCTGCTGCAGACGCTGGGCTGTCAGGGACGGGAGCGCCCGCTGACCCTCTACGGCCCCGAGGGCATGGGAGAGATCTGGCCCGCCCTGCGCGCCCTGACCGGGCCGCTGCCGTACCCGGTGCGGGCGGTGCAGCTGGACACAGACCCCATCGACCTGACCACCCTTTCCTCCGGCTGGCCTGCGGGGGCGCAGCTTACGCCCTTCCGTACCCGGCACCGGGTGCCCAGCCGGGGCTACCGGATCGACCTGCCCCGGGCGGGCCGCTTCGACCCGGCAAAGGCCCGGGCACTGAACGTTCCGGTGCCTGCATGGAAGCTGCTCCAGCGGGGCCGGAGCATCCCGCTGGAAAGCGGGGCTGTGGTCGCTCCTGCGGATGTGCTGGGCCCGGCGCGCCGGGGCCTGCGGTTCGTGTTCTCGGGGGACACCGCCCCCTGCCCGGCACTGGAACAGGCCGCGCAGAACGCCGACCTCTTCCTCTGCGATGCCACCTATCCCGACAACGAGCAGGAGGCGCAGGCGAAGCAGTGGGGGCACAGCACTTTTGCGCAGGGGGCAGCCATTGCAAAAAAGGCTGGTGTGCGCCGGTTCTGGCTGATGCATTATTCGCCCATAATCACCGACCCGGCCGCCGCCCTGCCCAATGCGCAGGCGGTATTCCCGGCGGCGGAGTGCGGGTTTGACGGCAAACAGATCACCCTGCAGTATGATGAGGAAGCAACATGACAACGATCAAACTTGACCCGGGTGCAGCCCTGCTGCTGGATGCGCTCCATGGGGCGGGCCATGCAGCCTACGCTGTGGGCGGCTGTGTCCGGGACAGCCTGCTGGGGCAGGCTCCCCACGATTGGGACCTCTGCACCAGCGCCCGCCCGGAGCAGGTGATGGAGCTGTTCGGGGAGGAAAAGTGCATCCCCACCGGCCTGCAGCACGGCACCGTGACGGTGAAGCAGGGCGGCAGGCTCTATGAGACAACGACCTTCCGCATCGAAGGAGCCTACTCCGATGGCCGCCACCCGGATGCCGTCCATTTTGTGCCGGATGTGCGGGAGGACCTTGCCCGCCGGGATTTCACCATCAATGCCATGGCGTACAGCGCTGAGGAGGGGCTTATCGACCCATTTGGCGGGCGGGGCGACCTTGCCGCCCATCTCGTGCGGGCGGTGGGAGAGCCGGAACGCCGGTTTGAGGAGGACGCGCTGCGCATCCTGCGGCTCTACCGGTTCGCGGCCCGGTTCGGTTTTTCTGTGGACCCTGCCACCGGGGCAGCGGCCCGGGCGCTGGGGCCGCATCTGGACTGCGTTTCGGCGGAGCGCATCCAGGAGGAAATGCTCAAGCTGCTGGCGGCCCCTGCACCGGGGCGGTATCTGGAACCGGCGGTGCTGGCCGTGATCCTACCGGAGCTGTACCCGCTGGAAGAACCGGCGCGTTTTGCAGAGAGCTGCCGCGTCATCGACCGTCTGGCGCCCGGAGCGGAGAACGTGCCCGCCCGGCTGGCGGCTCTGCTGCTGCCGCTGGGGGAGGAGGGCACCCGGAAGGCGCTCCGCCGCCTGAAATGCTCCAATGCCCTGACGGAAGAAACGGCGGTGCTGGTAAGGGAAATCGGAGGATGTGACGGGAGTTTCTCTGAGGACCGTCCGCTGGGGTGGGACCCTGCCGCCGCAGGCGGTAGGGCGGGCGATGGAATGGCCCGAGCCGTGTCCGAGGAGAAAGCTCCCGGAACATCCGGCTCTGCCACCGATCCGGCCGTCAGCGTCCGGCGGCTGCTGGGCCGGTACGGCCTGACTGCCGTGGAACGCCTTGCGGCCCTGGGGGCAGCGCTGCATCCGGAGCAGGCGGAAGACTTTGCCGCCCGGGCAGAGCTGGCCCGGCAGATGGAGGCAGACGGCGTCTGCTGCCGCATCGCACAGTTGGCCGTCAACGGCCGGGACCTGATGGCGGCGGGGGCAAAGCCCGGCCCCGGTCTGCGGCAGCTGCTGGAACAGCTGCTTGAGGCTGTGATCACCGGGCAGGTCCCCAACGAAAAGCAGGCCCTTCTGGCCGCTGCGGCGCAATTTTCTGCGTCTTGACAAGAGAAAGAAGCTGCGGTAGTATTATACTACTGTCTTGGTATGTTATAGAATGAGGGACAAAATGACAGAAGCACAGAACACAAAGCGCCCCGGGGCGCTCATCGCCATGAGCGGCGGCGTGGACAGCTCGGTGGCGGCCTGGCTGATGCAGCAGGCGGGCTACGACTGCACCGGCATCACCATGCGGCTCACCCGCAACGAGACGCTGGGGCAGTCCGGTTTCCACACCTGCTGCTCCGAAAAGGATATCGAGGATGCCGCCGAGGTGGCCTTTGCGATGGATATCCCCTATGAGGTGCTGGATTTCACCGCCGACTTCCGGGAAAAGATCATCGAAAAGTTCATCCGGGTGTACGAGATGGGCGGTACGCCCAACCCCTGCATCGACTGCAACCGGTATATGAAATTCGACCACCTGCTCCGCTGGGCCGAGAGCCACGGCATGGAGTATGTGGTCACCGGCCATTATGCCCGGGTGGAGCAGGACACGGCCACCGGCCGCTGGCTGCTGAAGAAGGGGCTGGACGAGGGCAAGGACCAGAGCTATGTCCTCTACAACCTGACCCAGGAGCAGCTGGCCCATGTCCGTCTGCCGCTGGGGGCGCTGCACAAGACAGAAGTGCGTGAGATCGCGGAACAGCAGCATTTCATCAACGCCCGGAAGCACGACAGTCAGGATATCTGCTTCGTGCCGGACGGCGACTACGCCCGTTTCATGGAGGACTTTACCGGGAAGCATTACCCGGCAGGCGATTTTCTGGATGTCAGCGGCCGGAAGGTGGGTACCCACAGCGGCGCGGTGCGGTATACCATCGGCCAGCGCAAGGGCCTCGGCCTTGCGATGGGGGCCCCGGTGTACGTCTGCGCCAAGGATATGCAGGCCAACACCGTCACGGTAGGGCCGGAAGAAACCCTGTTCGACCGCATCGTCTGTGCCGACGAGGCCAACTGGATCGCCATCCCGGAGCTGACAGCGCCCCTGCGGGTCACGGCCCGCACCCGCTATCACCAGACCGAGCAGCCCGCCACGGTCTACCCGGCGGGAGAAGGCCGCTTCCGGCTGGAATTTGACACGCCCCAGCGCGCCCCCACACCCGGTCAGGCCGTGGTGCTGTATCAGGGCGATGTCGTGCTGGGCGGAGGAACCATTACAAACGTAGAGAGGTAAAAAGGATATGCAGGATCAATATTCCCGCACCCAGCTGCTGCTGGGCAAGGAAGCCATGGAAAAGCTGCACAACTCCCGTGTGGCCGTGTTCGGCATCGGCGGTGTGGGCGGCTACACGGTGGAGGCACTGGCCCGCAGCGGCGTGGGCGCACTGGACCTCATTGATGATGACAAGGTCTGCCTGACCAACCTGAACCGCCAGATCGTGGCCACCCGCAAGACGGTGGGCCAGTACAAGGTGGATGTGGCGGAACAGCGCATCCACGAGATCGACCCCAACATCAAGGTCACGACCTATAAGACCTTCTTCACCCCGGAGACCCAGGATCAGTTCGATTTCACCCAGTACGACTATGTGGTGGATGCCATCGACACCGTTACCGGCAAGATCGCGCTGGTGGTCAAGGCCAAGGAGGCCGGGACCCCCATCATCTGCGCCATGGGTGCGGGCAATAAGATGGACCCCACCCGCTTCGAGGTCACGGACATCTACAAGACTTCCGTCTGCCCGCTGGCCAAGGTCATGCGCACCGAGTGCCGCAAGCGGAAGATCAAGCACCTGAAGGTGGTTTACTCCAAGGAGCCCGCCATGACCCCCATCGAGGATGACTCCATCAGCTGCAAGTATCACTGCATCTGCCCTCCGGGCACCCAGCGCAAGTG
>CAKSZU010000044.1 GCA_934526125.1 uncultured Faecalibacterium sp. | reverse complement strand
CGCAGGACAGCCTCCTGCTCGGTGATCATGCCCTCGTCCACCAGGTCGCATGCGATCTGCAGAGCAGCCTGTGCGGTACGCTTGCCGTTACGGGTCTGCAGCATGTACAGGTGGCCGTCCTCAATGGTGAACTCCATATCCTGCATATCGCGGAAGTAGTTCTCCAGACGGGTTGCGATCTCAACGAACTGATCGTACACCTCAGGCATCTGATCCTTCAGGTGGCTGATGGGAGAAGGAGTGCGCACACCTGCGACGACATCCTCGCCCTGTGCATTGATCAGGTACTCGCCCATCAGCTTCTTGGCGCCGGTGGCGGGGTCACGGGTGAAGGCAACGCCGGTGCCGGAACGGTCGCCGGAGTTACCGAAGGCCATCTGCTGCACGTTGACAGCGGTGCCCCACTCGTAGGGAATCTCGTTCATCTTACGATAGACGTTTGCACGGGGGTTGTCCCAGCTGCGGAAGACGGCCTTGACAGCCTCGATCAGCTGATCACGAGGATCCTGCGGGAAGGGACGGCCTTCGTTCTCCTCGTAGATCTTCTTGAAGGTGCCGACCAGTTCCTTCAGGTCATCAGCAGTCAGGTCAACGTCGTTCTTGACGCCCTTGGCTTCCTTCATCTTATCGATCTCGACCTCGAACAGGCTCTTCGGGACCATCATAACGACGTCCGCGAACATCTGCACAAAGCGGCGGTAGCAGTCGTATGCAAAACGGGCATTGCCGGTCTTCTTGGCCAGACCCTCAACAGCCTCATCGTTCAGGCCCAGGTTCAGGATGGTGTCCATCATGCCGGGCATGGACTGACGTGCGCCGGAACGGACGGAGACCAGCAGGGGGTTCTGGTTATCGCCGAACTTCTTGCCGGTGATCTCTTCCAGACCCTTGAGGTGCTCAAAGATATCAGCAGTGATCTCGTCATTGATCTGACGGCCGTCTGCATAATACTGGGTGCAGGCGTCGGTGGTGATGGTGAAACCCTGCGGCACCGGCATACCGGCTGCGGTCATTTCTGCCAGACCAGCACCCTTGCCGCCCAGAGTATTCTTCATGGTGACTTTGTCGCCGCCGAAAGCATCATTGCCTTCGCTGAAGTAGTACAGATACTTTTTGCTCATGCGTTGTTTACCTCCCAATTGGTGGCCCCCGGCGTTTTGCTCCGGCGGTCTCATCGTACACTGTTTCTGATTCCGATGAACATTGTCTTGTGAATGCTAAACTATTATACCAGAAAATCCCGTCCTTGCCACCGTGCAAAGTACCGAATTTGTTTGATAAATTTTGTGCAATTCCCTTGAAATTTACCCAATTTTCAGGTAAGATAGAATGGGAGAAAGTTCGAGAGGTTTTTCGTTTTGGAAAGCCATTTTTCCGTCTCTTGGATACATCTTTCCATCCATTGAAAATTTGTGGCCTGGTTTCACCGCGGAACCGGTCGGAATTTTCCCCTGATGGATACAACAAGTCATACTACCTTCCGAAGGAGGGACACTTTTATGAATCCCATTTCTGCTGAAGCACTGGCAGCTGCGCGCGCACAGCTGGATGCCGCCGAGGAAAAGCGGGAGAACATCCTGCTTGCCCATATCGCCAACGGGGTGAAGATCGAGGACCGCACCGTCCGCATCGACGAGAGCGTCACCATCGCCCCCGGCGCTGCCATTCTGGCAGGCACCATCCTGCGGGGCAACACCGTCATCGGCCCCGGCTGCGTCATCGGCCCCAACAGCCTCATTGAGGACAGCATCATCGACGAGGGCACCACCGTCAACGCCAGCCAGGTCTACGGCAGCCATCTCGGCCCCCACAACAACATCGGCCCCTTCACCCATGTCCGGGTGAACACCGTCACCGATTACGGCGTCCATCTGGGTGCCTATGTGGAGACCAAGAACTCCAACTTCGCCCGGGGCAACACCGTCAGCCACCTGACCTACATCGGCGACAGCGACGTGGGCAAATACTGCAACTTCGGCTGCGGCACCGTCACCTGCAATTACGACGGCAAGGACAAGTTCCGCACCACCATCGGGGACTACTGCTTCATCGGCTGCAATACCAATCTGGTGGCCCCGGTCAAGGTGGGCGACGGCGCTTACACCGCCGCCGGCAGCACCATCACCAAAGATGTGCCTGCGCAGGCGCTGGGCATCGCCCGGGACCGCCAGACCAATCTGGAGGGCTGGGCCGAACCCAAGATGGAAGCCTACATCGCCAAAAAGAAAAAGCTGGAGGAAGAGCAGAGCAAATAACGCCTGTTTTCCGTCTGCAAACCGCCGCGCAGCCGCTGCTGTACGGCGGTTTCTTCTTGCAGGCGCATCTTTTTCGTTTATAATGTATATCTTTTTGCGCGCGTGTATGTTATACTTATGAACTGCATCAGACTATTATCGCAAGGCTAGAAATCAGCACAACTGTAACAGCATATCTGCGATATGCAAACCAACGATGTTGCTGTTGCATTAAAAAGTTGGTTTGCTATAAAAGGGACAAAAACAACTATGAATGCAAATGATATCTGGCTCATTGCCGGGCTGGGCAATCCGGAAGCAAAGTATGAGGGCACCCGTCACAATGCCGGGTTCGCCGCACTGGATGCACTGGCCGGCAAATGGGGCATCTCCGTTTCCAAGACCAAATTTCAGGGCCTGTGGGGCCAGGGCGAGGTGGACGGCCACAAGGTCGTTCTGCTGAAGCCCCTGACCTATATGAACCTTTCCGGCGATTCCATCGCGCCGCTGGCAGGCTTTTTCAAGATCCCGGCCGATCACGTCATCGTCCTGTGCGATGACATCACCCAGAACCCCGGCAAGCTCCGCATCCGGCCCTCTGGCTCGGCGGGCGGCCACAACGGCCTGAAGAGCATCATCGCCCGGCTGGGGGGCGACGGGTTCCCCCGCATCCGCATCGGCGTGGGGGCCAAGCCCCGGCCCGACTACGATCTGGCCGACTGGGTGCTGGGCAGGTTCCCGCCCGAGGACGCCAAAGCCGTCGCCGACCGCTACCCCGATCTGGAAGCAGCGGCAAAGCTCATCATGGACGGCAAGCTCGGTCTCGCCCAGAGCAAGTACAACGGGTAAAAGAATCGATTCACTTTTCAGGAAAGGAGGCACGTTCCCATGTATGAAGCGCTCCTGAAGAACACCGCCGAATACCAGAAAATCGCGGCCAGCTTTGCAAAGCCCGGCCCTGCGGCGCTGTTCGGCCTGCCCCCGGCGGGCCGGGCCCTGCTGTATGCCGCCCTGCAGAAGGATCTTGGCCGGGTGCTGTGCATCGTGACCCCCGGCGAGGCCGAGGCCACCCACTTTGCCGACGACCTGAAAGCGCTGGGGCTGACCGCGGCGGTGTTCCCGCCCCGGGATTTCATGCTGCGCCCGGTGGAGGGTGCAGGCCGCGAGTACGAGTACCGGCGGCTCTCGGTGCTGGGCGCACTGGCGGGCGGACGGCTGCAGGCCGTCTGCGTCCCGGCCGAAGCCCTGCTGCAGTATACCGTCCCCCGGGACGAATTTCTGAAGAACACCCTGACCTTGAAGCCCGGCATGATCTACAACCGGGAAGCGCTGGTGGAGCGGCTGTTTTCCGCCGGGTACGTCCGCCGCAGTCAGGTGGACGGCCCGGGCCAGTTCAGCGTCCGGGGCGACATCGTGGACATCTACGCCCCCGATATGCGCCAGCCCGCCCGTGTGGAGTACTGGGACGACGAGATCGATTCTCTCGCCTCCTTCGACCTGCTCACCCAGCGGCGGGACGGTGCGCTGGAAAAAATCTATCTTTCCCCTGCCCGCGAGGTGCTGTTCGGCAGCACCGCCGACACGGCGGAGGCCCTCCGCGCCGCCCAGAAGAAAGCCCGCGGCAAGCGCCGCACCGCCCTCGAAAAGGCCATGGAAGCCGACCTCGCCCAGCTGGACAGCGGCGTCATGCCCGAGGCCATGGACAAATACTACGGTCTGCGGTACGAGACGCCCGCCACCCTGCTGGACCACCTGAGCAGCCCCATCTTCATCCTCGACGAGGTGGGCGGCATCCGGGACGCCCAGAAGGCCACCGAGTTCCGCCGCAGCGAAGAGCTGACCGGCCTGCTCGAGGAGGGCGTCATCTGCCCCGGCCTCGATGTGCTCTACCAGACGATGGACGACCTCGCCATTGCGGCGCAGGACCAGAGCACCCTGCTCTGCGAGAACTTCCTGCGCGGCATGAACGAGTTCAAACTGAAAGACCTCATCAACGCCGAGGCGTTCGCGGCCCCCAACTGGGGCGGCGACCTCGCTTCCCTGCGGGAAGACCTCGACCCGCTGGTCCAGCAGGGGTATGCCGTGGCCCTTTTCGCCGGCACGCCCAAGGGTGCAGCGGCCCTTACCCGCGATTTGGCTGACAAGGGCTATGCCGTCAGCATGAGCCGGGACGTCCGGCCCGCGAAAGGTCTGGTTCAGGTACTGCCCGGCCACCTCACGGCGGGCTGCACCTTCCCGTTCGCCCGCGTGGCGGTCATCTCGTCCCGGCGTCACGGTCTGGACGACGAGGCCGCCGAAAACAAAAAGCGCAAGAAGAACAAAAACGCCCTGTCCAGCCTTTCGGACATCAAGCCCGGCGACTATGTGGTGCACCAGAGCCACGGCATCGGGATGTACGCCGGCATCCAGCGGCTGGAGGTGCAGGGCGCTACCAAGGACTACCTCAAGGTGCAGTATTCCGGCTCAGACGTGCTGTATGTGCCGGTGACCCAGCTGGATCTGCTCAGCCGCTACACCGCCCCCGGCGACGAGGAAAAGGTAAAGCTGGCAAAGCTGGGCGGCACCGAGTGGCAGCGCACCCGCGCCAAGGTGAAAAAGGCCACCGAGGAGATGGCGCAGGAGCTGATCGAGCTTTACGCCCGCCGCCGTCAGGCCACGGGCTACGCCTTCCCGCCGGACGGCGACTGGCAGCGGGACTTTGAGACCCGCTTTGACTACGACGAGACCGACGACCAGCTGCACGCCACCGCCGAGATCAAGCAGGACATGGAAAAAGGCTACCCCATGGATCGGCTGCTCTGCGGCGATGTGGGCGTGGGCAAGACCGAGGTGGCGCTGCGCGCCGCCTTCAAGTGCATCATGGGCGGCAAACAGTGCGCCCTGCTGGCGCCCACCACCCTGCTGGCGTGGCAGCACTACAACACCCTGCTCTCCCGCATGGAGGCTTTTCCGGTAAAGATCGGGATGCTGTCCCGCTTCCGCACCGCCAAGCAGCAAAAGGAGACGTTGCGCGGCCTGCAGGCCGGCAGTGTGGATATCGTGGTGGGCACCCACCGGCTGCTGTCCAAGGACGTGAAGTTCCACGACCTCGGCCTTGTCATCATCGACGAGGAGCAGCGCTTTGGCGTGAAGCACAAGGAAAAGCTGAAGGAGAACTTCATCGGGGTGGATATGCTCACCCTGTCGGCCACCCCCATCCCCCGCACCCTGAACATGGCCATGAGCGGCATCCGGGATCTTTCCACCATCGAGCAGCCTCCCATTGAGCGGCAGCCCGTGGAGACCTTTGTGCTGGAGTACAACGACGTGATCCTTGCCGAGGCCATGAAGAAGGAACTGGTCCGGGGCGGTCAGGTCTACTACCTGCACAACCGGGTGGACAACATCGAGTCCTGCGCCGCCCATGTCAGCCAGATGGTACCCGGGGCCCGCATCGGCATCGCCCACGGCAAGATGACCGAGGACGAGCTGAACCCGGTGTGGCAGCACCTGCTCAACGGCGAGATCGACATTCTCGTCTGCACCACCCTGATCGAGACCGGCATCGATGTGCGCAACTGCAACACCCTCATCATCGAGGACGCTGACCGGATGGGTCTGGCACAGCTGTACCAGATCCGGGGCCGTGTGGGCCGCTCCGGCCGCAAGGCCTATGCCTACTTCACCTTCCGGCGGGACAAGACCCTGTCGGACATCGCCCAGAAGCGGCTTTCCGCCATCCGCGAGTTCACGGCCTTCGGCTCCGGCTTCCGCATCGCCATGCGGGATCTGCAGATCCGGGGCGCAGGCAGCCTGCTGGGCCACAGCCAGCACGGCCACATGGAGGCCGTGGGCTATGACCTCTACGTCAAAATGCTGGGACAGGCCATCGCCCGGGCCAAGGGCGAGCCGGTCCAGCGGGACAAGAGCGAGTGCCTTGTGGACCTGCGGGTGGACGCCTACATCCCGGAGCAGTACATTCCGGACGGGCCGGGCCGCATCGAGGCCTACAAGCGCATCGCCGCCATCCAGACCCCGGAGGACGCCGCCGACGTGCTGGACGAACTCATCGACCGCTACGGCGATCCGCCGCCCTCGGTCAGCGACCTGGTCAACGTCTCGCTGGTGCGGGTGCAGGCCGCCGCTGTGGGCGTGTACGAGGTGACCCAGAAGAAGGATACCCTCATCCTTCAGGTGGAGTCGCTGGACGTTTCCATGATCCGCGGTCTGCTCATCGCTTTCAACGGCCGGGTCACCGCCGGGGCCGGGGCAAAGCCCTACCTCTCGGTCACCCTACAGCCGGAGGAAAAGCCCCTCGAGCTGCTTCAGGGCATCCTCAGGGCCATGAGCGGCATTTTATCAAACAAGGAGTAACTTCGATGAAACAGAAACTTCTCGCACTGATCTGTGCCATTTCCCTCGCATTCAGCCTGACCGGCTGTCTCTTCTCCACCCCGGACTCGGTGGGCACCATCGGCACGGTGGACATCTCCTCCGGCCTGTACCTGCTGGCCCAGTACAATGCCTACCAGAGCGCCGCCGATCTGGCATCCTCCGATCAGGACACCACCGATGTGAAGGCATTTCTGAAGCAGACCATCACCGTGGATGCCGACAGCGGCGAGACCGCCACCGTCCGCGACTATGTGAGCCGGAAAACGCTGGAAAACCTCGAGACCTACGCCGCCGTCGAGACCCGCTTCGACGAACTGGGCGGCCAGCTCACCGAGGACGAGGAAAATCAGGCCGACAGCTATGCCTCCCAGCTGATGGACCAGTACGGCGACACCTACAAGGCCAACGGCATCGGCCTTTCTACCCTTCGGCGGTTCGAATGCATCCTCATCAAGAGCGGCGATCTGCTGGATCTGGTCTACGGCCCGGACGGCGAGACCCCGGTCTCCGACGCCGACCTGACCAGCCATCTGGAAAACGAGATGTACCAGCTGGCCTACTATGTGGTCCCCCTGTACAACACCAGCACCTACGCCTTTGCCGACGATGACCAGACCGCCCAGATGCTGAGCCTGGCCCAGAGCGCTGTGGATCAGACCAACGCCTATGCCGTCTCCCTGACCGGCCTGAGCGGCTCCGACTTCAGCAGCGCCCTGCTGGGCTACTTCTCCGGCGTGGTCACCTCCGCCCTGCCGGACATCTACGCCGTGCTGGATTCCACCTACTCCTCCGATTCGGACGCTCCCCAGACTGAGCTGATCGGGAATGCCACCGTGGATTCCGCCTTCACGGCAGACGGTGCCGCCGACACCCTCCGCAGCCTGTCCATCGGGCAGGCCGCCGCGCTGAAGTACAACGGCTACGCCATGATGGCAGCCCTGCGGCTGGACCCCCTGAGCCTGAACTCGCTGGACAACCTCCGCGGTCAGGCCCTCAGCGACCTGAAGAGCGATGAACTCACCGATGCGCTGGCCCAGTACGGCGCTTCTCTGGATCACAACCTGAGCAGCTCCGCCATGAACAAGATGCCCGCCTCCAGGATCGTGAACAGCAGCAGCTCCAACAGCTGAATCCCATAAGATCACAAATGCCCCGGAAGCCTGACGGCCTCCGGGGCATTGTTTGTTATCGGGTCACTTTTTCAAATTCGGCTTCCAGCGCCTCGTTCACGGCGCGGACGACAGCGGGGTCCGGCTTGATGGCGGTGCGGTCGTAGGTGAACAGGCCGTTCACCTCATCCTCCACATCGCTGACCTGGGTATAGACCAGCGCCGACAGCCCGTTTTTCAGCTGGGGCAGCACCGTTTCCAGCTGCAGCTTCTTCCAGCGGGCCGTCAGCTCCGCCCGGCTCTTTGCAGTGCCGTAGCCATAGGCTTTGCGGGGCGGCTCGTGGCCGGGCATGGGCCAGGCGATGCCGCCGTACTCCGTCAGGGCCGTCACCCGGTCCCGGGGCTTCACCCGGAGCGGATAGAAGTAATTGTGGAGCGAGTCCACATCTCCCCCGCCCTGATCGTACCAGCCGCTGGCCTCATCCACCAGACGGGTATCGTCCAGCGCCCGCAGCTTTGCCGCCGCACCGGCGGCATCGAACTGCCCCCACCCCTCGTTGAAGGGTACCCAGCAGCCGATGCAGGGGTGACAGGACAGGGTTTTCACCGTGTCGGCCAGCTCCCGGCCGTACTCCTCCCGGGATGTCGGCTTTTCCCGGCCAAGCAGACCCCACAGGGGCTTTTTGTCCGGCAGCTTCCGCAGCAGGGGCTGGAACACATTGGTCAGGCAGGTCACAAACCAGAGCTTGTAGGGTCCGCCGCCGTTGACCAGATCCTGCCAGACGATGAGGCCCAGCTTGTCGCAGTGGTAGTACCACCGCTGCGGCTCGATCCGGGCGTGCTTGCGCAGCAGGTTGAAGCCCAGCTCCTTCACGGTCTGCAGCTCCCGCACCACGGCCCCGTCCGAAGGGGGCGTATACAGCCCTTCGGGCCAGTAGCCCTGATCCAGCAGGCCGTTCAGGAGGATGGGTTTGCCGTTCAGGCAGAAGCGCTTCACCCCGCGGGCGTCCGGCTCGCAGCTCCATTTGCGGAAGGCAAAGTAGCTGTGGACGGTGTCAAAGTCCGCTTCCTCGCCCTGGGTGGTGCCCACGGTCAGGTCGTACAGGAAGGGGCTGTCCGGGCTCCAGGGAAAGAACGACTCCTCCGGGATGCGCAGGGTCACCTCGCCGTCCCGGCCGGCCTCGTCGCTGCCCCAGTCCTCGGCGATGGTCACGCCCCCGGCCCGCACCACGGCCCAGAGGTTCGACGCCCCGCCGGGCCGGGCCGCGTGGGCCTTCACCGTCACGGTGCGGGCATCGTAGTCCGGGGTGACCGTCAGGTCAGTGATGTAGTTGTCCGGCACCCGTTCCAGCCAGACGGTCTGCCAGATGCCGCTCTGGGCCGGGTAGAACATCCCGCCCGGGTGCAAAGTCTGCTTGCCCCGGGCCTGGGTGCCGGTCCCGGTGGGGTCCTGCACGGCCACCCAGAGCTGGTCGCGGCCGGTGCCGCTCAGGGCATCGGTGATATCCAGTGTAAAGGGCCAGTAGCCGCCCCGGTGGCCCCCCACCAGACGGTCGTTGACCTGCACGGCGCAGGCATAGTCTACCGCGCCGAAGTGGAGCAGCACCCGGCCGCCCTGACCGGAGGGCGGCGCAAAGCTGCGGTGATAATGGAGCCACTGGCCGGGCTGCAGGGTGCGGCCCACCCCGGAGGCCCGGCTCTCCGGCGAGTAGGGCACCCGGATCTGCCCGTCCCATTTCAAAGGGCGCTCTGCCGCCGCGGTCATGGCGTACTGCCACAGGCCGTTCAGGTTCTCAAAGCTGTCCCGCCGCAGGGCCGGGCGCGGATATTCGGGCAAGGGATGCTGAGGGTTCTGCATGGTCTCACCGCCTTTTCTGCCCCCATTGTAGCACGGGCGGCCCGGCTTGTATAGACGCAAAAAGCCCCCGCCGCCGGGAACTTCCGGGGCAGGGGCCGCAGTTTTTATTTTGCTTTTTCCGAAGCTCAGGCCAGCTTTGCTTCCAGCCGGGTGCGGATGGCCTTGATGAAGCCCTCGCTGTCCACTGCCGTGGGGGTGACGCCCTCGGCCAGACCGCAGAGGTCCTTCGTCATGATGCCGTCGTTCAGGGTCTGGAGGCTGGCGGCTTCCAGTGCCTCGCCGAACTGCACCAGCTGGGGCAGACCGTCCAGCTCGCCCCGCTTTTTCAGGGCACCGGACCAGGCGAAGATGGTCGCCATGGGGTTGGTGGAGGTCTTTTCGCCCTCAAGGTACTTGTAGTAGTGGCGGGTCACCGTGCCGTGGGCCGCCTCGAACTCATAGTTGCCGTCGGGGCTGACCAGAACACTGGTCATCATGGCAAGGGAGCCGAAGGCCGTGGAGACCATATCGCTCATCACATCGCCGTCGTAGTTCTTGCAGGCCCAGACGAAGCCGCCCTCGCTGCGGATGACCCGGGCCACGATGTCGTCGATGAGGCTGTAGAAATAGGTGATCCCGGCCGCCTCGAATTTTTCCTTGTACTCGGCGTCGTAGACCTCCTGGAAGATGTCCTTGAAGGTGTGATCGTACTTCTTGGAGATGGTGTCCTTGGCACCGAACCACAGGTCCTGCTTCTTGTCCAGCGCGTAGTTGAAGCAGCTGCGGGCAAAGCTGCGGATGGAGGAATCTTTGTTGTACAGGCCCTGCAGCACACCGGCGCACTCGAAATCATAGACCGTGGCGGTCTGTTTTTTGCCGTCCTCGCCGGTAAAGCTCAGCTCGGCCCTGCCGGGGCCGGGGATGCGGAACTCGGTGCACTTGTACACATCACCGTAGGCATGGCGGGCGATGGTGATGGGCTTTTTCCAGGTCCGGACCACCGGCCGGATGCTGTCGATCATGATGGGGGCGCGGAACACGGTGCCGTCCAACGCCGCGCGGATGGTGCCGTTAGGGCTCTTCCACATCTCATGGAGGTGATACTCGTCCATCCGCTGGGCGTTGGGGGTGATGGTGGCGCACTTGACGGCCACGCCGTACTTCTTGTTGGCGGCAGCGGCATCCAGCGTCACCTGATCCCCGGTGGCGTCCCGGTTGGGCAGACCCAGATCGTAATACTCGGTCTTCAGGTCAACGAAGGGCAGGATCAGCTCTTCCTTGATCATCTTCCAGAGCACCCGGGTCATCTCGTCGCCGTCCATTTCCACCAGCGGGGTGTTCATCTTGATCTTTTCCATGGTCGTTTCCCTTTCCTCTCTTACACAAATGAGATATCATAAACCGCAGCGGCACTGCCAGATGCCGCTGCAGCTTTCGGCTTATTTCCGATAGGCCGCCGCCAGCTTTTCCAGTGCGGGCAGGCTGCGCTCCACCTTTTCGGTGTCGATGCAGTAGGCCAGCCGCACATAGCCTTTGACGCCAAAGGTATCGCTGGGCACCAGCAGCAGGTCGAACTCCCTGGCCTTGAGGCAGAAGGCGTTGGCGTCCTCTTCCAGTGCCTTGGGGAAGATATAGAAGGTGCCGCCGGGGCGTTCCACCTCGAAGCCCAGGGCACGGAGCTTGTCATACAGCAGGTTCATGTTGGTCTCGTAGACCGAAAGGTCACTGGTGACCTCCAGGCAGCGGCTCACGGCCCGCTGGATGATGCTGGGCGGGCAGTTGTGGCCGGTGAAGCGGGAGATCTGGGCCATCATGTCCACCAGAACATCCTCTCCCTCGCAGCCGGGGCGGACCGCCACATAGCCCAGACGCTCGCCGGGCAGGCTCAGGCTCTTGGAGAAGGAGAAGCAGGTCAGCGTATGCGTATAGAACGCTGCCGGGTAGGGCACCTTTTTGCCGTCAAAGGCGATGTCGCGGTAGGGCTCATCACTGACCAGGAAGATGTTGTGGCCGTAGGCCTTGCTCTTTTCGGTCAGCAGCTCGGCCATCCGGGCAAGGGTATCCGCCGAATAGACCACACCGGTGGGGTTGTTGGGGGTATTGATGAGGACGCAGGTGACTTTCTCGGTCAGCATCTGCTCAAAGGCTTCCAGATTGGGCTGGAAGGCCGGGGCCTGGGGCGGCACTACCTTCAGGTGTGCCCCGGTGCCCTCCACATAGGGGCCATACTCTGGGAAATAGGGTGCGAAGGTCAGCACCTCGTCCCCGGGCTTTGTCACGGCACGGATGGCGTGGGCAATGGCACCTGCCGCGCCGGTGGTGGGGAAGATATCCTTCTGCTCGTAGGGCAGGCCGAAGGTCTTTGCCAGATGGGCCGCCACGGCAGTGCGGAACTCCGGGTCGCCCTGACTGGGGCAGTAGCCGTGGAGGGACACCGGTTCCTCCCTTGCCAGCAGATCCTGCATGGCCATCGTGAACTGGGGCGGGCAGGGTACGCTGGGGTTGCCCAGCGAATAGTCAAAGACATTCTCATAGCCGATCTCGGCGGCCCGCTTCTTGCCGTACATGAAGGTCTCCCGGATGACGCTCTTGTGTTCCAGCATCCCGCGGTAGGTTTCGTTCAGCATAATACTTCCCCCTGTAAAACAGATCTTTATTTCTCGTGGGGCACCGTGGCATAGCTCTGCTCCACCTTGATGACACAGCTGTATTTCGGGTCCTGCTCATGAACGAACTGGCACATCCGGGCCAGCATCTCGTCCTTGTCGCCGGTGTATCCCGCCGGGAACACCAGATCGAACAGGACGTTGGTGTGGGTATCGCCGGGCACGATCCGCAGATCGTGGATGGAGAGCCGGGGGTCCGCCTGCCGGACCTCTTCCATCAGACGGGTGCGCAGCACCCCCACCTCCGCATCCGAGGTCACGATCGGGTCATAGTGGATCGTGACCTGGAGATTATCCTTTTTCAGGAAGTTGTTTTCGATGTTGTCGATCACATCGTGGGCCTTCAGCGGGTCGGTCTCCGCCGGGAACTCGATGTGAAGGGAGGCGAACTGGTGGCCGGGGCCGTAGTCGTGGACCATCAGGTCATGGACGCCCAGTACGCCGGGGTAGCTCATGACCGTCTGTTCGATGTGCTCCACCAGCTCCGGGCTGGGGCTCTGTCCCAGCAGGGGGCTCAAGGTGTCCATCACCAGCCCCCAGCCGGACCAGAGGATGAAGCAGGCCACGGCCACGCCCATGATGCCGTCCAGCCGGGCCCAGCCGGTCAGGCTGCACACCACGGTGGAAAGCAGGACGGCACCGGTGGTCAGCACGTCGTTCCGGCTGTCGGCAGCGGTGGCCATCAGGGTCTCGGAATGGATGATCCCGCCGACGGTGCGGTTGAACCGGCTCATCCAGAGCTTAACCAGAATAGAAACGGCCAACACCCCCACGCTGAGCCAGCTGAAGGCCACCGCCGTGGGGTGCAGCACCTTGACGGCGGATTCCTTCAGCAGCGAGAAGCCGATGGCCAGGATCGTCACGCTGACCACCAGCCCGGCCAGATATTCATACCGGGCATGGCCGTAGGGATGCTCTGCATCCGGTGCCTTGGAGGCCAGCTTGAAGCCGATGAGGCTCACCACGTTGGAGGAAGCATCCGACAGGTTGTTCAGCGCATCCGCCATGATGGCGATGGAGCCGAACAGGGTGCCCGCCGCCAGCTTGCCCAGACAGAGCAGCAGGTTGCAGGCCATGCCCACGCATCCGGCAAGGTTTCCGTAGGCCGTGCGGGTCGCAGGGTCCTTTGCATTTTCCGGATGCCGGATGAAAAGACGGATCAATAACTGGGTCATAGAGGGTTCTCCAATCCTGTCGGTATCCAAGAGGGTACGACATAGATATAGTATAGCATTTTACTTTATCGTTGTGAAGCGTTTTCCCATGAAAGCGCGGCTTGTCTGGCCGCGCTCGGGTGAATTTTTTTCGTATTCCGGTGCCCGCTCCGAGAAGTAAAAACAGCCCCCGGAGCGGCTCATACCGCCCGGGGGCTGCCTGTATTCCGGAAGGGTTCTGCCGGATCAGATATGCTTTGCAGAGGGCTTGCTCAAGTCCACGCTGCGGATGATCTTGCGCACGGCCAGGATGCTCTTGGCGTTCATGGACAGCTCATCCACACCCATCCGCAGGAAGGTCTCGGTCAGGGCGGTGTCCGCGCCCAGCTCGCCGCAGATGCCCACCCAGATGCCATGGCGGTGGCCCGCCTCAATGGTCATCTGGATCTCCTTCAGCACAGCCGGATGATGGGGATCAAAGAACGGCTCCAGCTTTGCGTTCTGGCGGTCCAGGGCGCAGGTGTACTGGGTCAGGTCGTTGGTGCCGATGGAGAAGAAATCGCACTCCGTGGCCAGATTGTCGGCGATCATGACGGCGGCGGGGGTCTCGATCATGGTGCCGACCTCAATGCAGTCGCTGAACTTCTTGCCTTCGGCCGTCAGCTCCGCCTTGCACTCTTCCAGCACGGCCTTGGCGTCCTGCAGCTCCCGCAGGCTGGTGATCATGGGGAACATGATGCTCATGTTGCCGAACGCCGAAGCCCGCAGCAGGGCCCGGAGCTGGGTCTTGAAGAAGTCCCGCCGGGTCAGGCAGATGCGGATGGCGCGGTAGCCCAGGGCGGGGTTGTCCTCGTGATCCAGCTTCATGTAATCCACGGTCTTGTCCGCGCCGATGTCGCAGGTGCGCACCACCACTTTCTTGGGGGCCAGGCTCTCCAGCACCTGCTTATAGGCCTCGAACTGGTAATCTTCCGAGGGGAAATCCTTGCAGTTCAGGTAGACGAATTCGGTGCGGAACAGGCCCACACCGCCTGCATCGTTCTGCTGCACGGCCCCCACATCGCCCATGCCGCCGATGTTTGCGAACACGTTGATGGTCCGGCCGTCCAGCGTGGTGTTGGGCTTGCCCTTCAGCTCAGCCAGCAGGGCCTGCTTCTTCTGGTCCTCCTGCTGGCGTTTCTTCAGGCTTTCCAGCAGATCCGGGGTGGGGTCCACATACACACAGGCGTTGTAGCCGTCCACCACGGCCATCTTGCCGTCCCAGTCGTCCCGGATCTCCTTGCACTGGATCAGGGCGGGGATGTTCATGCTGCGGGCCAGGATGGCCGTGTGGCTGTTGGAGCTGCCCTCCCGGGTGATGAAGCCCAGCAGCAGGCTCTTGTCCATCCGCACCGTCTCCGAAGGGGCCAGGTCCTCGGCCACCAGGATGCTGGGCTCGGTGCCCTGCAGGCTGGCGTTGTCCACCCCCTGCAGGATGTCCAGCATGGCCTGTGCAATGTCGATGACGTCGGCGCTGCGGGCCTGCAGATACGGATCATCCATGGCCGCAAACACAGCTGCCTGGTTGTCACCCGCAGTCTTGACCGCATACTCGGCGCACTTGTGCTGTCCGTTGATGATCTCCTTGATGGCGTCCACGAAGTCGTCGTCATCCAGCATCATGGCATGGATGTTGAACACCTCGGCGATGTCCTCGCCGGCCTCGGCCAGCGCCTTCTCGTACAGAGTGGTCTGCTGGTCGATAGCCTTGGCCCGGGCCTCTTCGAAGCGGGCCTCTTCGGCCGCAGGATCTGCCGCGTCTGCAGCGGAGATCATGGTATCCTTCTTCTTGTAGAGTTTCAGTTTTCCGATCGCGATCCCGTTCAGGATGCTTTTACCGGTTCCTACCTGCATCGTTGCTTCTCTCCTTTTTCGGTTTTTGTGCGAAAAAGCCCCCGCAGGGTCTCCCGCAAGGGCTTTTGTTCGCAAATCCGGATCAGACGTTCTCGCTCAGGAACTTCTGGATGGCTTCGGCAGCGGCTTCTTCGTCATCGCCCTCCACCTTGACGGTCACGGTGTCACCCTGCTTGACGCCCATGCCCATCAGTGCCATCAGCTTGCGCAGATCGCAGGTCTTGCCCTCTTTCTCGAGGGTAGCGGTGCTGGCAAAGCCCTTGACCACCTTGACGAGCAGACCGGCCGGACGGGCATGGATGCCGCAGGCATCCTTTACAGTGTACTGGAATTCCTTCATAATCATTTTCTCCTTACTTCATCCCGATCGTGATCCGGACGGCCCTGCCACTCCGGACGCAGTTCCTGCAGCGGGATGCTACTATTATTATAAACCCGCCTCGTTGTTTTTTCATTATTTCAAACTGCCGATTTTTCTTTGTTTTTTTTGTAGCAATTGAACAGAAGTTTTCGCCCGGATTTTCCACCGTATTTTATTCGACGGGATACCCCTCGGCATCCAGCGGAAGGTCGGTGTACTGCGCTGCCTCCGGCAGGGTGGAGTCCGGCTCTCCGGAGGTCTGCAGGCTCTGTTCGGACGCGCCCAGCTCCTCGTCATGGCGCTCGCCCCAGTCGCCGCTGTAATCCTCTCCGGACACCTGTTCGGCCTCCTGCTGCTCAGTCAGCGCCATGGCGGTGCGGGCATCCTGCAGGCCGGTCACCGTGCCGGAGGGCTTTTCCAGCACATAGGCCCCGATGGCCTTTTTCCGGTACACCAGCAGCACCCCGTACCGGCTGGTATCCCCGCTGCCCGCCGCCGGGATCAGCGCTGTCCATTTCTCCACCGTTTTGCCCTTGTAGCGGGCCAGGTCCAGCCCGCTCTGCTGCACCACCCCGTTGAAGGCCGAAAAGCTGTCGTCCCATTTCCGGGGGATCTTGACCTTATCCGCCGTGATGGAGGCCCCGTCCACATCCAGCCCGTACCCCGTGAACCAGTTCTGGATATCCTGCGCACTCTCGATCTTATTGCCCGAGGCAGACACCGTCACCGTGCGGGTGCTGATGTACCGCCCCAGCAGGGCGCTGAACACCACCAGCGCACAGCACAACGCCCCGATGCCCACCTTCCGGAAGCTCGTTTTGTTCAGTGTCACAACAAACATGCCTATCCCTCCCGCCCTGTCTTTCTGGAATGAGTATATGGGCGGACGGGGCAGAGTATGACGGAGTTTTTATTTTATCAGTTGTATCTCCTGTCGGGGCAGGGCGGTACTTCTCCCCGCATATCATTTCATCTGCCGGAGCGGTCCGGATAAAAAGAAAAGCACGGGACACGATGTCCCGCGCTTCGGTTTATGGGCCAGCCAGGACTTGAACCCGGGACCAAGCGGTTATGAGAACGTCGCTAATTTTGAAATCCCGTTTTTCTTGTGAAATCTTGTGACTATCTGATAATTC
>CAKSZU010000043.1 GCA_934526125.1 uncultured Faecalibacterium sp. | reverse complement strand
TCAAGGCGGTCGTGGAGGGCTCTCCCAAGTATATCTACGCATGCTCCCGTTGCCTGCGCGCTGGCAAAGTCACCCGCGCTGTCTAAGTAGCTGCATCTGCCGGTCACTTTGTCGAGTGACCGGCTTTTTGTTTTTGTTTCGGGAGGAAAACACGATGGCACTGCCAAATGATCCGATCATGCTGCTGAGCATGGTCAACCTGAAGCTGCGGGACTTCTACCCCACGCTGGACGCCCTGTGCGATGATCTGGACGAGGACAAAGCCGCGCTCTGCGCAAAGCTTTCCGCCGCGGGGTACGAGTACGACCCCCGGCGCAATCAATTCGTGTAATAGCAGGAGGACGCTGTCATGATCCAAGGGATGTACTATAAAGAATGGAGCCGGCTGCTGGGCCGCGACATGGAGTTCAAGGTCTACGGCCATGCCGGCACCCCTGTGCTGGCCCTGCCCGCACGGGGCGGCCGCTTCTACGACTGGGAAAACAACGGGATGCCGGACGCTGTTGCCGCCCTGCTGAACGCGGGCAGGGTCCAGCTGTTCTGCGCCGACAGCATCGACGCCGAGAGCCTGCTGGCCGGGGACGCTTCGCCCCGCCGCCGGGCCGAGATGCAGGAAAAGTATTTCAACTACCTGACCGGCGAACTGGCTCCCCGCATCCTGACCCTGAACGGCGCCGAAAAGACCGGAACGCTCTGGGTCATCGGTGTGGACACCGGCGCCTATCAGGCCGTCAACTGCCGCCTGCGCCGTCCGGAGATCTTTGCCGGGGCCATCGGCCTGTCCGGTCTGTATGACATGGGCCGTTTCCTGGGCGATGCCGGGGACGACCTCGTCCTGCGCAACTCCCCCCTGGCCTATCTGGCCGCTGACGGACTGGTGGAGAAAAAGGCTTTTGCCGATGCGGAAGAAAACAGCCTGATCCTCTGCGCCGGACAGGGCAGCTACGAGGGCGATGCGCTGGTGGATACCCAGGCTCTGGCCGACGCCCTGACCGGCTGCGGCCTGCCCGTCCATCTGGAACTGTGGGGCAGTGATGTCTCCCACGACTGGTACTGGTGGGGCAAGGAGCTGAACCTCTTCGCCGAGCGCGTATTCCAGCACTGATCTCCTGGAGGGCCTGCGGGCCCTCTTTTCTTTTGCCCTTTTGTGTTCACAAAAATTTAACATTTCAAATTTCAATCCCTACTTGCGTGATAGGACAAACTGTGCTACAATGCTGTCGTAAACGATAAATACCCCCAAGGGGTAATTGAAGGAGTCCCGACCATGAACGAATCTGTCAAGCATCCCGAAGCATCCTGTCCCCACTGCACCGCCCCGGCACCCGAAGCTGTCCCGGCGGAGGAGGACGCTGCCCACGAAGGCTGCTGCCGCCACAAACAGCGGAGCGATGCCGAATACCGCGCCCTGATGAACCGCCTGAGCCGGATCGAAGGCCAGGTCCGGGGCATCCGGGGCATGGTGGACAAGGATGTGTACTGCACCGACATCCTCGTTCAGGTCGCGGCGGTGAGCAGTGCGCTGAACGGTTTTACCCGGGAGCTGCTGAGCCAGCATATCCGCACCTGTGTGGCGGATGACCTGCGCAGCGGCGGGGACGAAAAACTGGACGAGCTGCTGAAACTGCTGCCCAAACTCATGAAATGACCCCTGCCCGGGAAAGATACACTTGTCGGAGGGAACCAATGGAACAATATCACGTTACCGGTATGAGCTGCGCGGCCTGCTCTGCCCGGGTGGAAAAGGCTGTGAAGGGTGTGCCCGGGGTGACCAGCTGCTCGGTGAGCCTGCTGACCAACTCCATGGGCGTGGAGGGCACCGCCAGCGCCGCCGCCATCATCAAGGCTGTGCAGGATGCAGGCTACGGTGCCAGCCCCAAGACGGCGGACGCTGCCGACACCTCCAGCGCCGATCTGGACGCTCTGGAAGACCACGAAACACCCAAGCTGAAGAAGCGCCTCATCGCCTCGCTGATCTTTCTGACGGTGCTGATGTACTTCTCCATGGGGCACATGATGTGGGGCTGGCCCCTGCTCCACTGGTTTGACGGCAACCACGTCGCCATGGGTCTGGTCCAGCTGCTGCTGGCCGGCATCAT
The DNA here is from genome assembly GCA_934526125.1 of uncultured Faecalibacterium sp. Taxonomy (GTDB): domain Bacteria; phylum Bacillota; class Clostridia; order Oscillospirales; family Ruminococcaceae; genus Faecalibacterium. The sequence goes on along the minus strand of CAKSZU010000043.1, from coordinate 15,072 downwards.
CATGGTCATCAACCAGAAGTTCTTCATCAGCGGCTTCAAGGGACTGATCCACCGCGCACCCAATATGGATACGCTGGTGGCCCTGGGCTCCTCAGCCAGCTTCCTCTGGAGTACCTACGCCCTGTTCGCCATGACCCGCGCACAGGTGGACGGCAACGACGAACTGGTCATGCACTATATGATGGAGTTCTACTTCGAGTCCGCCGCCATGATCCTGACCCTGATCACCGTGGGCAAGATGCTGGAAGCCCGCTCCAAAGGCAAGACCACTGACGCCCTCAAGAGCCTGATGAAGCTGGCCCCCAAGACCGCCACCCTGCTGCGGGACGGTGCCGAAGTCAGCGTACCCATCGCGCAGGTGAAGAAGGGCGACCTCTTTGTGGTGCGCCCCGGCGAGAACATCCCCGTGGACGGCATCGTGCTGGAAGGTTCCAGCGCCGTGAACGAGAGCGCCCTGACCGGCGAGAGCATCCCCATGGACAAGGCCGAGGGCGACAAGGTCAGCGCCGCCACCACCAACCAGTCCGGCTTCCTGAAGTGTGAGGCCACCCGCGTGGGCGAGGATACCACTCTGGCCCAGATCATCCGGATGGTCAGCGATGCCGCTTCCACCAAGGCCCCCATTGCCAAGATCGCCGACACCGTGTCTGGCTTCTTCGTGCCTGCTGTCATTTCGATCGCAGTGATCACCACCATCGTCTGGCTGCTGCTGGGCCGGGAGTTCGGCTATGCACTGGCCCGGGGCATTTCGGTGCTGGTCATCAGCTGCCCCTGCGCCCTGGGTCTGGCGACCCCCGTGGCCATCATGGTGGGCAACGGTCTGGGTGCCAGGAACGGCATCCTGTTCAAGACGGCTGCCTCGCTGGAAGCTGCGGGCCGCACCCAGATCGTAGCACTGGATAAGACCGGCACCATCACCAGCGGCGAACCCAAAGTCACCGACACCCTCCCCGCTGAGGGCGTGACCGAGACCGAACTGCTGACGCTGGCCGCCGCACTGGAACAGAAGAGCGAACATCCGCTGGCAAAGGCCGTTCTGGCTTACGCCCAAGAGCGCACCCTCGACTGCCCGGAGGTCACCGATTTCGCCGCCCTGCCCGGCAACGGCCTGTCCGCCCGGCTGAACGGCATGGAGATCTACGGCGGAAACGCCGCCTTCATCACCGCCGAAGCCGCTGTGCCGGAGGAGATGCAGGCACAGGCTTCCGCACTGGCCTCTGAGGGCAAAACGCCCCTCTTCTTCGGCGGCGCGGGCCGTCTGATGGGCGTCATCGCCGTGGCGGACACCATCAAGGAGGACAGTCCCCGGGCCATTCAGGAGCTGCAGAACATGGGCATCCGGGTCGTCATGCTCACCGGCGACAACCAGCGCACCGCCGATGCCATCGGCCGTCAGGCCGGTGTGGATGAGGTCATCGCCGGGGTCCTGCCCGACGGCAAGGAAGCCGTCATCCGCAGACTGCAGCAGTCCGGCAAGGTGGCCATGGTGGGCGACGGCATCAACGATGCCCCTGCCCTGACCCGTGCCGACACCGGCATCGCCATCGGCGCCGGTACCGATGTAGCCATCGACGCCGCCGATGTGGTCCTGATGAACTCGAAGCTCTCGGATGTGCCTGCCGCTATCCGGCTCAGCCGCGCCACCCTGCGCAACATCCACGAGAACCTGTTCTGGGCCTTCATCTACAACCTCATCGGCATCCCGCTGGCTGCCGGTGTGTTCATCCCCTTCGGTCTGACCCTGAACCCCATGTTCGGTGCTGCCGCCATGAGCCTGTCCAGCTTCTGCGTCGTGAGCAACGCCCTGCGGCTGAACCTGTTCGACCTGCACAGCACGAAGCACGACCGGAAGGCCAAAAATACCGCTTCCCTGCCCGCTGTCTCCGCACGGCCCGCAGTTGAAGACCATAAAGAGAGTTCTGTCAAGGAGGACAATTTTATGAAAAAGACCCTGCATGTTGAAGGGATGATGTGCGGCCACTGCGAGGCCCGTGTCAAGAAGGCCCTGGAAGCCCTGCCCGCCGTGGACGAGGCTGTGGTCAGCCACGAGTCCGGCACCGCCGTTGTCACCCTGAACGCCGAAGTTGCTGACGCCGACCTGAAGAAGGCCGTCGAGGATCAGGATTACAAGGTCACCGGCATCGACTGACCCGGCCTGCACCCCTGACACAGCAAAAACAGCGCCCTGCTCCCCCGCAATGGGAGAACAGGGCGCTGTTTTTGTTTCTTCAAACCGGTCCGGTCACTTCAGGACGGAGACCGTCTCAATGCCGTATTTTGCAAACATTTTTACAGCGGCGGGGCCGATTTCTTCGCCGCTGACCGCGATGGGGATGGCCGGGGGACAGGACACTGTCGGCATGGCGCAGATCCGCCCCAGCGATGCCCCGGCCGGGATCGTCTCCTGCGGGGCAAACACCGCCTGCCGCACCGTGCAGCGGGCCGCGGCCTGCGCTTCCAGCTCCGGCAGCGGGTCCGGCGCTTCCTGCGGCAGGGCCTCCGGGACAGGCAGGGTCTTGCAGAGCGTTTCCACCGCCGCGAGAATCCGTTCCTGATCCTGCGCCGGGTTGTCCGGGGTCAGCATCAGCACCACATAGCGGGGGTCGGCATACTCACACTCCATCCGTGCCTGCCGCAGATGCTCTGCCAGCGCCTGCCCCGTGAGGCCCAGCGCTGCGGCATCCAGTGTCAGCTTCATCGGTTCCCGGCCCGGGCCGTCCAGTGCCAGCGGCAGGGCGGCACCCGCCTGCTGTGCGCACTGGTTCAGAAGACGGCGCAGCCGGGCCAGCTGGCCGCAGCACTTCAGCAGCCGGAGGGGATACCCCTCGGCCAGATACCGGTTGCACCGGTCCAGCGACTGCAGGATCAGGTACGAGGGGCTGGTGGAGCCGAAAAGGGCCAGCGCGTTCCGCACGGCCTGCTCCTCCTGCACCGGAGCCTTCGGGCCCAGATGCAGGTAAGCACCCCCGGTGAGCACCGGCAGGGTCTTGTGGCCGGAGTCGCAGCACATGGCCGCCCCCAGCCCGATGGGGTGGAGCCCGCCCTCCGGCAGAAACCGCAGGTAAGCCCCGTGGGCATTGTCCACCAGCAGGGGCACCCCGAAGCGGTCACAGACGGCGGAGAGCGTCCGGATCTCCTGCAGCCCGCCCAGATAATCCGGGCTGGTGAGGTAGACTCCGAAGGGCGTTCTCCCCTGCCCGGCCAGCGTTTCCAGACCGGCGGTCAGGGATGCTTCCGTCACCGGGCAGCTGCACAGAGCCCCGGAGGCGGCATTGTCAGGCCAGAGCCACACCACGTCGAAGTCCAGCAGGGCCGCCGCATACAGCAGGGCCTTGTGGGCATTGCGGGCCGCCAGCAGCACCGGGCGCTGCCCGGTGGCGGGAACCGCCTGCAGAGCCAGAAAGAGCATGGCCCGGATGCACTGGGAAGAGCCTTCGGTGCTGTAATAGGTATGCACCGTGCCGAACAGCCGGGAGGCGTTGGCCTCGCTTTCGGCGATGATGCCCTCTGCCTCATACAGTTCATCGGCCCCCTGGATCTCGGTGATGTCCCAGGGCTCGCACCCCAGCAGGCTCTGTCCCTTGTGGCCGGGCATATGGAGCCGGGAGGTGCCGGAAGCGGCATACTGCCGGACAAAATCCACGATGGGCGTGGTCATTTATTCGCAGGCCTCACCGTCGGCGCAGGCATTGCAGCTGCCGCCGATCTGGATGGGCACCTCGATGCCCTGTGCGGCCAGATCCTGATTCTCGGCCACCTGGATCATGATGGCGCACTCCATCCGCTTGCGGAACAGCTCGCAGCCGTACTCATACACGCCGGTGATGCTGCCGGTGGCATGGTAGGAGTTGGCTGCGCAGCCGCCGGAGCAGTAGAGCTTGGCCCAGCAGTCCTGGCACTCCTTGCGGGCGTAGGCATTGCAGTGCTTGAACTCGTCCCGCACTGCCGTGTTGGTGACGCCCTTCCAGATATCGCCCATCAGGTACTTGGGATCGCCCACGAACTGGTGGCAGGGGTACAGGTCGCCCCAGGGGGTCACGGCCATATACTCGGTGCCGGAACCGCAGCCGGAGATCCGCTTATAGATACAGGGGCCGCCGGTCAGGTCGATCATGTAGTGGTAGAAGGTAAAGCCCCGGCCTTCCCGCTTCCGCTTGATCATCTCCTTGGCCAGGATCTCATACTGCTCCTTCAGGATGGGCAGGTCCTCCTCGGTCAGGGCGCTGGGGTCGCTGGGCTTGCAGACCACGGGCTCCATGCTCAGCTCGGTAAAGCCCAGATCCGCCATGTGGAAGATATCGTTGGTGAAGTCGGTGTTATAGTGGGTATAGGTGCCGCGCATGTAGTAGCCCTTGTCCCCGCGCTTCTTCACGAACTCCTGGAACTTGGGCACGATGGTATCGTAGCTGCCGCGGCCGGCGTAATCCTTGCGGAAGCGGTCGTTGACTTCCTTGCGGCCGTCCAGGCTCAGCACCACGTTGTGGCATTCCTTGTTGCAGAAGTCGATGACATCATCGTCAATGAGCATGCCGTTGGTGGTCATGGTGAAGCGGAAGTTCTTGTTGTGGATCTTCTCCTGCTCGCGGCAGTAGGCCACCAGCTTCTTGACCATCTCGAAGTTCATCAGCGGTTCGCCGCCGAAGAAGTCCACCTCAAGGTTGCGGCGGGTGCCGGAGTTCTCGATGAGGAAATCCATGGCCCGCTTGCCCACCTCAAAGCTCATGAGGGCGCGGTCGCCCTGATAGCGGCCCTGCGAGGCAAAGCAATAGGAGCAGTTGAGGTTGCAGGTGTGGGCAACGTGGAGGCAGAGCGCCTTGACCACGGTGTTCCGATTTTTGAAATCGAACGCCATGTTCTCGTAGACGTCCGGGCTCCACAGCTTGCCGGCCTCTTTCAAAGCAGCCACATCTGCGATGCACTGGCGGAGGTCCTCCTCCGTCACGTCCTCGCGGCTTCCGTATTTTGCCATCATGGCAGACACGATCTCGTCGGCGCTGTGGTCGGGGTAGAGGGCGATGATATCATACGCCACTTCATCCACCACATGCACCGAACCGCTGCAGGTGTCCAGCACGATGTTATATCCGTTCAGTTGATACTGATGTACCATTTTTACCTCCATGCCACAAAAAAATGCCGCCCGGCAAAGGCGGCATAGGGTTTGCAAAACTTACTTATTGCTGTTCTCGCACTGCTGGTTAGCCACGCCGCAGGAGGTCTTGCAAGCGGACTGGCAGGAAGTCTGGCACTCGCCGCAGCCGCCGGTCTTAACGCTCTTGGTCAGGTCACGAGTAGCAATAGTCTTGATACGCTCCATGATAGAAACCTCTCTAACTCTCAAAAATTTATCGCGCCGGACATAGTTCCGGTACGCTTTTATCTTGTAATAGGATATCACGCAGCGCGCCTTTTGTCAAGATTTTTTCGCTAAGCCCTTTCACCCGCCCATGGGCTGGTAGCGGGTAAGCACCGTATGCAGCCCCAGCTCCCGGGCGCGCGCCAGTAAGTACCGGTAACGGCACAGCAGCGCCTGCCGCTCGTAAATGCGCTGCTCGATCAGGTCGGTGTCCACCTCCATGTCAAACATCATCTCGTTGCGCTTCAGGCAGAACAGGCATTCCTTCAGTTCCTCTTCCAGTTCCGGGTGGTAGCGCTCGTGCTCGGTGTCCCGCGGGACGCGGGGTGAAAGCAGGGTCTGGGCGTTTTGTGTGGTTCGTTCCGGCATAGGCATCCTCCTTCTGGTACTTTGCAAGGTTTTGTACCTTCCAGTATAGGCGGTGCGCTGCGCAGAATGTGCCGAAGCATGGCAGCGCTCCGGCACAGATTATCCGGCGCTGCTGCGGCATTTTCCAAAAAAGTACAACTTTTTTCAAAATTATGCTTGACAACTCCGGGCTTTTCCCGTATAATAGCACACGTTGAGCGGCTCACACCGCAAAACACAACAGAATATTGGGGATTTGCATAGTGGTAGTGCGGTAGACTCTGACTCTACTTGTGGGAGTTCGATTCTCTCATCCCCAACCAGAAGCCATCCGAAGTTCGGATGGTTTTTTTCTTTGTATTTCCGGGGAAATCTGGTATACTGGTGCCAGAGTCCCCCGCTTTTTTGCCCAAACACCCACCGTGAGGAAACGAACATGAACGAAACCAAGATCATCTTTTTTGACATCGACGGCACCCTGATCGACATGGAGAAAAAGCATATCTCCCCTAAAATGCTGGAAACGCTGGCCCGGCTGCAGGCAAACGGCATCAAGATCTGCATTGCCACCGGGCGCGCCCCCATGCTGGTGCCCCGCTTTGACGGAGTAGAACTTGATGCGACCCTGACCTACAACGGCTCCTATTGTTACAGCAGCAAGGAAGTCATTTTTTCCAACCCTTTGCTCCGCGAAGATGTGCATACCCTGATCCGGAACGCCACGGCGCTGGGCCGTCCGGTCGCGTTGGCCACCTCCACCCGGCTGGCTGCTAACGGAGCCGATCAGGACCTGCTGGACTACTTTGCCATTGCCAAGGAGCCCCTGAGCATCTCCGATGATTTCACTCAGCTGGCCGACGGCGAGGTGTTCCAGCTCCTGATGGGATGCCGGAAGGCAGATTATCCCCGTATCCTGCAGGATACCGTCAACGCAAAGATCGCGGGCTGGTGGGACCGGGCTGTGGATATCATTCCGGCCAGCGGCGGCAAGGGCATCGGAGTCCGGAAAACGCTGGACTATTTCGGCCTGACTCCGGCCCAGGCCATGGCTTTCGGCGACGGCAACAATGACATCGAGATGCTGAACGCCGTGGGCTGCGGTGTCGCCATGGGCAATGCGTCCGACGAACTCAAAGCCATCGCCAGCGATACCTGCGGCCACGTTGCCGAGGATGGCATCTATACTTACTGTTCGGAACACGGCCTGATCTGAGGGCAGAGCGCTCCGTTTTTTGCAGTTTTATCACAGGTTTGTCCTTTTGTCTCCATATTTTGGATCTATACTGACAGCATCGGAAGCGGTCCAGACGCTTCCGGCAAATCCGTCTTCATTCTTCTGAGACAAAAGGAGATTTTTGATATGCGACCTGCTGTAAAACGTATTACATCCATGACCTGCGTCGCCGCTCTGCTGGCCACCAACGGTGCCACGGTGAGCATCCGGAACGCCCGCATCCTCTCCAGCGCCCAGAACGGCAACGGTGTGTTCAGCTACGGCGAGGGCACCACTGTGAACATCTCGGACTCCGTCATCACCACCACGGCGGACAATTCCGGCGGCCTGCAGACCACCGGCGGCGGCACCACCAATGCCTCCGATCTGACGGTAGAGACCTCCGGCACCCTCAACATCGTGGACAACGCCGAGGGCGGCACCGCAGTCGAGAATAACGCCGTGGTCACCATCGGGGCGGGCTGCACCTGGACCCTGACCGGCGACTGCACCCTGACCAGCCTGACCAACAACGGCACCATCAACTTCAACGGCCACACCATCACCCTGGCCGACGGCACGGTGCTGAAATAAGCTCTCTGCAACCAAAAAGGCCGTGCGGCCTGCTCAAAAGAGCAAAGCCGCACGGCTTTTGTTGTTTATACTGGGATCAGAAGCGATCAGTAGTTCAGGCCGAAACCGCTGCGGTAATAGTTGCCGTCCGCATCGCAGTAGGCATAGCTGCCGCCCTTGACCTTGGCGAGGATGGCGGGGTCGATGTACTGGTCCTTGTCGTAGCCGGGCACATCGTTGGGCGAAGCGCAGATCTCGCGCACCACACCGTCGATCTCCTGCTCGGTGATGGCGATGACCGCCGGGTCGGACACCATCGTCAGGCTCAGCTTGCCGGTGGGGGCGTAGTCGCCGCTGATGACATCCACCTGTGCGTTCAGAGCGTTGTCCAGTGCCACGGGGCTGACGGTGTACTGGATGGTCAGGGCATCGCAGTAGGGCTCCAGCTTGTCCAGCAGCCAGGGGTTGCGGACCACGCAGGTGCTGATGACCTTGCCGCCGCGGGCGTGGATGGCATCGGCCAGCTCTTTGATCTTCTCCACATCCTTCAGGGTCGTGACAGTGACCTTGTTGCCGGTCTTTTTCTGGCTCTTGTTCCGCTCGCGCTCGTCGGTGACGATCTCGCCCATCTCAATGACGGGCATTGCATACTGGTTGAAGACCAAGCCGTTGCTGATGGGCCAGACGTGCAGATAGAGTACATCTGCCTCCTCGGGGGTGGCGACCACGGTGTAGCCCTTCTTCTCAAAGGCTTCGGTCAGGGTCTTGCGCAGAGCGGCGTCCGCATCGGCATCGCCCAGACCGGCACCCATGGCCTGTGCCATCTTGGCAAAGCCGGAATCCTGGCCCTTGAAGGTCACGATGCAGATCTTCTTGTCCTTTGCCAGCGGCAGGACCTTGTCGTGGTTCTTGACCAGAACGACGGCCTTCTGGTTGGCGGCGTAGGCCTGCTTCTTTGCGCCCTCAAAGTTATCTTTCCGGGCCTGATCGGCCTTGTCGGGGTCCAGATAGGGGTTGTCCGCCCGCTTGGTACGGAACAGGCTCAGCAGACGGTTGTAGCTGGCGCGGTCAAGGTCTGCCTTGGGCAGCAGACCGTCCTCTACGGCCTTGATGATGTTCTCGGGGTCGGTGTTGCCGCCGATGACGTCGGTACCGGCGGAGATGGCCTTGGCATAGCGCTCCGGCTCGGTCAGGTTCTCGACGCCGTAGATCTGGACCGTGGTGATGCCGGAGTCGGAGTTGACATAGCCGTCAAAGCCCATCTGGTTCCGGGCCAGATCGGTCAGCAGCTGCTTGCTGTAAGCCGAAGGCACAGCCTCATCGCTGGTCAGCTTGCCCTGATAGGTCTGGGGCACGGCACGGCCATCGGTGGCGATGCGGGAGTAGTCGGGCATGATGGAAGAGACCTTGTGGTCAAATGCCCGCTGGAACGGGGGCAGATGATACTTTTCCATGGAGCCGTGGGTGCGGTAGATGCGCCACTGGCCAATGGGCACATGGGGCTCAAAGCCGTTTTCGGAGGGGGCATCACCCGGGAAATGCTTGATGGTCAGGACTACAGAGCCCTCGTTCAGGCCATCGTCGCCGTTCTGGTAACCCTTGACCAGCGCCTCAGCGATGTCGCTGGTGACATCCGTCCGCTCGCCGTAGGTGCCGTCGGTGCGGGGCCAGCGGGGGTCGGAAGTGACATCCACCTGGGGGCCGTACATGATGTTCAGACCCTCGGCCTTCATCATTTTGCGGTCGGTCTCAGCCATGTCATACACAAAATCCGTGCTGCCATCGCCCAGGACTGCTGCGCCGATGCCCAGAGAGTCCGGATAGCCGATGTTGATGGGGTTGGTGTGGAGCGAATACGGGATGGCCACGCCGCCCTTGCAGGCCTCGTACTCCAGCATCTGGGTACCGGCATTGTGGTACAGGGCCACCATGCCTGCCTCGCAGCGCATATCGCCGCGGTAGACACCGGCGGTGATGTGCTTGTCCAGCACCTGGCTGTCATCGATGTTCATAGTCATGCCGGGCAGAGGGCCGGGGATGGGCTTCTCGTCCGGGTCGTGATGCTTGTAGATCTTGCCCATTTCCAGCTTGCCGTCCGCACCGGTCGCCTGCGCACGGGTGGGCACCGTCGGGGTATTGAACAGGGTGTTCAGCACCAGACCTGCCTGCTGGTCCAGACGCAGATGCTTCACCATATCCTCTGCGCGCTGCTCCGGGGTCAGACGCCAGTCCTTGCAGGGGGCCAGCTCACCGCTGTTGTCCATATCCTTGAAATACAGACCATCCTTCACGATGACGCCGCAGGTGGTCACGCCGATGTCGGGGCCGTTGACGTTGTGGAAGATGACCGGCTCAAGGTACTGGTCAATGATCTGCTCGCCCTCTTCCAGAGCGTAGGGTGCAGGAATCACGCCGTCTTTGGCATCTGCCCACTGGTCGGCGCTGGTATACCGTGTCTGCATAATGTTTCTCCTTTGTTTCTGTGCCTGCCACAGCACAGCTGATATATTACTTGCCTGTTTATTATACTTCCAGTGCAGATCGTTCGCAAGCAAACAAATAAAAAAGTCACAAACTTCGGCGTAGTATACAAGGATGCTCTGCCGGATTTATGCAACTTTCCCCTATCCTGATCCACAAACCGGGGGCGTTTCCTGCTGACAATACTGCTTAAAAATAACCCTCTCCGTCAAAGCCTACGACGTTGACGGAGAGGGTCGTATCCTTAATTTACCAGATCATCTGGATGCGGCCTGCGCCGTAGGGATTCTCGTAATCCAGCAGGTAGCCCGGGTAATCCGCCAGCGGACTGTTAGCGCTTGCCAGATGCGGCAGACCGTTGGCATCCACACCGCCGAACATGGCCGCATAGCTGGCCATGACGAGATAGTCCTCGGAGACGTAATCCTTGATCAGGGTCGCGCCGTCAAACATGGCAAAGCCGTCGCCCAGATTGCGCAGGGTGTAGTTCATGCCGGCCAGAGCGTAGGTGGCGTTCGGGTCAAGGGGCTGATAAGTACCGGTGGTCTTGTCGTAGATCTCCACATTGCTGACACGCGGGGTGGCGGCGCTGCCGGTCCAGACATTCTTGTCGTTGGTCTGAACGGTGTTGGGGATCATGGGGTGGATCGTGTACCTGGCACCTGCCACCTGCAGGAAGCCGCCGTTCTCCTTGCCCTCAGCACCGGCAAAGCGGGCACCAAACTCCAAAGCGTCCTGGATCTGCTGGCCGGTCACGGACATCAGGCAGGCCACATTGCCGAAGGGGCTGACAGTCTTGCAAGTCTTGAAACTCCAGGCACCGGCAGGCACATCGGTCCGGATGCCGCCGCCGTTCATGATGGCGATGTCGCAGTGGAGATCCTCGATCTCGTTGAAGTAGGTATAGATGCCGTCGGCCACGAAATCGCCGAGGTTGGTCTCACCGGAGCGGATGCGCCGCTTACCGGTGGCAGGATCGTTGATGTAGAAGTCGGAGTCACCCACGGCGATCTCCTCGCCCAGCATCTCGTCCACGGCGCTGACCCAGTCGGTGGTGGTAGCTGCCACAGCGGCATCCAGCCCCTCGCAGGTATCGATCAGCTCGGTGGTGATGGAGCCGTCCGCGCCGACGGTCATCTTGCCGATGTTGGCAAAATAGGAACCCGTCTGGGTCAGGGTGACTGTCCTGCCGGAAGCATCATAGACCTGCTTGCTGGCCATGACCGTGTGGGAATGGCCGTCGATGAAGGCCGTGAAGCCGTGGGTATGGGCAATGACCTCTTCGCTGGTCCAGGGAGAGGACGAGGGGTCCACGCCCAGATGGCCCAGACCGATGATGGTATCGGCACCCCAGAACTCAGCCTGATCGATGGCCTTCTGGACAGCATCGTAGAGCTTCTGGCCGTCCTCGCCGCCCAGAATGTCGTAGATGTACTTGGTCTGTGCGGCGTTCATGAAGTAGGCCGGGGTGGACTTGGTAAAGGTCTCGGGGGTCGTGACGCCCACGAACGCGATCTTCCGGCCGCCCACGCAGAAATACTTGACCGAAGGCAGGACCTTCAGCCCTGTGCGCAGATCCACCCAGTTGCAGGAGATGTAGGGGAAATCCGCTTCCTTGATGGCAGCCTTGGCCCGGGCCATGCCATAGTCGAACTCATGGTTGCCGGGGGTGGCCAGATCGTAGCCGGACTCGTTCATCAGCTTGATGATGGTGGCACCGTCGTCCATGGAGCCGTAAGCGGTACCCTGGATGTGGTCGCCCGCATCCACCAGCAGCACATCCCGGCCGGTGTCCTCGATGCTCTTCTTCAGGGCAGCGATGGCCGCATAGGTCGGCTTGGGGGATTTGTTGTCGATGTAGGTGTGCACATCGTTGGTGTAGAGGATGGTCACATCGGCTTTGTCACCAAAGAAGCAATTGGTCTCTTCGGCAAAAGCGGCAGGCGCACCGGCGGAGACTGCAGCCAGCGCCGTGGCGGCACCGGCTGCTTTCAGGAAGCTGCGACGGGAAATGAACTGTTTCACAGGGAAGACCTCCTTTTATATTCTACTCTCTTTTCCAGGGGTGTTTCGGTGTCTTAAGCTTAACACAGTTTCCTCTTCCCTGCAAGAGAAAGCCGACCGGTTCGGGCAGATTCTTCCGCCGGAAGTCTTACTTTTCCGTGTTCCGGACAAAAAGGCGGAGCCCTGCATCCCGTCCCGGGGTGCAGGGCTCCGCCGCATTCAGAGGGAGGCCCGGAGCAAATGCTCCGGCATCCGATCAGATCGCATGATATTCTTTCAGGAACTTCTCAACATCGGTGCCCTCGATCTTCTTCAGGGCTTCCTTCATGGCAAGGCGGGGGATCAGCGGCAGATCCATGTCGGTGATCTTCTTGCCGTCCCGCAGCTTGACGGTCGCATCGATCAGGCTGCGGAGATCATAGGTGCTGCCCCAGGCTTCGGGTACACCGCGGTCGATGTTCAGCAGGGTATAGACCGCTTCCATACCGGTGCGCATGGAGTACTCAGTGGTGAAGATGGTATCGCGGCCGGTCTCTGCAAACTGGCCCAGGAAGGCAAAGTTCACAGCGCCCTGCGGCACGATGTCGGGACGGTCGCCAATGGCACGGGGCATGAAGAAGGCGTCGATATAAGGCATCATGACCGGGATGGTGTTGGCGCTGTGTTCGGCCAGCTCCGCGATCTCCTCGGTGGGAACGCCCATATGATACAGCCACTCCATGCAGATCTCGCGGCCGGTGCAGTCCCGCATGGGCTTCTTGACGAAGTCGCCGGGACGGTCGCTGAACAGACCGTAGATCCAGACGCAGAGCTGGTTCTTGGGCTGGTCACGGAACTGCTGCTGACGGTTCAGCGTCCAGCTGAGCAGCCAGCTGGAATCCTTGACCGTGACGATGCCGCCGGTGACGGTGTGGCCGGTGAAGGGATCGCGCTTGCAGATCTTCTTGATATAGGGCGGGATCTTGTCGTCCAGGGTCGTGATGGTAGCGCTCTCCCAGTTGGACAGCTCCGGCTGCGAGCAGAACTTCTCCGGATGACCGAAGGAAGGATCCTGCGCAGCGATCTTCTTCCACAGATCCCAGCCGTTGCCCGGCTTGATGGTGGGATCAAAACCGGCCGCCTTGTCCTGGGAACCAATGGTGCAGCTCTCGACACAGCCGCCGTTGGTGATGAAGAGCAGATCGTTCTCGGTCAGGTCGATGACGCTCTCCTCGCCCTTGTGTTCAACGGTCACGCTGCTGGCCTGCTTCTTGCCGTCTGCGATCTTGAAGCGGACATCCGTGACCTTGGTCTCATAGCGGAACTCCACGCCGTGGTCCTTCAGGTAGGTGACCATGGGCAGGATGATGGACTCATACTGATTGTAGCGGGTAAAGCGCAGGGCCGTGAAGTCGGGCAGACCGCCGATGTGGTGGATATAGCGCTTCAGGTAGAGCTTCATCTCCAGTGCGCTGTGCCAGTTCTCGAAGGCGAACATGGTGCGCCAGTACAGCCAGAAGTTGGAGGAGAACACCTCATCATCAAAGACATCGGTGATCTTCTTGTCCTGCAGCTGCTCGTTGGGGGTGAAGAAGAGCTTCATGATCTCCATGGCACCCTTGTCGGAGATAGCGAACTTGCCGTCGGTGTGGGCATCCTCGCCCCGGTTGACGGTAGCACGGCAGAGGGACTTGTTGGGGTCCTCCTTGTTCAGCCAGTAATACTCATCCAGGACGCTGGCACCCTCGGTCTCCAGAGAGGGGATCGAATGCAGCAGATCCCACATGACCTCGAAATGGTTGTCCATCTCGCGGCCGCCGCGCATGACATAACCGATATCGTACTTGTAGCCGTCGCAGGCACCGCCGGGCAGCGGGTCCTTCTCAAACACATGGATGTGTTCGCCCTTCATCTGGCCGTCGCGGACCAGATAGCAGGCAGCGGTCAGGGCTGCCAGACCGGAGCCGATGATATAAGCGGACTTATTGTCAACACCCTCAGGCTTTTTGGGATGTGCAAACGCTTCATAGTTGCCACTGGAATAATACATAACGCTGACCTCCTGAATCTTGGATGTTTCCGGGGCGGTGGTCCCGCACCCTTTCGTTGTGCTTAGTATATCCCATTCCATTTTACAGAACAACATACAAAATCTGAACAGTGTATAAAATTTATACAAAACCAGACCTTTGTCGGAAAAGTGAACAAACCATGAAAAAGAGGGCCGCCGCACATTTTCCTGAGCATCCCAAACGCCGTCTCCATCGGCACACATTCTGCGTACCGCTCCGGCCAGAGGGATTTCCCGGAATAACAGGAAAACTCCTCAATATAGCTGAAACTTATGGCTGATCTGATGTGCGGTCTCATCCGGCAGGGGCCGGAAGCCGATACAGGTCAGGGTCATGCCCTCCCCGTTTTCCGCCACCGGTTCCACTCCCCCTGCCCATCCCGATGGGGTCGGTAAGGAAGGCCAGAGATGCGTGGCAACACTGTGCCGCCAGCTTGCAGGGCGACATCTGCAGATCTTTTCGTGCAATGATCAACTGGCGGCGGATCGTCACCTGCGGCAGTTTATAGAGGTGATAGAACACTTTCCGGCGCACCTCGAAGGACGCCGCAGATGACATTGTGTACCAGAAGGCCCGGAAAATTTCTTTTACAGCACCTTTTCGCCGTTCGCGGTCAGCTTGAACGCTGCCCCCAGCAGGTCCGCCGCGCCGCGGCACATGTGTCTATTGTCTACTTTTTACGGATCGGTTCACCCAGTATTGGGGGTACATATCAGCCGTGCCTGACATCCCCGCCGCACTTGACAAATTTTCTGAAATGCGGTAGACTATTGGAGTAACAGATGGGCCTATAGCTCAGCTGGGAGAGCGTTCGGTTCGCATCCGAGAGGTCAAGGGTTCGAATCCCTCTAGGTCCACCAATTTGCCGCATCGTTTTGTACGATGCGGCGTTTTTTATGTCCAAAAAACTTTGGCAGACCGTGCCGGGCTCCGAACCCTGAAGTCGGATGCGAACCGGGCGGCTTTTTCACAGGCGCAGACGGCGCTGCTTTTGCCGGATTCATCCCCGGGCGTCCTGCCGGGTGGTGTGGAAGTACTCCTTGGGG
>CAKSZU010000042.1 GCA_934526125.1 uncultured Faecalibacterium sp. | reverse complement strand
CATACGGATGCAGGCTGACTGAAACGCACGGGGCGCGCCGCTTAAGGCTGCTTGGTTCCCCACCTGACCTGGTTCACAGCGGCCCCATCGTACAGGGCCCGCATCCGTATGCCGAACCACGCAGCAGGCGCTGTCCGACATGGCACATTTTGTGCCTGATTATTATACCATGTTCCCGCCCAAAATGCAAGAGCCCCGCCGGGCAGAAACCGGCGGGGCTCAGAATGCTTTTTTCAGGAAGCGATCAGGACTGGCAGGCAGTGATCAGGCTCATCTTGTAGACCTCGTCTGCGTTGCAGCCGCGGGACAGGTCGTTGATGGGAGCGTTCAGGCCCTGCAGGATGGGGCCGTAAGCAGCATAGCCGCCCAGACGCTGTGCGATCTTGTAGCCGATGTTACCGGCCTCGATGCAGGGGAAGATGAAGGTGTTGGCCTGGCCAGCGACCTTGCTGCCCTTGCACTTGACCTGTGCGACCTCGGGAGCAACGGCAGCGTCAAACTGCAGTTCGCCGTCCACAGCCAGCTCAGGGTCCATCTCCTGAGCCTTGATGGTGGCATCGTGGCTCAGAGCGACGGTGCCGCCCTTGCCGGAGCCCTTGGTGGAGAAGCTCAGGACAGCGACCTTCGGGTCGATGCCGAACAGCTTTGCGGTCTTGGCAGTCTCAACAGCGACCTCAGCCAGCTTTGCAGCGGCAGGGACCTTGACCTCACCGGTGGCCTTATCAACGGTATCGGTGTAGTCGATGTTGACAGCGCAGTCGCCCATGGCAATGCGCTTCAGGCCCTCTTCGCCGCAGTCGCGGTCCAGAATAAAGCAGGAGCTCACCAGATGTGCGCCCTTCTTGGTCTTGACCAGCTGCAGAGCGGGACGGATGGTGTCGGCGGTGGAGTAGGTAGCGCCGCCCAGCAGGCAATCGGCCTTGCCCATCTTGACCAGCATGGTGCCGAAGTAGTTGGACTTCTTCAGCAGGGCGGTACACTCCTCAGCGGTCTGCTTGCCCTTGCGCAGCTCCACCATGGTATTGACCATCTCGTCAAAGCCTGCGTAGTTCTCGGGGTCGATGATCTCAGCAGCGGAAATATCAAAATTGCCGGCGGCAGCTGCAGCCTTGCACTCAGCCTCATTGCCGACCATGACGACCTTCAGCACACCCTCGGCCAGCAGCTTGCTGGCTGCCTCCAGGATGCGGGGATCATTGCCCTCGGTAAAAACGATCGTCTTGGGGTTTGCCTTCAGCTGGGCTACCAGCGGTGCGAACATATCAGCCATTGTTGATTACCTCCGAATTTACTTTGCAATTATTCCGGGGTGCCACAGACACGCCCTTCTTTTTTATTTTAGCACAGAGTCCGGAAACTTCAAGACAAATCCGTAATTTTGTGGTATATTTTGTAGCAGAAATCCCTCGTTGATTTGTTAAGAAAATGTCATATAATTTGTGAGAGGTTTAACGAAATATGGATTGGGAAACCCTGAAGGCCGACTGTCTGGCCTGCCGCAACTGTGAGCTGTGTTCCACCCGCACCAACGTGGTCTTCGGGCAGGGGGCCGAGACGGCCGAGGTCCTCTTTGTGGGCGAGGGCCCGGGCCAGAGCGAGGATGAGCAGGGCCTGCCCTTCGTGGGCCGCAGCGGCCAGCTGCTGGACAAGTACCTGTTTGCCATCGACCTGGACCGCAGCAAAAACTGCTATATCGCCAACATCGTCAAGTGCCGCCCGCCCCACAACCGGGACCCCCTGCCCGCCGAGAGCGAGGCCTGCATGCCCTGGCTGCGGGAGCAGTTCCGCCTGCTGCAGCCGAAGATCGTGGTCTGCCTGGGCCGCATCGCCGCCCAGCGGATGATCCGGCCCGACTTCTCCGTGACGAAGGAACACGGCACCTTCATCGAAAAAAACGGCGTCCTCTTCATGGGCACCTTCCACCCCGCCGCCCTGCTCCGCCAGCCGCAGAACAAGCCCGAAGCCTTTGCCGACTTCGTAGCCCTGCGGGAAAAGATCCGCGCCGTCTGCGACCACACCTATACCGAATAAGCCTGCCCTTCACCTCTCTTTCTGCTTTTGCATAAAGTATAGCAAAAGTGAGGTGTTCTGTTATGGAAAAACTGCAAAACTGCCCTGCGGACTTCTTCCTGGGGGCCACCACGCCCGCCGGGTTCCGGGGCTACTTTGAACCTCTGCGCCGGGAGCCCGGGATGCAGCTGTTCCTGATCAAAAGCGGGCCCGGCTGCGGCAAATCCACCCTGATGAAGCATCTGGCCCGGGCCGCCGCAGAGCGGGGCGAAGCCGTCGAGCGCATCCACTGCGCCAGCGACCCCGACAGTCTGGACGGCGTGATCTTCCCGGAGCGGAAAAAGGCCATCATCGACGCCACTGCGCCCCATGTGGTGGAGCCGGACGCCCCCGGGGCCGACGAGATCGTGGTCAGCCTGTACCACACGCTGGACGCCGGAAAGCTGGCCCCCCACCGGGAGGAGATCCGGGCCCTGTTTGCCCGCAACGCGGCCCTGCGCAGCCGGGCGGCGCGGTATATCGCCTCCGCCGGGAGCCTGATGCTGGACAGCCGCCGGGCCGAAGCCTGCAGCACCGATTTTGAAAAAGTACGGCGCTATGTCAAACGCCTCTGCACCCGGCTGCTGCCCCGCACCGAGGGCACCGCTGGAGAGGAGCTGCGGCTGCTCTCCGCCATCACCCCCAAGGGGATGATCTTTTACGGCAGCACCGTCCGGGCGCTGGCCGACCGGTGCATCGTGTTCCGGGATGAGTACGGGGCCGTGTCCCGGCTGCTGCTGGAGCTGATCCGGGCCGAGGCGCTGGCCCGGGGCTACCGGATCATCACCTGCCCCTGCGCCATGCACCCGGAGGACCAGATCGACCATCTCTTCATCCCGGCCCTGCGGCTGGCGTTCCTGACCGACAACCGCTGGCACCCGGTCTCCCTGCCCGGCGTCCAGGCGGTGCGCTGCGCCCGCTTCGTGGACCGGGAGAACCTTTCCGCCTACCGGGCACGGCTCCGCTTCAACGACCGGGCCGCCGCCGAGCTGCTGGATCAGGCCGTGGCCCTGATGGCGCAGGCCAAGAGCTGCCACGACGAGCTGGAGACCTACTACCGCGCTGCCGTGGATTTTGAGGAAGTGGGCCGCGTGACCCAGAACTGCTGCGAAATGATGTTCGAAAACCAATAACCCGATCCGGAGGTGATCTTCATGCCAACCGTCCGCCTGCCCATCCGGGAGCTGGTGGAGTTTCTGCTCCGCACCGGCAGCATCGACAGCCGCTTTACCGGCTTCGACCGCGCCAACGAGGGGGCCCGCATCCACCGCAAACTTCAGAAAGCCGCCGGAGAGGGCTATGCCGCCGAGGTGTTCCTCTCGGCGCAGCGGACGGTGGAGGACATCACCTTCACGCTGGAGGGCCGGGCCGATGGTATCTTTACCGACCCGGAGGGCACCGTGGTCATCGACGAGATCAAGACCACGGCCCTGCCCACCCCTTCCATCACCGAAAACTGGAACCCCTGCCACTGGGCGCAGGGCATCGTTTACGGGGCCATCTACGCCGGTCAGAACCGGCTGGAACGGCTGGACGTCCGACTGACCTACTACCAGATTGACACCGACGAGATCGTCCGCTATATCCGGCACTTCACGGCCCCGGAGCTGGAAGCCTTTCTGCTGGACCTGCTGCTGCAGTACCTGCCCTGGGCCCGGCGGCAGCTGGACTGGACCGACGCCCGGTGCCGGAGCCTGAACGCCCTGGCCTTCCCCTACCCATCCTACCGGCCCGGGCAGCGGGCACTGGCCGGGGAGGTCTGGCGGGCCTGCACCGCCGGGCGGGAGTCCAGCAAAAACGGCACCCGGCTGTTCTGTCAGGCCCCCACCGGCATCGGCAAGACCATGAGCGCCCTCTTCCCGGCCCTGAAAGCCATCGGTGCAGGCAAGGGAGAGAAGATCTTTTACCTGACCGCCCGCAGCACCACCCGGGCCGCCGCCGAGGATGCCCTTGCCCGGCTGCACCGCTCTGCCCCGGGGCTTGCCCTGCGCAGCGTGACCCTCTCCGCCAAGGAGAAGGTCTGTCTCTGCCCGGACGCCGAGGGCCACCCCGCCTGCCTGCCCGAGTTCTGCCCCTATGCCAGAGGCTATTACGAGCGGGTCCGGACGGCGCTGGCCGCCCTGCTGGATGGTGCCGGAAGCTTTGACCGGGACACCCTGGCCGCTGCCGCCCGGCAGTACACCGTCTGCCCCTTTGAGCTGGGGCTGGACTTGAGCGAGTGGTGCGATGTGATCATTGGGGACTACAATTATCTCTTTGACCCCACCGTCCACCTGCGCCGCTTCTTCGACGGCCCCGGCGACTACCTGTTCCTCATCGACGAGGCCCACAACCTGCCCGACCGGGCCCGGGCCATGTATTCAGCCCGCTTCGTCAAGAGCAGCCTGACCCAGGCCCGCCGGGCCCTCGGCCGGGGCAAAAGCAGCCTCAAGACCGCCCTGACCCGGGCAGACAAGGCTTTTCTGAACTATCGCCGGGCCGTGGAAACCGCGGCACCCGCCCGGCACACCGCACCGGCCCCCGAAGAAAGCCCCAGCCAGACCAGCCTGCTGGAAACCGAAGCCGACACGCCGGCCTTCCCCCTGCCCCAGCCGCTCTTCGCACAGGAGGGCACCGTGTTCCTGAAGGAACTGCCCCGGGAGCTTCTCCGCCCCCTGCTCAGCCTGTCGGCCCCGCTGCAGGACTGGCTGGAAGCCAACCCGGAGGCCGAGACCCACGCCCGGATGCTGGAACTGTATTTTGCCGTGCAGGACATTACCCGCGCCGCCGAGCGGTACGACGAGCATTTCGTCACCCGGCTCTCGGCCCGGGGCAGCGAGCTGGAATGGGAGCTGCTCTGTCTGGACCCCGCACCTTTCGTGGACGCCAGCCTTTCGGCCGGGCGGGCCGCCGCCCTCTTCAGTGCCACCCTGACGCCCCCGGGCTACTACCGCCGGGTGCTGGGCTGCCCGGACGCCCGGGCCGTGGCGCTGGAAAGCCCCTTTCCGCCGGAACATCTGGGCCTTTACTGCCTGTCCACCCTTTCCACCCGCTACCGGGACCGGGAGGCAAGCGCTGCCGTCATCTCCGAAGCACTGGCCGCCCTGGCCCGGGCAAAGGTGGGCAACTATCTGGCCTTCTTCCCCAGCTACGCCTACCTGCAGCAGGTCCATGCGGACTTCACGGCCCGCTTCCCGGACATCCGGACCCTTGTGCAGGAGCGGGAGCTGGACGATGCCGCCCGGGCCGCCTTTCTGGAACAGTTTGCTCCTCACCCCGAAACGACCCTGCTGGGCTTCGGGGTCATGGGCGGCATCTTCGGCGAGGGAGTCGACCTGACCGGCGACCGGCTCATCGGCTGCGCCATCGTGGGAGTGGGCCTGCCCCAGGTGAACCCCCGGCAGGAGATCCTGCGCCGCTACTACGACGAGACCTGCGGTACCGGTTTCGACTACGCCTACCGCTTCCCGGGGATGAACAAAGTCCTGCAGGCCGCCGGGCGGGTCATCCGCACCCCGGAGGACAGAGGCGTGGTACTTCTGCTGGACGACCGGTTCGCCCGGCCCGAATACGCCCGGCTCTTCCCCCGCCACTGGAGCCACCTGCGCTTCCTGCAAACCACCGCCGCCCTGGAACAGGAACTCCGGGCGTTCTGGAATAAGACATAAACAGAAAAGCTGCTGCACGGATCGTGCAGCAGCTTTTCTGTTTAACGTTTCGGCATCGCTTTCCGCAGTTCATCCCAGGCCGTCATGGGGGTCTGGGTGGTGGAACGGATCGCCGCAAAGGCTTCGTCCAGATACTGCATCTCGCCCACGGCGCGCATAGCATGATCCGAAGCACAAAGGCGGCCGATGGGCGTCTGGGCCATCCAGTAGACCATCCGGTCCATCTTCTTCCGCTTTTTGGTGCCCTCCCGGTAATAGTCCGTGTTCTCGGCGTCGTTCACCGGGACTCCGGCCGCCTTGAGCATCTCGCAGCATTCCCAGGCGGCATCCACAATAGCCTTGCGCTGTTCCACCGTGGTACGGGGCAGTTCACCGTCTACGGCATAGCAGGCATAGACCACCGGCAGGATGAAGGCGATGTGGCACTTGAGCCACTCGTCCATGTCGTCGTAGTAGGTCAGCTTGTATTTCACCCCGGTAAAGGCGGACTGCAGCCGCAGCCGGAAGGCACCGGACAGCGGTGTCGTTGCCCCGCCGACGGTCATCCCAACGCCCATGTGGATGCTGACCACCCGGTCGGCCTCCCGGCGGCCGGCACTGTTCTGGAACCCGAAGGCGATCTTGTCCGCCGGGCGCTGCATGGCCTGCAGCACCTCCTGCGCATGGGGGTTGTTCCCCACAAAGACAAGATACGAACTCTGGTTCGCCTTGAGGATGGGCAGGATCTCCGGCAGCTGGCTGGCCTGCACCGTCACAAAGATCAGGTCATACAGATCCTCCGGGTCCAGATGATCCGTTGTTTTCACCCGGTCCACCGTCGTCCGGAGCTGTGCCCAGTGGCGAATGACCAGACCTTTCTGGTCGATCCGCTCCTTCCACTCACCCCGGGCCAGCAGGGTGACCACGTTTTTCTGGTTCTGCAAAAGTCTGTGGGCCAGCTCGCAGCCCTGCACTCCTGCACCGTACACCAAGATTCTCATACAAGGCACCTCCAGTTATCCTGTTTCGGCCCAGCCGGAGTGGACAGGCCGTTACTTTTTGAAGAACGAGAAAAAGCCCTTCTTCTCATAGGGCTTGCTCTCGGCTCCCGTCACGGTATAGCCGGTCTCGGCAATGGCTGCCTTGAGCTTCTCCACATCCACCGGCTCCTCCGAAAGGATCACCGTCTCGCCCTTCGTATGCGAGGAGGTGACCTTATTCACGGCGGCATTCTTGCGCACCACATCGTTGATATGGCTCTCACACATGCCGCACATCATACCATTCACTTTCAGGATCGTTTCGACCATCGTTTTTCCCTCCGTCTGGTTCTGCGAAAACCCCGCCGGGCCGTTTCCGGCAGACTGCACAATCCAGGCCCGCTGTTTTCGTCATTTTGTTAGCTTTCTCTAACTTTTCACGGAAACAAAACGGCTCCTGCCCCGCCCCGGTATCCGGAGCAGAGCCTCGCCCTTCTGTTTCGGCTTTATCATACCACACAGGTGGGAAAACTGCAAGTCTGCGCGGGGCTCACCCCGTGCGCTTTCCGGCCCGGATCGTTTCTCACAGATCCAGCGTATGATAGATCTCTCCGGTCTCCAACTCCTTCCAGCGCAGGGTGCCGTTTTCCAGCATCATGTAGCTGTGGGGGCTGTTCTCCTTGGGGATGCTCAGGGACCCCGGGTTCAGGTAGAGGTTCCCCTGCCCGAACGCCTGCCAGGCGGGCACATGGGTGTGGCCGTGGAGCAGCACATCCCCCGGTGCCAGCGGGGGCAGGTTTTTCACATTATAAATATGCCCGTGGGTCGCATAGATGAGCCGCTGTTCCGTGGGCAGAAGCGCATAATCCGCCAGCACCGGGAACTCCAGCACCATCTGGTCCACCTCGGCGTCGCAGTTGCCCCGGACGCAGAAGGGCTTGCGCTCCATCCCGTTCAGCAGGGCGATGACCTCTTTGGGGGCGTACTCCCGGGGCAGATCGTTGCGGGGGCCGTGGTAGAGCAGGTCACCCAGCAGCAGCAGCCGGTCGGCCCCCTCCCGGTCCAGTGCTTCCAGCATCCGGCGGCAGTAGCAGGCCGACCCGTGCAGGTCGGAAGCGATCATCCATTTCATGGCAGGCTCTCCTTTGCATTGTTCTCTGTTTCTATTGTAGGGTTTCCGGCAGGTTCTGTCAAGCTGTGAGACACGTTCTGAAAAGTCATACTTTTATGCCGATATCTGTTGACAAACCCACGTTCCTGTGCTATTCTAAAGGTCCTAAAATATCGTGTGGATTTTTACAGTATCCGTTTCAGAGCTATTTTTCGCCACACAATGGTTCGCCGAAAGCCGCCGTTGTGTGGCGTTTTTGCGCCCATGCGGCATTGCCGCCCGGCGGGCCGTTTCTTTGATGAACGATCTCTCAGAAAGGACCCGAAAATGAACGATACTTTTATGAAAACGCGGCCGGTGTTCCCGCTGCTGCTGTCCATGGCGCTGCCCAACGTCATCTCGATGCTGGTCAACTCGCTGTATAATATCGTGGACAGTTTATTCGTCGCCCGGATCAGCGAGCAGGCCATGACGGCGCTTTCGCTGGTGTACCCCATCCAGAACTTCGTCAACGCGGTGGCCATCGGCTTCGGCGTGGGCATCAACGTCCAGATCGCCCTTTACCTGGGTGCCGGCGACCGCGAGCAGGCCAACCGCTCCGCCACCCACGGCATGGCCTTCTCCCTGCTGCACGGTGTGCTGGCCATGATCCTCTGCCCGGCCATCATGCCCGGCTTCCTGGCCCGCTTCACCGACGACAGCACTCTGGTGTCCATGGGCGTCACCTACTCCACCATCGTGTTCCTGTTCACGCTGGTCAACATGGCCGACCTCGCCTTTGAAAAGATCTTCCAGGCCGTGGGCCGGATGAACGTCTCCATGGTCGCGCTGGTGGCGGGCTGTGCCTCCAACATCGTGCTGGACCCCATCCTGATCTTCGGTCTGGGCCCGGTGCCCGCCCTCGGCATCGCCGGTGCGGCTCTGGCCACCGGCATCGGACAGGCCGTGACCCTCTGCTTCTACCTGTATGTCTACTGCACCACCGAGCTTCCCGTCCGGCTCTCGTTCCGGCAGCTGCGGCCCGATGCCGCACTGGACGGCAAGCTCTACGCCATCGGCATTCCGGCCATCCTCAATCTGGCCCTGCCCAGCCTGCTGGTCACCTTCCTGAACAGCCTGCTGGCGGCCTTCTCCCAGAGCTATGTCACGGTGCTGGGCATCTACTATAAGCTGCAGACCTTCCTCTACCTGCCGGCCAACGGCATCGTGCAGGGGATGCGTCCGCTGGTGGGCTACAACTATGGTGCCAAGGAGCATGACCGGGTCGCCAAGCTGTACAACCTGACCCTGGGCCTCAGCGCCGGGATCATGGCCATCGGCACTCTGCTCTGCCTGACGGTCTCCGGCCCGCTGATGAGCCTGTTCACCTCCAACCCCGAGACCATCGCCATCGGCCGCACAGCCCTGCGGATCATCTGCCTCGGCTTCATCGTGTCGGCGGTGTCCACCACCTCTTCCGGTGCGCTGGAGGGTCTGGGCAAGGGGATGTCCTCGCTGGTCATCTCCCTGTGCCGCTATGTGATCTTCATCATGCCCATCGCCTGGCTGCTCTGCGGCCGGATGGGCCCCACCGGCGTCTGGCACGCCTTCTGGATCACCGAAGTCCTCTCCGCCGCCATTGCCTACGGCGTCTACTGCCCCGCGCAGTGTGCGCAAAGTAACCCGTAAACCGCAGAACGCCCCCGCTCAGCCGAGCGGGGGCGTTTCTTTATCTCATCTCAGGTTCAATGTGTATGAAAGGGTCCGCTTACCAGAACCAGTACCGCTTCTTCACGGCGATATAGGCGATCAGGCAGACCACGGTCAGGCCGCCTGCGGCGATGAAGAAGGTCCAGTTGATGTTGGTGAAGCGCAGATTCTGGTTGGTCAGCAGGTAGCTGCCCGCGGTGTCGGCGGTGATGACGCCGTCCTTGTAGCTGTTGAGGAACTGCCACTTCTCGTTGGCCTTGTTCTTCAGGTACAGGCGGCTGTAAGCGGCATTGTCGCCGGTCAGGGTGATCTCCACCCCGCAGGGCAGGGGGCTGTCATCGCCCAGACGGAAGGTCAGGCCGTACTCGTCGGGGGTAAAGGTCAGCTGAGTGCTGAACTCGCCCTGGGTGCTGCGGATCTCACTGCCGTCGATGCGCAGGGTGTAGTTCTCACCCAGCACGATCAGGCTGCGGCCGGTCTTGCGCAGGGTGTTCAGGATCTCGGAGGTGATGGTGGGCACCTCGTTCTGGGGCAGGGAGACTTCCTCCCCGGCTGCGTTCTCGATCTGCGCCGCCACGGCCCCGGGGGTCACGGTCTCGCCGGTGCCGTCCCCACCCGTGCCGCTGCCGTCGCCCGTCAGGGTGGCGGTGCGGTTGACGATGACCGTCACCGAGGAGGAGATGGTGCCGTTGGACACGATCACCGAGGTGGCACCCGTAGCAACGCCGGTGATGACGCCGGAGCTGCTGACGGTGGCCACATTCTTGTTCTGGCTGGTGAAGGTCAGCTTCTGACTGGCCGAGGAGGGCGACACCTTGCCGGTGACTGTCTTGGATGCGCCGGGTTTGAGCACCACATAGTTGGTGTTCAGGGAGAGCGACTGGGTGGGCTCGGCGGTCTCGGAGCTGCTGGCCGCGTTGGGGTCCACGACCGTCACGGTGGCCGAGCAGGTGATGCCGTTGTCACTGGTGGCGGTGATGGCAGCCTTGCCGGGGCCGACGCCGGTCACCTTGCCGAAGTTGTTGACGGTGGCCACAGCCGGGTCCGAGGTGGACAGGCTGACGCTGAGGTAGCTGGCCGCCGTACTGGGCAGCACCGCCAGCGAGATGCTGGTGGTATCGCCCACGGCGATGGTGCTGGCGGCCAGCGTGATGTCCATCTCGGTGGCGATCATGCTGGCGTCCGGCTGGGTGGTGATGGTATAGGTGCAGCTGACGCCGCCGCAGGTAGCGGTGATGTTGGCCGTGCCGAGGCCCACCGCCTGGGCCACGCCGTCCGAATCCACCGACACCACGTTGGGGTTATCGGAGACATAGGTCAGGCCGTTTTTCGAGGCGGCGTTCTCCGGCGTCGTCACGGGCGACAGCTGCTGCGCTGTGCCCACCGTGGGGGCGGCGTCGTAGTCACCGGGGTCGATGCTCTCGGTGGTGACGCTGCTCCACGGGAAGCTCAGCTTGGGCAGCGTGAAGGCCGCCGGGGTAAGGTTGACGCCGGCCGCCGAGGCCGGCAGGGCCGCGGCGCTGGCCAGCAGGCCCAGAAGGGCCGCGCTGACCGCCAGCTGTTTGGGGTTGAGTTTCATTTGTTCGTACCTCCTGGGCGTGGATTGGCGGGGCGCTTAGCGGAACAGTACGCCCAGGGCTTCCATCACATAATCAAAGTAGGTCAGTTTGTCGTACTCCACACGGGCGGTGACGCTCATGCCGTTGGACAGGTCCACCTTGTCGCCGCTGGTGCTGACCACATAGGTGTTGTCGGGCTTGATGGTCATCTTGTAGTACGAGCCGCTCTCGCTGGCGGTGACGTCGCTGTCAATGGAGGTCACCGTGCCGGTCAGGGTGCCGTAGGAATACTCCGACAGGCCGGTGACGGCGATCTTGCACGGGTCGCCCACGTGGATCAGGGGCCGGTCGCTGAGGCTGACCGCCGCCACGATCTCCAGATCATCGTTCTCGCTGGCCACGGTGGCGATGGCCGACCCGGCACCCACCACCATGCCCTCCTTGTAGGGGGTGTCCATGTGGATGACGCCGGAGGTGGGGGCGTAGATGTAGTAATCGTTGGCGCCGGTCTCCAGTGCGTCCAGCTGGGCCTGGATGTTGTCGATGTTGGCCTGGATGCTGGTCAGGTTGGAGGAGATGGACTGCATGGTGCTGTAATACAGGTTCTGGATCTCGCTCTGGTTCTGCTCCATCAGAGCCCGGATCTGCTCGTCCGAGTACCCGGCCGCCTGATAGGGCGACGCATCGAAGGTTTTCTGCTCGACCTGGGTCTTGTAGCTCTCGTACTGGTAGTAGTAGGGCTGATCGTCGATGCTGGTCTCGCTGAAATAGTTCTTGTCGTCCTGCACCGACTTCAGCAGCTTCTCATACTGGCTCTTCTGCTTCTTGTAAATGTCCAGCTGGCTCTGGTAGTTGTCCTGCTGGATGTCCAGATCGGTACTCTTGATGTGGGCGATGAGATCACCCTCGTTGACATAGCTGCCCTCCGAGATGGTGATCTCGGTGATGGAACCGGTGTAACTGGACATGATGTAGGTCTTGTTGGCCGCCTGCACCGTGCCCGACGACTGGCTGACATAGGTGCGGTAATTCCGGGTGCTCCAGATCGTCAGATACACCAGAAGAAAGCCCACCAGTAAGATCAGCGCGTAGCCGAAGGGCGGCAGCTTCTTCTCCATCATGATGCGGCGGTCCTGCAGATCGGAAAGGTTCTGAATGCGCGTGGTCATAATTATTTCGTCTCCATAAAGACGTCCATGACGCCGTTTTCGCTGTCCTGATTGACGTAGATGCTGTAGCTGGACCCGGTCAGCTCGATCTCATGCTCGTAGGCATAGATGTTCAGCTTCTGGCCGGCCAGAGCGCTGTGGTCCATGGGGCCGGTGAAATGGGCATACAGACAGCCCTTGACCCGCAGCACAGCATCCTGCTGATACCCGGGCTCCAGCCGGGGGATCAGCTGGTTGACCTGCATCATGAAGTAGATCTCCGGCTCGGGGCTCGGGCCCGCGCTGAACTTGACGCACTGGATCACCGGCCCCACCGGCATAGCGCTGTGGCTCTTGATGAAGTTCTGCATCTGCGTCAGAATGACGCCCACGCTGCTCAGCTCGTTGGGGTCCACCCGGCGCGACAGCACGTTGGTCAGCTTCAGGGTCTTGTTTTCTGCAACTTGGATCTCTCTCATAATCATCCACCTGTTTCTTTTTTATTTGCTTGCAATGGGCAATTGTCTGGGGTAGAAAATTTCTGTTCTCGGGCAGCGGCATGCCCTCTCAGGTTTGCTCCCGGTCAGCGGCATGCCCTCTCGGGTTTGCTCCTGGTCAGCGGCATGCCCTCTCCGTCAGCGCAAAGCGCTGACACCTCTCCCAAAGGGAGAGGCAATTGCGGCCCGGCCTTCAGCTCCAGCTGAATCTGAAGATGCCAGCAGCTTGACCGTAAACTCCATCTGCCCTCGCAGATGCGTTGGCTCCCCCTTTGGGGGAGCTGGCACGGCGTAGCCGTGACTGAGAGGGCTCTTGCGGCCCTCGGTCAGCGGCATGCCCTCTCCGTCAGCGCGAAGCGCTGACACCTCTCCCAAAGGGAGAGGCAATTGCGGCCCGGCCTTCAGCATCAGCTGAATCCGAAGCCTCCACCAGCTTAACCATCAGCTGCATCTGCCCTCGCAGATGTTCCAACTTCCCAATTCAGCTGCAGCTTCCCTTGGAGATGCGTCGGCTCTCCCTTTGGGAGAGCTGGCACGGCGAAGCCGTGACTGAGAGGGCTCCTGCGGCTCCCCGTCAACGGCATGCCCTCTCAGCTTCGCTGCGCTCAGCAGCTCCCCCAAAGGGGGAGCCTATTGCGGCCCGGCCTTCAGCTCCAGCTGAATCCGAAGCCTCCACCAGCTTAACCATCAGCTTCAGCTTCCCTTGGATATGCGTCGGCTCTCCCTTTGGGAGAGCTGGCACGGCGAAGCCGTGACTGAGAGGGCATGCCGCTCCCGGGGAGCCGCTTCTGACTGAGAGGGCATGCCGCCCCCGGGGAGCCTGTTTTGACTGAGAGGGCTTGCCGCTCCCGGGAAGCCTGCTTTTGACTGAGAGGGCTCCCCCTGAGAGGGTTCCCCTTTCTACCTCACACAACCACCCACCGCCCCCGCCATGTAAAAATACAAAAGCAGGGCGCATGGGCAGTGATATAAAAATAAGGTGTGCCAGGAGGCATACGCCTCCTGGCACACCATAACGAGGCCTTGTGATCTGCCCCGCACTACTGGGTAGGGCGGTGCAGTGTTCTCAACGCTTCATAGTTTCAGATTAAATCTGATTAGTCACCAATAGTGATCTGCTCAAACTTGCCGTCAGCGTTCAGCTTGCCGAAAACAACGCGAGTAACAGAAGGATCGCTGGGGTAGGTGATCTTAGCAGAACCAGCAGCGTTAGCAACATCAGCGCGGCCCAGGTTGTAGATAGCAGCAACAGAGCCCAGGACGGTAGCAATGCCGTCGCCGTAGTTCTTGGACTTCCAAGCATCAGCGCCGACAACCTTGCCGAAGCTTGCGCCCAGGCCCTTCTTGGTAGCGTTGCCGCTGAAGACGTAGCCCAGAGTGTTGTTGATCAGATCGCCCATGAACTTGTTGCCGATCAGGGTAACAACGTTGGTGGAGAAGGTCTTGACATTGTTAACGTCCCAGATAGGAGCGGTAACAGCACCGACAGCCTCGATGAAAGAGGCGCCGCCGACGACATAAGTCATCTCGTTCTCTGCGATAGCAGAGTAGTTTGCAGGCATCATCATAATGAATTACTCCCTTCAAATGATTGAAAACAATTTCAGCGATTTTCTTCCGGCTGCGCAACCATCCGAAAATCATTTATGTAACCGGGTGCGCACCCGGCTGCAACTTAGTAGGTAATGGCCTCGCCGTCGTCATCGTCTTCCACGATGGCGGCGTGGGCTGCGGAGGCGGGCTCTTCGTCCTTCTTGCGGCGGAAGATGCCCTGCTGCAGGCTCCAGAGTTCGTAATACTTGCCCTGCTTTGCCAGCAGCTCGTCGTGGGTGCCCCGCTCCACGATCTCGCCGTGATCCATCACAAGGATCAGATCACAGTCGCGGATGGTGGACAGACGGTGTGCCACGATCAGCATCGAACGGTCGGCCAGCTGGTTGTAGATCATGTCAAAGATGACATTCTCGGTACCGAAGTCCAGACTGGAAGTCGACTCGTCGAAGATGTACAGGCCGGAATCTTTCAAGAAAGCCCGGGCCAGCGCAATGCGCTGCTTCTCACCGCCGGAAAGTCCGTTGCCGGCTTCTTCCAGATAGGTGTTGTACTGCAGCGGCAGCTTGCGGATAAACTCATGTGCGTCCGCCTTCTTGGCGGCCTCCCGCACCTGATCCAGAGTCGCCTCCGGACGGGAGATGCGGATATTCTCGAAGATCGTCTTGCTGAACAGCTCGACGTTCTGCGGGACGTAGGAAATGCAGCGGCGGACGGAGGCGTTGCTGTACTCGTCCAGATTCACGCCGTCCACATCGATCTCACCGCTCTCCGGCTCATAGTACTTGAGCAGCAGTTTGGTGATGGTGGACTTGCCGGAACCGGACTGGCCCACCAGTGCCACCTTCTTCCCCTTGGGGATGGTGAAGGAGATGTGGTTCAGCGCCGGGCTGCGGTTGCCGTAGCGGAAGGTGACATCCTTGAACTCGATGTCGCCGTCCATGGCTTCCATTTCGGTGTACTCCTTCTCGGGGTCCTGCTCCGACTCATAGTCCATGATCTCGGTCAGGCGCTTCATGGAGATGGAGGCTTCCTGGATCGACATCTGCATGCCGATCAGGTCGCTCACCGGGGAGGTAAAGTAGCCGGCCAGTGTGCTGAAGGCCATGTAGCCGCCCAGCGTCAGCTGACCGTTCAGCACCTGCATATAGCCCACATAGGTGGTCACCATGGTCAGCACCGTGGTGATCAGGGTGCTGATGAGGGACTGGGTGGTGCTGATCTTACTGGAGCGCAGGCTGATCTTCAGGCTCTTGATGTATTCACGCTCAAGGGCTTCCAGCTCCCGCTCCTCGCCTGCGTTGCACTTGATGGTCTCGATGCCGCGCAGGCTCTCGATCATCTGGCTGTTCAGGACGGCCGATTGCTGCATGGTCTCTTCATTGATCCGCTTGTACGGCTGCTTGAAGATGATGACCAGCAGCAGGCTCAGGATGGTGGTAAACAACGTAATGGAGAACAGCGAGGAGTTCATCCGGAACAGGACGAAGCCCGTGGCCACCGCCATCACGACATCCATGACCACGCTCATGGCCATGCTGGTCAGCACCGACTTGATGGTGCTGGCGTCGGAGTAGCGGGTGGTGATCTCGCCGGTTTTGCGTGATGCGAAGAACTTCATCGGCAGACGGTAAACGTGGTCGAAGTAGCCCAGCATCAGCGGGATGTCCACCTTGATGGACAGATAGATCAGGATCCACTGGCGCACCGTGGAGATCAGCGTACTGGTGACATTCACCACACTGAACACGACGATCAGCGCGACCAGCAGATTTTTCAGTCCGTATGGCAGCACCTCGTCCATCAGTGCCTTGTTGAACACCGTGGACACGATGCCGATGATCGTAAGGATCACCGAACTGAAGATCGCATAGAAGAATAGCTTTTTCTGGGGCAGCAGCAGGTCGACGAACCGCTTCAGCATGTGATTGCGGGCTTCTTTCGCTTCCTGCCTGCCCTCCACCTTGTGCTTGCCTGTGCCGCCCTTGAACTCCGCTGTGGGGTTGAGCAGCAGAAGCACACCAGTGAAGTTTTTATAGAACTCATCAAGGCTGATCTTTTTCAGTTCGTTGGCCGGGTCGCCGATGACGACATAGTCCCTGCACTTGTACTTCTTTTTGGGGTCAGCCTTGCGTTCCTCTTCCTGTGCCACATGCTTGCGGCGGGCATCATCGTCCTTAATGGTGGTCTTTTTGAACACCACCACGAAGTGGGCCAGGCCCTGATCGGTGATGACCTGCGCAATGCAGGGCAGAGTGAAATCACTTAAAAAGTTCTCCCGGTCCACCCGGACTGCCGCCGTGTTGAAGCCCAACTCGTTGGCAGCCTTCTGCAGGCCGATGAGGTTTGTGCCTTTCATGTCGGTTCCCATCATGTCCCGCAGACGGGTGATGGTGATTTCCTTTTTGTAATGGAGGCACACCATTGCGAGCGAAGCGGCCGCGCAGTCCGTAGTGTCGTGCTGCCGCACATAGGTATAACGCATACGATGTTTCCTTTACAAGAGACCGACAACCAAAAGCAAACGATCTCTTTCAATGTACAGATTCTATTTCAAAACCACAGCATTTATTCTAGCACACTGTGCGCGTTTGCACAAGCCCCAGATTGCCGCCGCCCTGCGGGCAGCTGTTTTTCTGCTGCGGAAATGACAAAGTAAAAAGGTATTTTACTGCACACCGCCTTCGGTCTATAACAGCGCATAGCCCTCTGCTTTGCCCCACCCTGCGGAGAATCAGGGCAAAGCAGAGGTCCGCTGCTATCAAAAGAAGGGAGCGCCTACCCTTTGATCTGGTTCAGAAGCCCCGGAGGTTTGAAAAAATCTTCCAGGGTTTGGGTGTAGTATACCACAATATGACAGCTTCTTCAAGAGGACATTTTTTAAGAAATAGTTAATTCTTGAAGATTTTGTGAAAATCGTCTCAAATTGGTTACAACATCCGCTCAAAAAAACAAGCGGCAAGGTGTTCCCCGCCGCTTTCTGGCGCCTCTTGCCTGACTCGAACAGGCGACACCCTGATTAACAGTCAGGTGCTCTAACCGACTGAGCTAAAG
>CAKSZU010000041.1 GCA_934526125.1 uncultured Faecalibacterium sp. | reverse complement strand
TATTCGTGGAACTGCTTGAGGAACTGCAGGTTGTTCTCGAACATCAGGCCGATGTTGTTGATGCCGTACTTCAGCATGGCGATACGCTCGATGCCGATGCCGAAGGCGAAACCGGAGTACTCGTCCGGGTCAATGTTGCAGTTCTCCAGGACCTTGCGGTTGACGACACCGCCGCCCAGGACCTCGATCCAGCCGGTGTGCTTGCACAGGGGGCAGCCCTTGCCGCCGCACTCGAAGCAGCTGACGTCCACCTCGACGCTGGGCTCGGTGAAGGGGAAGTAAGAGGGACGCAGACGAGTGCGGGTATCCTTGCCGAACAGCTTCTGCACGAAGGTGTTCAGGGCGCCCTGCAGGTCTGCCAGCGTGATGCCCTTGTCCACCACCAGACCCTCCATCTGGTGGAACATGGGACTGTGGGTGGCGTCGGAGTCCGAACGGAACACGCGGCCGGGCATCAGGATCTTGATGGGCGGCTTCTGGACGTCCATGGTGCGGATCTGGCCGCCGGAGGTCTGGGTGCGGAGCAGGAACTCATCGGACAGGTAGAAGGTATCCTGCATATCGCGGGCGGGGTGATCCTTGGGCACGTTCAGGCGGGTGAAGTTGTGGTCGTCATCCTCGATCTCCGGGAAGCTGCCCACTGAAAAGCCCATCCCGGAGAACACGTCGATGATCTGGTTGGTGATGAGGGTCAGCGGATGCAGGCCGCCCACGGGGCGGGTCTTTGCGGGCAGAGTGATATCCACCGTCTCGGCGGCGTTGCGGGCCTCCAGCTCGGCGGCCTTCACCTTCTCGGCGGCGGCATCGTAATCCGCCTGCACCTTCTGCTTCAGTTCGTTGATGATCTTGCCCATGGCGGGGCGCTCCTCAGGGGCCACCGAGCGCAGGTTCTTCATCAGGGCGGGGATCTTGCCGTTCTTGCTCAGATATTCCTGCCAGAACGAGGCCAGCGTCTCCTTGGAAGAGACCTGACCAAGGCTTTCAGCGGCCTGTCGGGCCAGCTCATCGATCATTGCTTGCATGGAAATTCTCTCCTTCTCAGTTCGTGTTGTCAAAGCGGAGACAGCAAAAAAGCTCCGTCCCCCTGCCGCGCCATCTCTGGCCGGACAAAGGGACGAAGCTGGATTCATCTGCTCCGCGGTACCACCCGGTTTCCGCCCGCACACAAGAAGCCGGGCGGCTCTCAAACGCCGTAACGGGGCGCACCGTCCTGTCCTAGTGGAACGAGCCGTTCGTTCGGGCAGGCCGCTCAGGAGCGAACTTCGGCATATCCCCGCATGGAAGCCCTTTCAGCCGGTGAAGCTTCTCTCTTTGCCGTGGGTGTATGCGTACTCTCTCCGTCGCTGCGTTTCGAGATATTCAGGTTTCATAACCACAAGTCATCTTATCACATTTTTTCCTGCTTTGCAAGCCGGGAAGCCTTTTTTGCGCAAGTTTTTCGGTTTTGCTTGCTATTCTGTCCCGGATATGATATAGTCAAAACAACGTTTTACTGAAAGTGAGGTACACCCATATGGGCTGGAACGGCTGCGTTTTCTTCAAAAAAGGAAACCCCTGATCATTTCCGGCTCGAAGTGTACCCTTTTTTACCTTTCAGCAAAGCGTGGAGCATGATTTTTGCGCCGCGTAGCTTTGCTATGGGGCGCTTTTATTTTGCGCCAAAAAGGGTCACACCATTCCGCTCCATATGATTACAAGGCGAAAGGGTGTTTCCCATGGATCATAAACTCAACCTGAAAAAGCAGCTCGGCTGCATTTATACCTGCAACTTTTTTTCCGGCCTGCGCATCACCGATGCGGTCTGGGTGGCGCTGCTGGCGGCCCGGGGATTTTCCCTGTTTGAGATCGGCCTGGCCGAGAGCGTTTACCACGTCGTCAGCCTGCTGTTTGAAGTACCCAGCGGCATGGCCGCCGACCTGCTGGGCCGCAAGAAGACCCTCGTCCTCGGCGGAGTGCTGGTGGTTCTGTACAGCCTTCTGATGGCCTTTGCGCCGGACATTTTTCTGATCTGCCTTGCCATGGGCCTGTGTGCCCTGTCCAACACCATGTTCTCCGGCACCTACTCCGCACTGGTCTACGACAGCCTGAAGCAGGCGGGCCGGGAAGAGGACTACATCCAGGTCTCGGCCAACAGCTCCCAGATCTCCATGGCGGCCGGGTCGCTGGGGTCCCTTGCCAGCCTGCTGAGCCGGACCCTCAGTTTTCCCGGGTTTTACCTGCTGAATGCCGCGCTGGAAGGCACTTCCACCGTTGCCACTCTGCTGCTGGAAGAGCCCATTGTCACCGAAGCGCAGGCCGACCGGGAAGCGCAGACCCTCCGCAGCCTGCCCGGACGGTTCGCCGCGCTGATGCGGGACAGCATCGCGGCGCTGCGCACCACTCCGCTGGCGGCTAAGCTCATCCTGTCCAGCGCCGTCATCAGCGTCCCCACCTACCTGACCAAGATGTTCCTGCAGCAGCGGCTCGTGGAACTGGGCTGGCGCACCGAGTGGCTGTTTCTGCCCCTGCTGCTGGGCTGCCTTGCCACCATGCTGGGCACGGAAGTGGGACGCCGGGTGCATCCCGGCTCCCTGCGCCGGTTCTATGCCCTCTGCGCCCTGCTCTGCGGCACCGGATGCGTACTGGTAGGGGCCGCCCCTGCGCTGGCCGGGGTCCTGGGCTGTATGCTGATCGAAGGGTCTCTGGAAGTCTGGCTGCTCCATGAGAGCCAGAAGCTCAACGACATCATCCCCAGCGACCAGCGGGCCACCCTCATCAGCGTGGACGGCATGGCTTACAGTCTGCTGATGATCCCCGCAAGTCCTCTGGTGGGTGCCGTCGGTGATGCCCTCGGGCAGGCCGGTGCCGGCCTTGCCCTGCTGGGCGTTCTGGTTGCCGGGAGCGGCATCGCCGTAGCCCTGCACCGGAAGCGCGGCTGATAACAAGAAAATCCCCCACGAAAGTGGGGGATTTTCTGTTGGTTCGGTTATTTTTCCTGGATCTGTTTCCCGGTCAGGTGTTCGAT
The DNA here is from genome assembly GCA_934526125.1 of uncultured Faecalibacterium sp. Lineage (GTDB taxonomy): Bacteria > Bacillota > Clostridia > Oscillospirales > Ruminococcaceae > Faecalibacterium. The sequence goes on along the minus strand of CAKSZU010000041.1, from coordinate 14,439 downwards.
GGTGATCTCATACAGCTGGGCGGCGGGGAGAGATTTTGCCATCTCTTCCTCCACCTCCGCTTCGGTGGGGTAATATTTCTGCGCCAGCTCCCGCACACGGGCTTCGGTGAGGGCGGCATCCTTGATCAGGCGGCACCGGCCGAACACCACAGTACTCTGGACATAGGGTGCCCACTCGCCCGGCGCGGTATGCTCGTTGCCGTAGACGGTAAAGCAGACTTTGTCACTCTTGTTCAGGGCATCCACCTTGTGTCCGCTCTTTGCGCCGTGGAAGTAAATTTTCCCCTGCGCTTCGTCGTAGAAATAGTTCACCGGGATGGCAAAGGGGTAGCCGTCATCGCCGTTGACCGCCAGTACGCCCCGGCGGGACTGCCCGAGCAGCTGCTTTGCGGCTTCGTCCGGGAGGGCGCGGCTCTTTCTCCGCATCGGTCGGAACATTCCGATACGCCTCCCTTTACTTGCTCAGCAGCTCGTCGGCCAGAGCATCCATCTGGGCCTCGGCGGCGGCGTTGGCAGCGGAGCGGATGGTGACGACGGCATCGCAGACGGTGATGTTCTTCATGCCCTCCAGCTCGGCGCGCATCAGCTTTGCGGCCATGGGGGCCCAGGTGCCGTTCTCCATCAGGCCGATGGTGCGGCTCTGGAAGTTCTTGGTCTTGAGGTGGGTCAGCAGGTTCTCCATCGGGGGGAACAGGAAACCGTCGTAGGTGGCGCAGGCCAGCACGATCTTGCCGCAGCGGAAGGCTTCGGTCACAGCGTAGGAGACATCGGTGCGGGTCAGGTCCATCTCCACGACCTTTGCGCCCATGGCACGGAGCTTCTCAGCCATGGTGTGGGCGGCATCCCGGGTGTGGCCGTGGATGGAAGCGCTTGCCACCAGGATCTTTTCCGGCTCCTCAGCCTTATAGCTGGACCACAGGTCGTAGTAGTTGAGGTACTTGCTCAGGTCGCCGGTCAGAACGGGGCCGTGCAGCGGGCAGATGGTGGCGATGTCCAGCGCGGCAGCTTTCTTCAGCAGGGCCTGCACCTGGGGGCCGTACTTGCCCACGATGTTCAGGTAATAGCGGCGGGCCTCGCTGGCCCAGTCGGCCTTTTCGTCAAACTTTGCCACGGCACCGAACCGGCCGAAACCGTCGGCGGAGAACAGCACCTTCTCGCTGCTCTCATAGCTGACCATGACCTCCGGCCAGTGGACCATGGGGGCAAACACGAAGGTCAGGGTGTGGCTGCCCAGCGAAAGGCTCTCGCCGTCCTTCACGGTCACGCGGCGCTCTTTCACCACGGCATCGGCCCCGAAGAACTGGTCCATATAGAGGAACGTCTTGGCGTTGCCTACCACCTTCATCTCCGGGTAAAGCGCCGCCAGACGGGCAATGTTGGCACCGTGGTCCGGCTCCATGTGGGAGACCACCAGATAGTCCGGCTTCCGTTCGGCCAGCGCCTCGGTGAGGTTGGCCAGCCAGGGCTCGGTGGCACGGCTGTCCACCGTGTCGAGGATGGCGGTCTTTTCATCCAGGATCACATAGGAGTTGTAGCTGACGCCGGTGGGCACCGGGTACTGGCTCTCAAACAGGTCGATGGTGGTATCATCCACACCCACGCCCAGAATGGCCTTGCTGATGTTTTTCACGCTCATATCGTCCGGTCTCCTTTTTATGATGTGCCGACAGTGCGGCAGGGTTTTAATGAGAACAGTTCTTATTATATCACAACACCGCAGGCATTGCAAGGCAGCGGTGCCGGGAAACAGCAAGCCCTCTCAGTCAAAGCCTTACGGCTTTGCCAGCTCTCCCAAAGGGAGAGCCAACACATCTACGGGGCCAGCAGCCGCTGAAGGCCGGGCCGCAATAGCCTCTCCCTTCGGGAGAGGTGGATTTGCGAAGCAAAGACGGAGAGGGCAAGCCGTCACCGGAGAAGCTGACCGGCGTCCCGGCTTTCCACATCCAGCTCCAGCAGGGCGGCGGCGCTGGCGTCGTCGAGGCTCTGGACGCTGCGCAGTTTCCGGTTGATAGCCCGGCTGCGGACGCCGATGAGGTTGTCCAGCTCTTCGTCGGTCTGGCGCAGGCGCTGCTGCATCTTGGTCAGGCCCTGCCCGAACTTGTCGAACTCGGTCTTGACGGCACCCAGCAGCTGCCAGACCTCGCCGGAGCGCTTCTGGATGGCAAGGGTGCGGAAGCCCATCTGCAGGCTGTTGAGCAGGGCGGCCATGGTGCTGGGGCCTGCGATGTTCACCTGATAGTCCCGCTGCAGCACTTCCAGCAGGCCTGCGTTCACCACCTCGGCATACAGGCCCTCAAAGGGCAGGAACAGGATGCCGAACGCCGTGGTATAGGGCGGCTCCACGTATTTTTCCCGAATATCCTTGGCCTCGCTGCGGAGTACCAGTTCCAGCGCATGGCGGGCATTGGCCACGGCCTGGGCGTCGCCGGAGGCCTGAGCGTCCTGCAGGTGGGCGTAGGTGTCGCCGGGGAACTTGGAGTCGATGGGCAGCCAGACGGTGCCGCCGTCCGCACCTGGCATCTTGATAGCATACTCCACCCGCTGGGTGCTGCCCGGGATGGTGGCCACGTTGGTGTCGTACTGTTCGGGAGCCAGGATCTCTTCCAGGATGGCTCCCAGCTGGATCTCGCCCAGGATGCCGCGGGTCTTGACGCCGGAAAGCACCTGCTTCAGGCCGCCCACGTCAGCGGCAAGGGTCTGCATCTCGCCCAGACCTTTATAGACCTGTTCCAGCTGGTCGTTGACCGCCTTGAAGCTCTCGGTGACCCGCTTCTGCAGTGCATCCTGCAGCTGCTCGTCCACGGTATGGCGGATCTCGTCCAGCTTGCTGGTGTTCTCGGCCTGCAGAGCCTTCATGCTGTCGGCAAGGGTGCGGCGCAGCTCTTCCAGCTTTTGGGTGTTCGTGTTTTCCAGACTCTGCAGCCGCTGGGTCAGGATCTGCTGCTGGCCGTTCTGCCCCTGCGAAAGGGTGGCGCTCATGCTCCGGACCGCCGTCTGCAGTGCATCGCTGACCGAACGGATGGCGGCGTCGTTCCGCTCTGCCAGAGCCGTCTGCTTTGCCGCAAAGTCCTTCGCCTGCGCGTCCAGCTGCTGCTCCATCCAGCGTTTCAGCTCCTCGCTGTCTCCCCCTTTCCGGGGGCGGTTCAGCTGCCAGAGTACCAGTGCCAGCAGCAGGCAGATGGTGACGAGCAGAAGGGTGTACAATCCGGCTAAAAATTCCATTGTTTATAAATCCTCGAAATCGATCAGTTCTTTCCGGGTGTCCAGTTCCTCCCCGTACAGGCCGATGCCGTCCGCCTCGCATTCGCCGGACTGGTTGTCGTAAGGGTCGGAGCGGAAACCGCACATGGGCGGGTTAAAGGGTGCTTCAAAGGCCCGGTTGGCCACCATCCGGCCGGTGTCCAGACTGCCGAAGTAGTGGCGGCGCAGCTCCTCGTCCCCCTGCCGGGCCATGGAGGCTCCGAAGGAACAGTCGGCGTACATCCAGCCCTTCGGCGCGATGTAGAACATGGCCCAGTCGTGGCAGCCGACCCCGGAGGGCGACACCGAGAGGCCGCTCTGCCACCGAGCGGGGATGCCGACGATCCGGCACAGGGTGATGAAGGTCAGGGCCATGATGCCGCAGTCGCCCCGGCGGTCCCGTGCGCAGCGGTCGGGCAGGCACTCCTGCACAAAGTAGGCAGGCTGATAGTGATACCGGACGTTCAGAGTGACGTAGTCGTAGATGCGGCGGGCTTTCTCCGCCGGGTCGGTGACCCCCGCCGTCAGCTGGGCGGCCAGCGCCCGCAGGAAGGGGGTGAACACGATGTGGGGAGCCCGCTCTCCGGTATCGAAGTCCGGCTGCACCGGGTCCGGGGCAAAGCCCATGGGGTCTGCATAGACGGCGGTGGTGCGGTAGCGGTACTGTACCCCGAACCGGCGGTTTTCGGTCAGGTCGGCCTCCCAGTAAACGGTGCGCTGGGGGGCGTCCGGGGCAGCAATGTGCGCCGGTGTTTCGGTAAAGCTCTGCAGCTCGATCTCGCTCTGAGCCGGGCAGTCTGCCGGGATCGGCAGCCAGGCCCGGACATGGACGCTGTCTCTTCCCTCGGCCTTTGCCGCGGCAAGGGCCTTTTCAAAGGCCGCATCCGACATCCCCGCACTGGTTTTCAGGGTGATGCGGGCCTCGGCTTTCCCCTCCCGCTGCATCTGTTCATGGACCCGGCGGCGGCGCTCCCGGGCCAGCACCGACGGCACCGGCGGGTCGATCTGACGGGCGGCAAGGTCGGCATGGGTGGCCAGCAGGGTCTCGGCAAAGCGGTCCAGGAAGTGCTTTTCGCCCTCCACGAACCGCCAGTCCACCCGGCCCTCCCGGACCAGCTGCCGGAATTCCTCCACGGTGAAATCCCGCACAAGGCCCTGCATCCGGGCCACGGCCTGCGCTTCGTTGTAACAGTACTCCTCCGGGATGCGGCGCAGGATCTCCTTCTGCACCAGCAGAGCTTCCCGCAGGGCATCCACGCCGCGGGGCGTCGGGTTTTCCGGCAGGACCCCGCCGGGCTGGTCCAGTCCCTGACTGCGGGGGCTGTTCTGGGTCTGTGTCCAGTCCTCGGCCAGATAGTCCTCGATCCGTGCAATGGCTTCCCGGTAGTATCCCGCCGCCTTCAGCCGCTCCACATCGTCCGGCAGGCCTGCATTCAGGCTGCGGAACCACTCGTTCTGATCGTTCATCGTAATGCGCTTCCTTTCCCTGTTGGTCGTTCTGTTTTTATGCTGCCGTCTGCTCTTCCCAGAAGGCCGCGGCGTCGTTGATCCAGCCCTCGGCATCGGTGCCTTTTCCGATGCCGATCCCGTGAGGCGCGTGACGGTAAACACTTTCACGATAAGGCACACCATTGGCGGCCAGGGCTTTCTGAAGGGTCGGTCCCTGCTGGTAGTAATCAAATGCCATCAGCAGGATATCATCCAGTCCATACCAGAAATAGGTCGGCGGATACTCCGCTGTCACGCATTCGGAGATGCTATAGTCATAATAGTGCAGGTCCTCTGCATAGGGGTCCAGCAGCCAGTGGTAGACGGGCTTTGCTTCAAAGAAATTATTGATCGGATAAGCCAGAAGCATCACCCCCGGCTTCGGAACACCATACCGGCCATAGCCAAGCTCCTTGCTGCCGAAGACACCTGCGATCTGCCCACCCGAGGAATAACCGAGCAGGGCATAGTTTTCTGTCTGTACACCAAATGTTTCTGCATTGGCAACGATCAGCTGCAGCGCACGGCCAAGGTCTTCCAGCGGGGCATTGTTCTCTGCCTCGCCGCCGATGCGGTAGCGCAGGGCAAACACAGCGTATCCCTTCTGGTGCAGCTCCCATGCGGTCGAGACACCGCCGCGCATTTCACCGCTGTAAAACAGTGCATTTCCGGACAGCACCACAGCAAATTTTGCATTTGGACGATCTGCCGGGAAATAGTACAGTTCCACATGATCCCGCGATTTTTCCTCTGCGATCTCCTCCGGGGTATACAACTTGTACGTTGTCTGGATCCCTGCGTTATAGGTGTCGATGAGGAAATTCATTCCCGCAACGCAGCTGTCCACCGATTCGGCTCCGATCACAGAGCGGAGGGTATCATTGTCCTTGCTATCTTTCAGCAGTCCGCAATCCCGTTCCCACACATAAACATAGGTGTAGATCCCCGACCCCTGAATGCTTGGGTTCTCCCGCAGCTCTTTCATGGTGGTCTGCGGCGTGATGTTGGCCTCGCCCTTCTCCCCAGCGGCAAAGGCAGGCAGTGCCAGTGCCAGCAGCAGAAAGAAGGTGAAAAACAGCGCTCTTCCCTGTCGTTTCATCTTCTCAGTCCCTCGCTTTTCTTGTTTCCTGCGTTGTTCAGGCAGTCTGCTCTTCCCAGAAGGCCACGGCGTCGTTGATCCAGCCCTCGGCATCGGTGTTGATGCCGGTGCCCACGCCGTGGGTGGCCCGCCGGTAGATAACTTCCTTATAAGGGATGTGATGCTCCTTCAGAGTACGGGTCAGCACCGGGCGCTGGGCCGGATACCACAGCAGCAGGGCCCCCGGCTTGGGGACGCCGTAGTTCCGGCAGCCGTACTCCTCGGAGCCGAACAGCCCTGCCAGATGGCCGCCGGAGGAATAGCCCAGCAGGGCGTAATCCTCCGTCTGCACCCCGAACTCCGCCGCGTGGTCGGTGATGTACCGGATGGCGTTGCCCAGATCGTCCAGAGGAGCGTTGTTCGACGCCTTCTGGAACACCCGGTACCGCAGCACAAAGACGGTGTACCCCAGCTCATGGAGCTGCCAGGCCGTGGCATATCCCTCGGAGAGGTTGGAGGTCTTGTTCAGCACGTTGCCGGACATCACCACCACATATTTCGTCTTTTCGGTGTGAGAGGGAAAATAATACAGCTCCACCTCGTTCCGGTTGGCCTCGGCGGCGATCTCCTCCGCCATGTAGACCTTATAGGTCACCTGTCGGCCCTGACGGTAGCAGTCGGTCAGGTAGTCCATGGCGGCGGCGCAGTCCTGCGCCATGTTGCCCACATACTCCCCCAGCGTCGTTCCGGCGGCCGGGGTGGAGGGGTCGGCGATGGCCTGCTGATAGGTCCAGATCCCGGAACCCGCCACGTCCGGGTCGCTCCGCAGCTGTTCCATGGTGGTCTCGGGGGTAATGGTCAGCCCGGCGGACGATACCGCCCCCGCCGGGAGTGCCAGCACCAGCAGCAGCGCCGCCAGCAGGCAGAAAACACGTTTCATCTTCCTCACATTCAGGGTTCCTTTTCGTTTTGTCGTTTCGGCGGATTGCATTTTGTCCAAAAGGGGGGTATAATAAATCCCTGCGGGTCCGCTGCGGATAAGCTGGCTCTATTGTATCACAACCAACGGTATTGTCAAAGCCATTCTTCCGGCGGTTAGCCCGCGTTTCCGCATTGTACTTCCGGCCCGGTTCTGTTATACTGGAACCGGAGCTTTTACATACGCATTGAGGGGGACCGGCGCATTGCGGCCCGGTCCGTAGAAATCGGAAAATCAGGGAATCGGGAAATCGGGAAAAGGTATGAGTGAGATCACGGTCCGGCCCATGACGCCGGAGGACTGGACGTCCGTTTCAAAAATCTATCTGGAGGGCATCGCCACCGAGCATGCCACCTTCCAGACCACCTGCCCGCCCTACGCCGCATGGGACGCCTCCCATACAAAGGAGTGCCGCCTTGTGGTGCTGGATGACGGAGTGGTGGCCGGGTGGGCCGCCCTGCACCGGGTGGACCCCCGCTGGTGCTACCGCGGCGTGGCCGAGATCAGCATCTATGTGGGCGAGCAGTTCCGGGGCCGGGGGCTGGGGTATCACCTCCTCACCGCCCTCTGCCGGGAGGCCGAGCAGGCCGGTTACTGGACCCTGCAGTCCACAGTCCTGCAGGACAACACCCCTTCGAAAGGGCTGCACCTGAAGTGCGGGTTCCGTCTGGTAGGCCGCCGGGAGCGGATCGCCCGGGACTGCCACGGCCGCTGGCTGGATACCTTTTTAATGGAGCGCCGCTGCGCCGACGACGAGCCCGCCGGTTACAAGAAGCTGTGATCCCCCTCTCTTTTTGAGAAGATTTACAGTTTCTTCAAAAAACGGCCTTGAAAATCCGTGAAAATATGATATAATAACGTAACGATTCCGGAAGAACGAAAGGAGGCGCGCAGATGGCACCTGTCAAGGAACGTCCGGCGACGAAGAACATCGCCACCAACCGGGAAGCGCGCCACGAATACTTCGTTCTGGAAGCGCTGGAGACCGGTGTTGAGCTGAAGGGCACGGAGGTCAAGAGTCTGCGGGCCGGCGGCGTCAACCTGAAGGACAGCTGGGTCGATATCGAGGACGGCGAGCTTCTGGTCAAGGGGATGCACATCACCCCCTACGACCACGGCAACATCTTCAATCAGGACCCCATGCGGGTGCGGCGTCTGCTGGCCCACAAGAGCGAGATCCGGCGGCTGCACCAGCAGTGCAAGCTGCAGGGCTACACCCTGGTTCCCCTTTCGCTCTACTTCAAGCATGGCCGTGTTAAGATGGAAGTGGGCCTGTGCAAGGGCAAAAAGCTCTACGACAAGCGGGCTGACGCCGCCCAGCGCGACGCCAAGCGCTCCATCGACCGGGCCGTCAAGTCCAACGGCACATATTATTGATTCCACAGGCAGCGATCCTGCCCCGGAAAACACAGTTTCCCCACACGCATTCCGCGTGTGTTCATGGGGGCGTAAAGGTTTCGACGGGGGGAGCGAGGTCTGGGCAGCGGGTAGCAGCGGGGGAACTGCTCTATAACTCCTCCAAAAAAATTAACTGACAACAATAATTATCAGTTGCTCGCAGCCTGAGTGCTGCGCGTTCCGCCCACTCTTGTGTCGTGTGGGGCCGGGGCGTCCTTTAGACACAGCACCTGAACGGACCTAAGCTTTGCGGACCGGCAGGAACTCATGAAGCTACCAATGCGCTAGCCTGACGATCGGCGTGGCGCGGCGGGAATGTTGTAGATCGCCTGCACCCGGAGACACCTGCACTGAACTCCTTTCGGACATGGGTTCGACTCCCATCGCCTCCACCATCAAGGATCCCCCGAGCGGTCACCGCCCGGGGGATTTTTTTGCGTTCCGGCCGCAGGCGGCAGCGCCGGGGCGGAAAATTATTTTGAATTCTCCCCGCTGCAGTGTTATAATAAGAAAAATCATAAAATTGTTCCTGGAGCATTTTTCCCGGAGCAATGGGATCACATTACAAGGAGGATCTATGAAACGAAGGGTTTTTGCGGCGGTCCTGCTGCTGGTCCTTGCGGCCGCGCTGCTCTGTCCGGCGGCGTTTGCAAGCGGCAGCTTCACCATCTACTTTGAGACCGGCGGCGGCACCGGCATCCCCGTGATCGCCACCACCACCGCTTCCGGCAAGCTGTCCAGCCTGCCGGAACCGACGATGACCGGCTACCGTTTCGAGGGCTGGTACACCGACACACTGGAGGGCGACAAGATCACGCTGAACACCGAGTTCGGCGCAGACACGACCATTTATGCCCACTGGCTCCCGCTGAGCGACCGTCAGACGTCCCAGACCCAGACCGCACCCCCCGCCCAGACGGCCGCCCTGAACAACGGCTTCAGCCTCAAGGCCCACGCCGGGACCATTCTGGTGGCGGGGACCATGCTGGTGACCCTGTTCGTGCTGTACGGCTGATTTTTGTGAAAGGAATCCTATCATGAACGACAAATTGATTTTCCCTGCCTCCTGCACCCGGCTGACTGCCGAGGAATCCGCCTGCATCCTTGGCGGTGCCGAGGCGGAAGGCTTCGAGCTTTTTCTGGACAACGTCGGCAAGGTCAGCAAGGTACTCAACTTCATGGCCCGCATCTTCTCTTCCACCAGCTCCATGCTCAACAGCTTTCTGACCACCTACAACACCATCCAGCAGCTCAACGATTATATCAATAAGAATTTCTGACGCTTTGGTTCGCTCCGGCTTTGCCGGTCAAAATTCGGGCAGATCAGCGGCTGACAACCACTGGCTCCGCCCACAACAGACAGGAAAGGAATCTCCACCATGAAAAGGCTTCTTGCGGCTTTGCTGACCTTCTCCATGATCGTCAGCATTGTACCTTTCAGCGCCTTTGCGGACAGCCCGGACACCGTTGTCTCTCCGAATGTCTCTGCTGCGGCGCAGAACACATCCACCCCAACTCTGGATGCTGATACCATTCAGGCCATCAATTCTGACCCTTTGTTACAGGGACAATATCTCTCGGAAACATCACAGCCCACTGTAGACACTTCTGATGTCACGATGGAAGCTACCGACGGCTTCGGCAAGCTGCTGGTGAACAGTATCAACGAGCAGAACGACACTTCCAGCAACCGCATTATCGGTGTGTCTGTCTCTGGCAACACTGCTACGGTGGAATATGTATCAACGACTGATGCGGATATCGTTGTTTCCATCTATACTGACGACTCCGCAGAAGAAATGGTCGCCAGCGGCACCGCATATGCTCCTGCAATGGTCGAAAATACCGGTAGCAGCACGGCGACTGTTGCAATCAGCGGCACAATTCCCGAATATTACACGGTAAAGTGCTACCTGCTTGATACAGCAGAACATGCACCGCTTTGTAAAGAGTATACTGATGATTCTAATACAGAAGATATTGTAGATTTGGAAACCGCTACAATCGATGATTTTCCCAAAAGTCGTTCCGTCAATTTTGACGAAAACAAAAACACAAATTTTGCCGTCACACGGAATGGTGTAAAGTTGATTCGAGGCTCCTCAACACCCACCCGAAACGCAGTAGTCGAAGATGATAATGAGAATTTGATTTATCAAATTGAAAATGCAGATGACCAGTTTCTCTCATTAAAATCCGGGGACATTATTGTCTATCCATATGCCGAAGGAACTGTCATGATTGTCAAGATAAAATCAATTAACCAGTCCGGCAATTCAGTAATCTTGCATGGCGATGATTCTCTTGATCTGGATGAAGTTTTTGACATTGTCAAATTGAGCGGTTCTGCCAATAGCGAAGATTTCATGGTTGATGAAGCAACCGGAGATAGTGGCGTTTCTTACGAAGGATTAGCGTCTGGTTTAGATGAAACTAACGACTACAATTCCACAAAAGAGTTCAGTCATACATTTAAAATTTCCTCCGATGACTTAAAAGGCGATGATGGTGGCGATGGTGGAGATGACTCTGGCTGGAGCACAAGTCATTCTCTTGATGGTACAGTATCTATTAAAATCAAAGTCAAGTTATCGTTTAATTTGAAGGATGGGAAAGAGTCTTTTTCCTTTTCGATGCCGACAACAGAGTCCATTAAAATTTCACTAACTGGTGCCGTAAAATATAAAACTCTGAATTTAAAGGAGTTAAGCGTTCCAATTTCAGGCGTTTTCTCGGTTGGAATTGCGCCAAAAGTTGTTTTTTCAGCAACAGGAAAGGCCATGATTGAGACCACGCGCTCTCAAACCATCGGCTTCAAGTACAGTAAATTGACCGGCACCCAAAATCTTTGTACTGCACCGACAACTGAAACCGACTTCAAACTCGAAGGAACTATCTATGTTGGCCTTGACTTGTGTCCTAAAGCAAAAGTTGCACTAGCTAATAAGCTCGAACTGGTATCTCTCGAATTACAAGCTGAAGCAGGATTTGAGCTTACAGGTTCTATGAAACACGGTGACCTCGAAAGTGGTTCCGAAAAAATTCACGCCTGCACCACCTGCTACACAGGAGATTTAAACTTCAAAATCACCTTTGGCATCGGCTTAAAATTTCTTTTCTTCCACCCTAAAGTATCCATACCTGTTACCAACTGGGAAATCGGTTCTATATATGCGGCACCAGATTTTCATGACTTTGGCGTTGGCGACTGCCCACACGTAAAGTACCGTGTAATTCTCACTTTGCCTGAGGCAAATGCCCCCAATGCAACCGCTACTATTTGCCGTACTGACAAAGACACCGAGAATCTCTCTATTCAATTTAATCAAAAATACACTGCCACAGTCTATCTTGAAGCGGGCCATTATACCGCTTCTGCAACTATAGAAGATACGCATTATTTTGCCGATTTCACCTTGGAAGATCATTCTATGAATATCACTCTCAAAACGAATGATGATGAGTTGGCATCTGGTACTTGCGGACGCCATGTGACATGGAAACTAAAAAAGGATTACACCTTGTTAGTCTATGGTTCCGGGGCAATGACTGATTTCGATGTATCCAGTGATGGTGTTCAGTCTCCACAAATTTGGACTCAAGCAACCACTATTGAAATAGGCGACGGTGTAACCACAATTGGGGACTATGCATTTGCAGGTTGCCGTAAACTCAGTAAAATTTCTCTTCCAGATAGTATCACTAGTATTGGAACCTACGCATTTAATTTTTGTACTTCTCTAAAGCAAATTGATCTACCTGCAAATATATCCACGTTAAAACGAGGTGCCTTTAATGGCAGTGGTCTAACAAGTATAAGCCTCCCTTTCGGTATTTCTAAAATTGAAGTTGCCCTTTTTAATGCTTGTACCTCATTGATTGAAATTGAGATTCCTGAAAGCGTAACATCAATAGGTCAATCCGCTTTTAACGGTTGCGGTGTAAAAACAGTCAACTACGAAGGAAATTCTGAACAATGGAGCAAAATTGAAATAGACTTATACAATGATAGACTCCGTTCGGCCTCTATCAACTATAGAGGCAATATAAAATCCTCTGGAAAGTGTGGTGAAAATCTCAGTTGGCAACTAACTGAGGCTAATGTATTGACTATTTCCGGCAACGGTGAGATGTATGATTATGGTTATGATTTTTCCAGATTCCAACCTGAAGAATGGGATACTGCTCAAAAGCTGGTAGTAAAAGCTGGCGTGACAAAAATCGGACAGTACGCCTTCAGCAATTGTCCCGCATTGACAGAAATTGAAATTGCCTCTACCGTAAAAACAATTGAAAATGATGCATTTACCGGTTGTTCTAATCTGGAAAGCGTTCTGCTTACTAATGGTCTGGAATTAATCGCTAATTCCGCCTTCAGTGGTTGTGTCAAATTACAGAGCATTACACTTCCGCAAAGCGTTACTAATATGGGAAATTGCGTTTTCCAGCGAACAGGATTGACTCATGCTGATATTATGAGTCAAATAACAGTATTACCTTCCGGCACGTTTAATGGCTGTGTCTCGTTGGAAAAAGTCAGATTACCCGCGAGCATGAAGACAGTAGAAAGTCATGCTTTCTCTCGTTGTACTAACCTTGCAGATGTTTATTATGACGGAAACATCATGCAATGGCATACATTATCTATTGATAATGGCAATGATCCTCTTGCTTCCGCCACCATTCACTGTTCCGATGGCGACATCCTCCCCACTGCTACACCTGACTCTTCTTCCGAAGAAAACAGCATCATCACCGCTGCGGACACCACCGCCAGCGGCAGCAACAGTTATGCCGCCTCCTTTATTGGCCTGACCCCGGGTGTGAACTATGCTGTTATCGTCAGCAGGTCAGACTCCGCCCCTCTGGCCCCGCAGAACCTTATCTATATCAATCAGTTCTGTGCATCTTCCGAGGAATACCAGCAAACCTTCCGCACCAAGAGTGGCTCTGGTATTACAGACCTTGATATGGTCTATGTGGTCGCTGCTGGCAGCTATACCTTTGATGACTCCCCCGTCAACCCCAACCCCGGTGGCTCGCCTTCTGGTGGTGACACTGGTTCTGACGGCAGTTCCGGAGGCAGTGGTGACGGTGACGGAAGCGGAGCCGGTGCCCTGCTGCTGGTGGGTGCCGGTGCCGCTGCGGCGGCCATTACGGCCGGTGTCGTGCTGAGCATGCCGGTGGAGGTGCAGGGCAAGGCCGAGCTGGCCGACCACACTGCCCTGCCCGGGGCAAAGATCTCCCTGCTGCAGGACGGCAAGGTGGTGGAGCAGACCACCGCCGACGAGAACGGCAGCTTCTCCCTCAAAGCAAAGCGCGGAAACTACCAGCTCACCGCCGCCTACACCGATGCCAACGGACAGATCATCCACCAGACCATTGACATCAAAGCCCCCGCAAAAGACCTCGTTGTCACCTTCTGAACAGCCCCATAAACAAAGCAAGAGACCCGCAAGCCACGGCCTGCGGGTCTCTTTTTGCATGATCTGTGGGTCTGGGGCGCTCAGTACCGTTCCACGCCGTCCTTGGTGACGAGGGCGTAGACCAGCGGGGTTTCGGCGGGCTTTTCGGAGCCGTAGGCAAGGCCGCTGCGGTACTCGGCGGCGGCAGCGTCGAACTTATCGGCAGCGCCGTAGAAGGTGGCAAGGCTGTCGCCCTTATGGACGTAGTCGCCGCGCTTTTTGTGCAGGACGATGCCGGCGGCAAGGTCCAGCGGGTCGCCCTTCTTCTGGCGGCCGGCGCCCAGCAGGACACTGGCAGAACCGATCTTCTCGGCGTCGTTGGCGGTGATGTAGCCGTCCTGCTCGGCCAGCAGCTCGAAATGGGCGGCGGGCTGGGCAAACAGGCTGTAATCGTCCAGGACGCGGGTGTCGCCGCCCTGGGCCGCGAACATCTCCTTGCACTTGGCAAAGGCGGAGCCGTCGGCGATGACGGCCTCGGCCATGGCGCGGCACTCAGCCGGGGTTCCCTTGCCTGCCAGCACCAGCATATTCGAAGCCAGCTGCAGGCAGACCTCGGTCAGGTCGGCGGGGCCGCGGCCCTTGAGCACGTCCATGCTCTCCATGACCTCGAGGCTGTTGCCGATGTTATGGCCCAGCGGGGTGTCCATGTCGGTGATCATGGCGGCCACGTTGCGGCCGTGGTGGGTGCCGATGGCCACCATCAGCTTGGCCAGCTCGATGCTCTGGTCCACGGTCTTCATGAAGGCACCGGTGCCGGTGGTGACATCCAGCAGGATGGCATCCGAGCCGGA
>CAKSZU010000040.1 GCA_934526125.1 uncultured Faecalibacterium sp. | reverse complement strand
GGCCCGGTAGCTCAGTTGGTTAGAGCACCAGCCTGTCACGCTGGGGGTCGTCGGTTCGAGCCCGATCCGGGTCGCTCATCCTAATGGTGCAGGGACAAATGCACCGAATATGCGGCCGTAGCTCATCTGGTAGAGCGCCACCTTGCCAAGGTGGAGGTAGCGAGTTCGAGCCTCGTCGGCCGCTCCAGACGAAAAGCCACTGCATCAACTGTGATGCGGTGGCTTTTTTCGCACAACATTTTTTGCGAACGGAAAAGGAGGGAAACTCTCAGTGATCTTCGGCAAGTACATCAATCGCTACTACCTCCGGCAGGGGCCGGTGCTGCTGCTGGGCCTGCTGGCGCTGCTGACCGTGGACTACATCCAGCTGCTGATCCCCCGGCTGTACCGGCTGGTCATCAACGGGGTCAACCTGGGGCAGGTGGTGGTAAAGGGCGAAACGCTGCCCTTTACCAGAGAGGTGCTGCTGCAGCAGATCTGTCTGCCCATGATCTGGATCGTGGTGCTGATGGTGGTGGGCCGCTTTCTGTGGCGTGTCTGCTTTTTCGGCTCGGCGGTGCGGGTCACGGCGGATCTGCGGGAGCGGATGTTCGACCACAGCCGTCAGCTGTCCCAGCAGTACTATCAGGTCAACAAGGTGGGCAACCTGATGAGCCTGTACACCAACGATCTGGACACCATTCAGGAGTGTTTCGGAGACGGTGTGCTGATGTTCTTCGACGCCCTGACCCTTGGCCTGCTGGCCCTTTATAAGATGTGGAGCATGGACATGCGGCTGACCCTGCTGGCTCTGATCCCGGCCCTGATCATGTTCATCATCGGCACCCTGATGGGCAAGGTGATGACAAAGCGCTGGGAGGAGCGGCAGCAGGCCTTCTCGGACCTGTCGGACTTTGCGCAGGAGAACTTCTCCGGCATCGCGGTCATCAAGGCCTTTGTCAAGGAGTACAAGGAGCTGCAGGCTTTCCGGAAGCTGAACAAGGACAACGAGGAGATCAACGTCACCTACACCAGAATCGCCACCCTGCTGGAGGTGCTGGTGACCCTGTTCGTGGAGTCGGTCATCTGCGTCATCCTGGGCTATGGCGGCTTCCTGGTCTATCAGGGCCGGTTCAATGCCGGACAGCTGGTGGAGTACATCGGCTACTTCGAGGCCATCGTCTGGCCCATCATGGCCGTGTCCATGCTGATCGAAAAGACGAGCCGCGGCAAGGCCTCCCTCAACCGGATCACCGAGCTGCTGGATGCCCCCATCGACGTGGCCGACCGCCCCGGTGTGCCGGATCTGACCGACCCGAAGGGCGGCATCGAGTTCCGCCATCTGAGCTTCCGCTACCCGGACGGCGAATACGACGTGCTGCGGGACGTCTCCTTCACGGTGCATCCCGGCGAGAGCGTGGGCATCGTGGGCAAGACCGGTGCAGGCAAGACCGCGCTGGTGGACCTGCTGCTGCGCACCTATAATGTGCCGGACGGTACCCTGTTTGTGGACGGCAGGGATGTGAACAGCCTTTCCATCCACTCGGTGCGCAATGCCTGCGCCTATGTGCCCCAGGACAACTTCCTGTTCTCGGACACCATCGCCCACAACATCGCCTTCGGCGTGGACGATGCCACCCCGGAGCAGATCGAGCAGGCGGCCAGCCTTGCCGACGTGCGGGACAACATCGTGGACTTCAAGGACGGCTACGAGACCGTTCTGGGCGAGCGGGGCGTCACCGTCTCCGGCGGCCAGAAGCAGCGCATCTCCATTGCCCGCGCCCTGCTGAAGGATGCCCCCATCCTGATCCTGGACGACTCGGTCTCGGCGGTGGATACCCGCACCGAAAAGATCATCCTCGAAAACCTGAAGGCCAGCCGGGCAGGGAAGACCACCCTGCTCATCGCCCACCGCATCTCCACGGTGGAGCAGCTGGACAAGATCGTGTTCCTGGAGGAGGGCCGGGTGGAAGCCGTTGGCCCGCATGAGGAACTGTATGCCTCCTGCCCCGAGTACCGCCGGATGGTGGACCTGCAGCGGCTGGAAGATGAGACGGGAGGGGAGAACGCATGATGAACCTGAATCCGCTTGTGCTGGTGGGCGCTGTCATCGGCGTCATCACTGCCCTGCTGGCGGCAGCCTATGCCGCCGTCAAGGACAAAAAGACCGCCATGGGCTTCGAGCGCAACATGGAGGACGGCGAGATCCTGCGCCGTCTGGCCCGGTATGCAAGACCGTATCTGGGCAAATTCATCCTCGTGGGCTTTCTGATGCTTTTTTCCGTCGCCTACGACATCGTGTCCCCCATCATCGTGGGTGCCATCGAGGAGCTGGTGGTGGGCGATTTCACCCTGAACGCCCTGTTCGGCGCGGTGGCGGTCTATGCGGGAGTGCTGGTGTTCTCCATGGTCAGCACCTACCTGCAGGCCGTCATCCTGCAGCGGGTGGGCCAGCGCATCATTTCCGATCTGCGTGAGGACCTGTTCCGCCACATCGAGTCCCTTTCCCACGAGCAGCTGAACGAGATCCCCGTGGGCAAGCTGGTCACCCGCGTGACCAACGACACCAACGCCATCTCCATGATGTTCACCAATCTGCTGGTCCAGCTGGCCAAGAACTGCTTCGTCATTCTGGGCATTCTGGCGGCGATGCTCTGCCTGAACTACGAGCTGACCCTGATGGTACTCTGCTTTGTGCCCTTCGTCGTCATTTTCACCATCATCTTCCGCAAATTCTCCCGCCGCGCCAACCGCAAGCTCAAGGACGCCACCACCGACATCAACACCTACCTGTCTGAGAACCTGTCCGGCATCAAGGTCACCCAGATCTTCGGCCGGGAGGATGAGAAGATGGAGGCCTTCCGGAAGAAGAGCCGTGCCCTTGCCCGGGCCAATCAGGAGCAGATCTTCGTGTTCAGCGTGTTCCGCCCGCTGGTGTATATGCTGTACATCAGCTCGATCCTCTGCCTGTTCTATCTGGGCGGCATGGGCCACCTGAACCACGTCACCTTCCTGGGGCAGACCATTTCCAGCGGCACCATCGTCACCTTTTATATGTATATCTCCAAGTTCTTCACCCCCATCCAGAACCTGGCCGAGCAGTTCAACTGGCTGCAGTCGGCAATGGCCTCTTCCGAGAAGGTGTTCTCCATCATGGACATCCGGCCGAAGATGACGGACGCCCCCGACGCCATCGAACTGGACGAGGTGAAGGGCGAGATCGAGTTCCGGGATGTCTGGTTCAGCTACATCCCCGGCGAGTGGGTGCTGCAGGGCGTCTCCTTCCATGTGGACCCCCGCCAGACCGTGGCCTTCGTGGGCTCCACCGGCTCCGGCAAGAGTACCATCCTCTCCCTGATCTGCCGCAACTACGAGTTCCAGAAGGGCGAGATCCTCATTGACGGCATCGACATCCGGAAGATCAAGATCTCTTCGCTCCGGAAGCACTTCGGCCAGATGCTGCAGGATGTGTTCCTCTTCTCGGGCACCATCCGCTCCAACATCGTCCTGCGGGAGGAAAACATCTCCGACGAGGAGATCCTGCAGGTCTGCCGCTACGTCAACGCCGACCGCTTCATCGACAAGCTGGACCACGGTCTGGACGAGGAAGTGCGGGAGCGGGGCAACAACTTCTCGGCCGGGCAGCGCCAGCTGCTCAGCTTTGCCCGCACCATCATCCATAAGCCCAGCGTGATGATCCTGGACGAGGCTACCGCCAACATCGACACCGAGACCGAGCTGCTGATCCAGGATTCGCTGGAGAAGATGCGCTCGGTGGGCACCATGCTCATCGTGGCGCACCGGCTGTCCACCATCCAGCACGCCGACAACATCATCGTGCTCTCCCATGGCAGGATCCTGGAGCAGGGCACCCACCAGCAGCTGCTGGCACAGCACGGACGCTACTATCAGCTGTACACGCTGCAATACCACAAAGAACGGCTCAATTCTGCAGAGTAACAAAACGGAAAAAACATAAAAACGAGTAACTGCCGCAGATACGGACCGACCGGAAAACCGGGACGGGGCCGCTTTTATTATGAGCAGGACCGGAAGATCCTGGCCACCGGTCAGGGGATCGAATACATCAGCGAAGTGCCGCGGGATGACGGTCCCGGGTATTTCCAGATCAAGAAGAACCCCGTGCGGCTGGGCGGGGACGAGTTTGCCATGGTCTGCAGCCACTGCTCCGCGCAGCAGGCCGAAGCCCTGATCGCGAAGATCCAGGCAGAACTTGCCCGGAAGAGCGATGACCGTCTCCGGCTGGATGTGGCCTTCGGCTACCACACCGTCACCGAAGGGCCCTTTGATTATACCGATGCTTACCACAAGGCTGACCGGGATATGTACCGGAACAAGCAGCTGAATCGCTGAACAAGCGGACGATAGAACCCCCGGACCTGTTCTCTCCATGGTCCGGGGGCGTTTTGTTGCGAAATTTGAGGCTTTTTGCCGGGATGAACGGCCACGTGGCAAAATCCATTGATGTGGATGTTCTGATGGAAACGCTGGAACGGGTGCTGTGAGCCCTTACAGGATCACGTTCTTGATCAGCAGCGAAACACTGCCGTCCGGGTCGTGGAGAAACTCCACCTCGGAGTCGGAGTTCAGCAGCTCGGTGGGGATTTTCACCTCGATGCCGTTGGCCGTGCGGATGCTCCGGCTCTCCATCCGGCGGATGCGGGCCGGGGTCACGGTGACGGGCTCCTGGGCCGTGTCCAGCACATCGCTCTTTTCCACATAGTCATCGAAGGGGACAGCGGCCAGAGGGTACTCCTCGGCCAGCTGGCGGCGCACCTGCTCCACCGACACCTGATTGTCGTTGTCGGCGGCCTGGTTTGCGATCAGCATGGCCACCTGCGCGTCGGCGTGGGGCTCGTCCTCATACGTATCTTTCACAGCCTGAGCTGCAGCCTCCTGGATGGCCTGCAGCTTTTTCTTTTCCGGTTCGGCCTGGGTGTACTGGAACACCACCGTGGACAGGTAGAACTCCTTGTGGCCGTCGATGTCGTACTTCTTTTCCAGCAGGCGCATGGAGTAGTCGGTCAGGTTGACCAGCGCGCCCTCCTCCACCTTGCCGCTCTGGGTGGGCAGGCAGGCCCGCTGCTGGATGATGGAATTGACCGGGGCACCCTCCACCGTTTCAGTGTAGTGGGTGTAGCCGTTTTTATAGTTCAGCTTCAGGATGCCAAGCCAGGGGGCACCATCGCGGGTGAAATCCACCACGGCAAGGTCGGCCCCGGGGATGGTGGTGTGGGCGTGCATATAATCGAACAGCACCCCTGCGATGCGGCAGGACAGGTCCACGAAATCGTGGTTCTGTTCCAGCTCATTGCGGAACGCCGAGTCCGGCAGGGGACGGCATTGGCGGATGTCGTCGCTGGCCAGCAGCTTCTCGATATGGTTCTGGAGGTAGGCGGTTTTTTCCGCCGTCAGCTCCATGCCGCCGCCGCTGAGTACCGGCGCGTCCATCGTGGTGTCCAGCACGTGTAGAATTGCCTGTTGGATGATGATCTCCATGGTTCAAACCTCATTTCCCGGTGGATTCGTTTTCCTGCCCAGTATAGCACATCCCACCGCAAAAGGCGAGGGGGAGGCGGGGGAAAGCCAGAGCGGCCGCTCAGGCAGGCTGATTTTTCTGCTTCAGATAATAATAATACCCCACGCCGATGCAGTCGGCGAGGGCCCAGCCGATGGGGACGCTGACCCAGATGCCGGTGACGCCCAGGGCGGTGGCGGAGAGCAGATAGGCCAGAGCCACCCGGGTGCCGAGGGAGGCGATGGTCAGGATGACCGACATCTCCGGGCGGTTGACGGCGCGGTAATAGCCGTAGAGCAGGAACAAAAGGCCGATGCCTACATAGCAGGCCCCCTCGATGCGGAGGTAGTGGACCCCGGCGGCCAGGATCTCGGTCTGGGACGGGTCAATGAAGATGCCCATCAGGGGCCGGGCAAAGGTGCAGACCAGAAGGCTGATGAGGACGCAGAAGGCGGCGCTGGTCAGCACGGCGCTGCGGATGCCCTTCCGGATGCGGTCGGACTGCCCGGCACCGTAGTTCTGGGCCACATAGGTGGAGAAGGCGTTGCCGAAATCCTGCACCGGCATGTAGGCAAAAGAGTCGATCTTCACCGCCGCCGCAAAGGCTGCCATGATGACGGTGCCGAAGCTGTTGACCAGCCCCTGCACCATCAGGATGCCGAAATTCATGATGGACTGCTGGACGCTGGTCATGACCGAGAGGTTCAGGATCCCGGCCAGATTCTGCCGGTCCCACCGGAGGTCGGCCCGCTTCGGGCAGAGCTGGGGTTCGCGCAGGAGGGTGTAGACACCGATGCCGATGCCGGAGACATACTGGGAAAAGACGGTGGCGGCCGCTGCGCCCCGGACGCCCCAGCCGAGCGCCAGCACACAGACCAGATCCAGCGCCACGTTCAGCACCGCCGACACAGCCAGAAAGACCAGCGGCACCACCGAGTTGCCGATGGCCCGCAGCAGGTTTGCAAAGAAGTTATAGAGGAAAGTGGCCCCGATGCCCAGGAAGATGATGCAGAGGTACTCCTTCATCAGGCCCCGCAGCTCCCCGGGGACCTGCAGCACCCAGAGGATGCCGTCCAGCCCCAGATAGACCAGCAGATTGAGTACCAGCGCAATGCAGGCGATCAGCACAAAGGACTGGAACACGCTCTGGCGCATCCGGTCGGCCTCGCCGCTGCCGTACTGCATGGAGACCGCCGCCCCGCTGCCCATGCAGAGCCCCAGCAGGATCGAGGTCAGGAAGGTCATCAGGGTGTAGGCCGAGCCCACCGCGGCCAGGGCGTCCGCCCCCAGGAACCGCCCCACCACCCAGGTGTCGGCGATGTTGTACATCTGCTGGAGCAGGTTGCCGAACATCAGCGGCAGGGCAAACAGCAGAATGCCCTTTGTGATGGGCCCCTGGGTCAGATTTTGCTGTTTCATGTTCATGTCTCCTTTTTCAAAAACAGTATTTTTCCCGGTATTCCTTCGGGGTGCAGTGCTTGATCTCCCGGAAAGTCTTGATGAAATAGCTCCCGTCCGAAAAGCCGCATTCGACCCCGATCTCGCCGGTGCGCAGCCGGGTAGAGCGGAGCAGCTCGGCGGCCTTTTCCACCCGGAACTGCTTGACGTACTGGATGGGGGTGATGCCCAGCAGCTGCCGGAAGCTGCGCAGGCAGGCGCTCTCGCTGAGGGCCACGCAGGCAGCGATCCGCTCCACCGTCAGCTCCTCGGCATAATGTTCCTCCACAAAGCGGAGCATCTGCTTCATCCGCTCGGCCGCGATCTGCTCCTGCTGCGAGACCTTGGTCCGGCCGCCCACGCACTGGGTACTCAGCAGCCGCAGCGCCGCCGAGAGGTGATACCGCACCCGGTTCTCGTAGTCGAAGGGCTCGTCGGCCACCTCCTGCCAGGCCTCCCGCAGGCAGGTCAGCACCTCCCGCTGCCAGGGCACGGCCTCGTCCAGCAGGAAAAAGGCCGGGGCACCGGGCTGCTGCAGGGGGCGGATGAGCTTCTGCCAGAACACCGTATCCATGCCGCCCACGAGCCGGGGGTGGAACACCCCGGAGTGGAGCAGGGCGTCGCCCTCCTGCGCCTGTTCCACCGCATGGAGGACCCCGGCGTTCAGGAACACGCCCTGCCCGGTGCGCAGGGTCAGCCGGGCCTTGTTGACGTCCACCATCAGCGGCCCTTTGACCCCGAGGATGAACTCGAACTCCTCATGCCAGTGCCACGCCACCGAGTAGCTTTTCAGGCCCTCGGCGTAGCAGGCGATGGGGAACAGGGCACTTCCGTGCTGGACCTGCTCGCGCCCCTCGGCCGAGGCAAGGATGTCCCGCTGGGGGGCCAGCCCGATGTCGATGGCTGTATGGGTGGCGCAGCCTGTCTGATATGCCATATTGAACAGTTCCTTTCCGCAAAACTTTGAAGCTTTTTTAACGAAGCCGGATTTGTTGTATAAATCCGGTGCTTTTGTTCTACCGATCGTGTCGGTTTCGTGGTATTATTCTACCAGAGGCACACACCAAGTATAACACCCGGAAGGGAGGATGACAACCCATGGCACAGCTTCTTCTGCCGATCATCTATCTGGCTTTCATCAGCCTGGGGCTGCCGGATTCCCTGCTGGGGTCTGCCTGGCCGAACCTCTATCCGGCCCTGGGGGTGCCGGTCTCCTGCGCCGGGATCCTGTCCATGATCATCTCAGCGGGGACGATCCTTTCCAGCCTGTGCAGCGACCGGCTCACCCGGGCGCTGGGCACCGGGAAGGTCACAGCCCTCAGCGTGGCCCTGACGGCGGCGGCCCTCTTCGGGTTCTCCGTCAGCAGCGCGTTCTGGATGCTCTGCCTCTGGGCCGTGCCCTACGGGCTGGGGGCCGGCAGCGTGGATGCCGCCCTGAACAACTATGTGGCCCTCCATTATGAGAGCCGCCACATGAGCTGGCTGCACTGTATGTGGGGCGTGGGCACCATCCTCAGCCCCATGATCATGAGCGCTGCCCTCACCGGCGGCCGGGGCTGGAGCGGCGGTTACCGCACCGTGGCCCTGATCCAGGTCGGCATCACGGCCATCCTCTTCTTCAGCCTGCCCCTGTGGAAGGGCCGCCCGGCTGCCGCAGCTGATGACGGCACCCCGGCAAAGCCCCTGACCCTGCCGCAGGTCATCGCCATCCCCGGCGCGAAGGAAGTCATGCTCTGCTTCTTCTGCTACGGCGCACTCGAGACCACCGCGGGGCTCTGGGCCAGCAGCTACCTGACTCTGACCAAAGGCGTGGACGCCGACACCGCCGCCGCCTTTGCGGGCCTGTTCTATCTGGGCATCACGGCGGGGCGCGGCTTCTGCGGCTTCGTCACCCTGAAGCTCAACGACACGCAGATGATCCGTCTGGGCCAGGGCATCCTGGCCGTGGGTGTGGCGGCGCTGCTGCTGCCCGGGCCCCGGGTGCTGAGCCTTGCGGGCCTTGTGCTGGTGGGGCTGGGCTGTGCGCCCATCTACCCCAGCATCATCCACTCCACGCCGAACCATTTCGGGGCCGAGCGCTCCCAGGCCGTCATCGACATCCAGATGGCCAGCGCCTATGTAGGCAATCTGCTCATGCCGCCCCTCTTCGGCCTGATCGCCAACAATGTCACCCCTGCGCTTTTCCCGGTCTACCTGCTCTGCCTGCTGGCTTTGATGGTCCTCATGCACGAGCAGCTGACCCGCAGGACAGCGCACTCAAAATAAACAAATTCAGTTGTAGGAGGTATTTTTATGCTTCGTATCCAGTATCTTGATAAAGACCGTTTCATGCAGCAGGTGGCCGCAAGCCGCGGCAGTGTGCTGCTGCACCTGAACAATGGCGAGACCTGTGACCTGAAGAAGGACACGGCCGCCACCGAGCTGCTCCAGATGATGGGCGCCCCGGCAAAGGGCTTTGACATCTCGGTCACCGACCCCGCCGACGTCACCGGGTTCCTGCACTACATGCTGGAAGCCGGCCGCCGCGACCGCGCAGCCTGCTGATCCCTTAGCGATTCTCCTTTTTTCGCATATTATTGCAAACCAACTCTTGAATGCCTCGGCAACATCGTTGGTTTGCATATCGCAGACATGAAGCTTCGTTCGCGCTGGTTTCCTGCCTTGCGATACAGCAACGCAGAACGCCCGCCCCGGGGTCAGAAGCCGGGACGGGCGTTTTGCGCGTTTTTCTTTTTTACAGGATGCAGCGGCTGATGGCCCGGGCGACGGCCAGCAGCTCTTCCTGCCCGATGAAGCCGAACTTTGCCTCGTGTTCGTCGGCAAAGCAGACCGTCAGCTCCGAAGTCTGGAGCGGGTCGCCGAAGCCGGCCGTCTTGATGCCGAAGTGCAGGATCTTCCGGTAGGGCAGGACGAAGATCTCCTGCCGGGTGCCGGTGACACCCTGCATATCCACCAGAAAGATGCGGTGGGTGGTGAACACGGCCTGATCCCGTACGGTCTTGTAGGCTCCTACGATCTCCTCGCCGTCCAGCAGCAGCTCCTGTACGTTTTTGCAGATGTCCTTGTCCTTGATGCGGACCAGATTCTGCATGGGCTTGTCCCGGAATTCCATAACACATTCTCCTTTCGGTCTCGTCGGTCTCGTGGATGATCGGCCGCGGCATCCCCTGCGGGGAGGCCTGCGGTGCTTACCCTTCCTCCGCCTTCAGCCCCCGGATGTCCTGCCCGACAAAGAGGCAGGGCACAAAGGAGGACAGACGGCTGGAGATCTTTTCGGTGTAGAGCTTTTCCAGCAGGGCACCGTCGGTGATATTGGTGGTGACGATGGTGGGCAGCTTAGCCCCCAGACGGTTGTTCAGCAGACTGTACAGGGTGCTGATGAGGAAGCTGGAGCTGAACTCAGACCCCAGGTCGTCCAGGATCAGCAGGTCGGCGGAAGCGGCGGTGTGCAGCAGGGTCTCCTCCTCGCCGGAGGGGTCGGAGCCGAAGTGCAGAGATTCCAGCCGCCCGAAGAAATCGGGGCTGGAAACATAGATGACGTCGTAATCCTTCTGCAGCACGATGCCCGCAATGGCCAGGGCCGCGTGGGTCTTGCCCAGTCCGGCGTTGCCGAAGAGCATCAGGCTCTCGCTGTTGTGGTCGAACTCCTCGGCGTAGCTGCGCAGCTCGGCCAGCAGGCTGCCCATGTAGCTGCGCACCGGCTCGCCCAGCTTGTCGTCCTGAGTGTTGGGGTAGTAGCGCAGCTCCATGGTGTCGAAGCTGGAAACGGACAGGCTGGACAGCGCCTCGATCTCCTCCCGGCGGAGTTTCTGCATCAGTTTGTGGACGCAGGTGCAGGTGTGCCCCTCAAAGCTGCCGGTGTCCTGACACTTCGGGCAGGTGAACCGGGGTTCCAGTGCATCGGCAGGGCGGCCGCTGGCGGCCAGCAGGTCGGTGAGGGCCTGTCTGGCCTGTGCCAGAGCGGCGGCTGCCTCGGTGCGGTCCTTGCCGGAAGCCCCGGCCAGTGCGCACCGGATGCCCCGCACCCGCACCTCGTCCTCGGCATGGCGCAGGGCAGGGATGGCGGCTTCCGCCTCGGCCCGGGCATCCTCGGCGTTGGCCCGGGCGGACTGCCGCCGCAGGGCGACCGTGCGCATGGCGTCCTGATAAAGTTCCTGTCTGGTACGCATAAAAGCTCCTTATGTGTTGGTCTCGTCGGTTTTCTTCCGCAGCGGACGGCGGCGGACGGCGTTCTTGAGGAAATCGTTCCCGCTGGGTTCGGGGCGGTCCACCCGGATGTTCCGGCTGGCACCCGCTCCGGCCACCGGGCCCCGCACGTCGTGGACGGTGCGCAGCCCCTTGGCGTTCCAGGTCTTGAGGATGCTGTTCCAGTACCACAGGTCCCGCTTGGGCCCGGCCTGGATGGCGGCCTCCTGCACCATGGCGTCGTCGTAGCCGTAGACCTCGTACCACCGGGCGATGGCCTTGCGGCCCCCCAGGGTCAGGTCGCTGTCGGTCAGGCCCAGCAGGCCGCAGACGTACTGCTCCCGCTGCGCCCGGAGGGCCAGCAGCTGCAGATGGGCATCGGCCTGCTCGCCGGTCTCCACGCCCTCGGCCCGCCAGACTTTCAGCTCGTGGCTGACGGCACCCATGGTGCGCTTGCCCCTGCTGGCCACATAGGCCACGCAGAGCATCACCGCCTCGGGGGAGTAGCCCTCCTGCAGGTAGAAGTGGACCAGCTTCTCCATCTCGCCGTGGGTCAGGGGACGGGCGAAGCTGGTCTGGGCGCAGTCGATGAGGCTGGAGATCATGGGGTCGGTGCGGGAAGCGGCAGCGATCTCGGCCCAGGTCATGGGGGCAGGGGCTGTGGGCTCGCCGCCCGGGGCGCTGTTCTCCTCGTACCGTTCCAGCAGCCCGGCACCGGCCCAGAAGGCCAGGGCGCTCTCGGCGGTCATCCTGCTGCGGAGCTTCAGGTCTTCGCAGAGTTTTTCGGGGTCGGTGATGCCGGTGGCCAGCACATACAGGGCCACCCGCACGTTGTACTCCTCGGCAATGCCAAGCTTGGCAAACACCAGCTGCGGCACCGCGATGGTGTCGCCTTTGAGTTCTTTCAGTCGGTAGATCATGGTGCGGTTCCCTCAGCTTTCGGCAGTGTCGTCCGGTTCCGGGGCAGGCGGGGCCCAGGGTTCGCAGTCCAGGATGGAGGGCTGCTGCTTCCAGCGGTCCGGATCGGCCTTGAAACTGTCCTCCAGATACCGGCTGACCGCAAGGCGGCCTTCCTCCGTCAGGGGGAACACCTCCTGCCGCCGCAGCGCCGGGTCGGTCTTATCCAGCGTCCAGGGGTCCGGCCAGAGGTCCACCGTCAGGATGGCCTCCTCCGCCGCGGCATCGCCGCCCTCCGGGGCAGGGACGCTCCGCTTGCCCGGCGTGATGCGGTAGCGCATCCCCAGCTCGTTGCCGCTGTATGTGTTCTTGCACTTGAAATAATGCAGTAAAGGTACAAAGATCATGGCGAATCCTTTCCGGCTTTGTGATCGTTCCTACTTATTATAAAGCAACCGGAAGAAAATGCAAGAGTGAACAGAGATGCGGGGGAGCGGGACGCGGCAGCGGCCTCTGTCTCTTCTGCAGAAGCAGAACCAGAACCAGAAGCAGTATCAGAACCAGAAGCAGAACCAGAAGCAGAACCAGAAGCAGAACCAGAACCAGAAACAGCGACGTTTGCGATATCTTCATCGCAAGGATCGCATTTGCGATTTTTGCCGCGTTTGCCGCAGCCGGGGCAGGGGGCTGCTCATTTTTGAGCATACCCTCATATAAGATGTTTTCGATGTCCCCATTTTTGGGGAGATCC
The DNA here is from genome assembly GCA_934526125.1 of uncultured Faecalibacterium sp. GTDB lineage: Bacteria > Bacillota > Clostridia > Oscillospirales > Ruminococcaceae > Faecalibacterium. The sequence goes on along the minus strand of CAKSZU010000040.1, from coordinate 5,000 downwards.
CGCATTCTTTCGGCCCAAAAACAAAAAAGAAGCGGCAGAACCGTCCAAAAGACACGTTCTGCCGCTGTTTTCTGGAGCAGGATACGGGACTCGAACCCGCCGCCTACTGCTTGGGAAGCAGTCGCTCTACCGGATGAGCTAACCCTGCAAACTTCCTGTATAGTTTAGCAAATCGGTCCGGATTTGTCAACTGTTTTTTGCCGCGGACAGCAAAAAGAATTTCGCCGCCCGGGGCGGACACAGTTTTTTAACAATCCCTGCCGTTTACACCATGCGCAAAGAAGAGTATAATAAAACAATGTATTGCGCGGTGCGCTGCGGCTGTGCACTGCGGACTGAAGTGAGAAGGGAACATGATCCATGAACCAGAAAAAGCAAGCCCCCCGGCGGCGGATGACCCGGCGGGAGTGGAAGATCCGGCGCTGTCTGCGGCTGGCGCGGAACTGGGCGATCCTGCTGGCGGCCTGCGGGGCCGCCGTCGCCCTGATGACCAGCGGCATCCTGTGGCTTCTGCCCCGGGCCCACGCTCTGCTTGCCGGGCCGGAGGCCTTTACGGCCCGGGCCTATGAGGACAGCGGCGAAGGAGTGGAACTTTCGGACCCCCGGCTGGTGCTGGTGAACCGGAACCTGCCGCTGGAAGCAGAGCCTTCGCTCGTGCTGGCCGTGGCAGACGACGCCACCGGCGAGCAGCTGGAAGCGGAGGCGGCGGAGCAGTTCCGCAGCATGGTGCAGGCGGCCGCTGCCGACGGGGTCACCCTGACCCTCGTGACGGGGTATCAGGATACCGCCGCCCGGCAGGCCGCCTACGATGCCTGTCTGGAAGGTTACCGGAGCAAAGGGCTTTCCGAAGAGGACGCCGCGGCCCGGGCCGTCAGCGTCCAGCCCCAGGCAATGGCCAGCGAACAGGCCGCCGGCTACGGGGCCGACATCCTCAGCCCGGACTGCGGAGAAAAGACCACCGCCTTTGCAGACACCCGCGCCTACGAGTGGCTGACGGCCTATGCGGCCGAGTACGGCTTCATCCTCCGCTGGCCGGAGGAACATCAGGCCGCCACCGGCATGGTGTACCAGCCCTGGCACTGGCGGTATGTGGGGGTGGACAACGCCCTCGTCATCCGGGCATCCGGCCTTTCGCTGGAAGAATTCCTGGCACTGGAACGTGCCAAAACCTGACGATAGATCGAAGGAGAACGACTGTTGAAACGAACCGAGATCGCGCCCGGGGTCCATCTTTCCTGGGACCCGGCGCAGAAATTCAACCGCTGCCGGATCAGCATCCATTTTGCGTTCCCGGCCCGGCGGCAGACTGCCACGGCCCATGCCCTGCTGCCGTATCTGATGGAGCGGGGCTATGCCGACTGTCCGGATATGACCCGGATGACCAAGAAACTGGCCCGTCTCTATGGGGCCGACCTGACGGTGGACGCCCGTCCGCTGGGGGCCAACCACAACCTCTGCGTCAGCGCCACCGGCATCAAGGACCGGTTTGCGCTGGAAGGGGAGGCCCTGACCCGGGAGTATGCGGCTCTGGCGCTGGGCACGGCCTTTCATCCGGCCTTTGCGGACGGGGTGTTTGACCCGGAGGCCGTGGCCATCGAGAAGCAGATGCTGAAAAAGGCGCTGGAGGACGAGATCAACGAAAAGCGGATCTACTGCCAGCGGCAGGCCAACCGGGAGTTCTTCGGGGACAGCCCCGCCGGCATCCGGCAGGAGGGCTATCTGGAAGAAGTGGACGCCCTGACGCCGGAAATGCTGACGGATGCCTACCGCGAAATGCTCCGCACCGCCCAGATCGAACTGCTGGTGCTGGGCTGCGGGGAGGCCGAGACCGAACAGGTGTGCCGCGCTCTGCTGGCAGAGCTTGCGCACATCGACCGCGCCCCGCTGCCCCTGACGGAAAATCTGGCCATGCCCCGGCAGGAGCCGGTGCGCCGGGTGGAGCGCTTCGACACCGTGCAGGCCAAGCTCTGTATGCTGTTTACCCTGGGCACCCCCATGCAGCCGGAGCAGATGGCGGCGGTCCGCCTTGCCATGGCCCTGTACGGCGGCAGTGTGACCAGCCGCCTGTTCCTGAACGTGCGGGAGCGGGATCACCTGTGCTATTACTGCTCGTCGTCCTTCCAGAGCTTTACCGGCAGCATGGCGGTCAACAGCGGCGTGGAACACGCCGATGCCGCCCGGGCCGAGCAGGCCATCCTGAAGGAGCTGGCCGGCCTCTGCGACGGGCCCATCACCGACGAGGAACTGGAGGACTGCCGCCGCTCGCTGCTCAGCGGGATGGCGGGCATCGAGGACACTCTGGGCGGCATCGAGACCTGGTATTACATGGAAGTGCTGCGGGGCGGCCCCGTCCAGACGCCGGAGGACGCCCGCGCGGCGCTGCTGGCGGTGACAAAAGAGGAGGTCCGCGCCATTCTGCGGCAGCTGTCCCTGTCGGTCAGCTGCCTTCTGACTCGGGAGGAGGAGAACGCCCATGCCTGAAGCTTCTGCGAACCGCGCCCTGACCGAAGCCGCCGCCGATGAGTGGCGGGTGCTTCCCTCGGGGCTGACCGTTCTGGTGCGGCCCATGCCGGGCTATTCCGGCACTCATGTGATCTACGCCACCCGCTTCGGCTCCATCGACCGGGATTTCCGGGTCCAGGGCAGGGAAGTGCATCTGCCGGCCGGTGTGGCGCATTTTCTGGAACACAAGATGTTCGAGGATGAGGACGGCGATGCCTTTGCCAAATTCGCTAAGACGGGGGCCAACGCCAACGCCTTTACCAGCTTCGACCGCACCTGCTACCTCTTCACCGCCACCGAGCAGCTGGACGAGAGTCTGGACGTGCTGCTGGGGATGGTGGGGCACCCCTATTTTACCGGGCAGACCATTGCCAAGGAACAGGGGATCATCGGGCAGGAGATCAAGATGTACGATGACAGCGCCGACTGGCGGCTGATCACCGGCCTGTGCGAGTGCCTGTACCACAGCCACCCCATCCGCAGCGACATCGCGGGCACGGTGGAGAGCATTGCAAAGATCACCCCGGAGATGCTCTACGACTGCTGCAGGGCCTTCTACGCCCCCAACAACATGGTGCTGGCCGCGGCCGGCAACACCAGCATGGAGCAGATCCTGGCCGCCTGCGAGCGCCACGGCCTGATGGGACCGCGCCCGGTCAGCCGGGTACAGCGGCTCTGGGCAGAAGAGCCCATGACCCTTGCCGCCGATCATAAGACCATCACCATGCCGGTATCCAAGCCCTGCTTCGGCATCGGCTTCAAGGAGCAGCCCCTGCCGCCGGACGACCTGCGCAGCGAGATGCTGTATGACCTGATCCTCTGCTGCATCTGCGGCGGGATGTCGCCTCTTTACCGGAAACTCTACGATGAGGGCCTGACCAACCCCGGCTTCGGCGGGGAAGTGCTGCGGGTGGACGGCTGCTGCTGCATCCTGTTCACCGGCGAGAGCGATGTGCCCGACACGGTGCGGCAGCTGCTGCTGGATGAGATCCGGCGGGTCCGGGCCGAGGGCGTGGACCGGGAGATCTTCACCCTCTGCAAGAACGAAAAATACGGCCAGCTGATCGAAAATCTGGAAAACGTGGAGGACTCGGCCAGCCAGATGGCGGACTTTGCCCTCAGCGGCCAGACGGTGGCCCAGCAGATCACGGCGCTGGCTTCCCTGACGGCAGAAGATGCCGACGCCGCGCTGCAGAACATCCTGAGCGAGGAGCGGATGGCCGTCATGGATATCCGGCCGGACGGCACGGCCGGGGAAGAAACGGACGATGAGGAGGAAACAGAATGACGAATCTGGTACAGTTCCCGGGGCTGGGGCTGAGCTTTGAACTCAACCGCGTGGCCTTTTCCATTGGGGGCATGAACATTTACTGGTACGGGGTCTGCATTGCCGCGGGCATGTGTCTGGCGCTGGTGTTCGCCTTCCGCCACGGGGTGGAGTTCGGCGTGGATGCCGACGCCATGGTGGATGTGATCCTGATCGGCGTGGTCATGGGCATCCTGTGCGCCCGGCTCTATTATGTGGCCCTTTCGCCCTACGAGTACCACAGCCTTGCCGATGTGTTTGCCATCCGGGACGGCGGTCTTGCCATCTACGGCGGCATCATCGGAGCCTTTCTGTTCGGCGGTCTGGCCTGCAAGTGGCGGAAAGTCCCCATGCTGCCCATGTTCGATCTGGCGGCCATGGGCTTCCTCATCGGGCAGGGCTGCGGCCGCTGGGGCAACTTCTTCAACCAGGAGGCCTTCGGCTGCAACACCACCCTGCCCTGGGGCATGTACAGCCAGGCCACCCACGATTACCTCACAAGCAGCGTGGTCACTGTGCCCAAGGGCGTGACCATCGACCCCAACCTGCCGGTGCATCCCACCTTCTTATATGAGAGCATCTGGTGCTTCGTGGGGCTGTTCCTGCTGGTGCGGTACATCAAGAAGCGGAAATTTGCGGGCGACATCGCCCTGCGGTACCTCATCTGGTACGGTGCCGGGCGGTTCTGGATCGAAGCACTCCGCACGGACAGCCTGCTGCTGGTGCCCAGCATCGGCCTGCGGGTGTCCCAGCTGGTGGCGGCCGCGGCCGTTGTGGGCGGCGTCATCGCGGAGATCATCCTGACGAAGAAATACAAGGACAAGCCCCTGATGGTGCCGCTGGCCCTCAACAGTGAGAACCGCGCCCGGATGAAGAAGGCGAAGGCCCCCGCAGTCCCTGCCGGACAGGACAGCACCCTGCCCGCCTCCGCCCCCCGTGCCGAGTTCGTGGCAAAGACCGCCGCCTGGAACGATGCGGTGAAGGCGGAGCTGGATGATAAACAGGCAGAAGAAAAAGACAAAAAACTTTGAAAGAATGCCCGAAAACGCTTGCAAAGCGGACGTTTTTCTGCTATACTATTCTAGCCGCTTGGTGTGGGCACCGCAAATGGCCCCGTGAGGGCCTGCCTTTACGACCAGCGAGTACAACGAAAAGGAATGAAACAAATGTACGCAATCATTGTTACCGGCGG
>CAKSZU010000039.1 GCA_934526125.1 uncultured Faecalibacterium sp. | reverse complement strand
GGCCTGTGCGGCATGGACGGCCAGATGCTCCGCTGCACCGAGCTGGACCCCCAGCTGGGCCATGTGGGCGAGATCGTCCATGTGGACCCCACCCTGATCTCCAACCTGCTGGACGGCGGCTATATCCCCGTCATCGCCACCGTGGGCATGGACGACCTGGGCCAGGCTTATAACGTCAACGCCGATACCGCCGCCGCCCAGATCGCCATTGCCCTCAAGGCCGAGAAGCTGGTCTCCATGACCGATATCGCGGGCCTGCTGCGGGACAAGGACGACGAGACCACCCTCATCCCCGAGGTGGAGGTCTCCGAGATCGAGGGCTACAAGTCCGCCGGGATCATTGCGGGCGGCATGATCCCCAAGATCGGCGGCATGGCCGATGCCATCTATCAGGGCGTCCACGAAGCGGTCATCATCGATGGCCGTGTGCCCCACTCCATCCTGCTGGAGCTGTTCTCCAACCGCGGCTCCGGTACCCGTTTCTACCGCCGCAGCCATCAGGAATAAGGGTTGCTGAAACGGCAGAAAGACTTTATAATAGAAAAAAGTCAACAGGAGGTACACCACACATGGATTCCGAAAAAGTCATCAAGCGGGACAGCGAATATGTCCTGCATACCTACGGCCGCAACCCCATCGTGCTGGAAAAGGGCCACGGCCTCTACGCCGAAGGCCCGGAGGGCCAGAAATATCTGGATTTCACCAGCGGCATCGGCGTCAACAGTCTGGGCTACTGCGACCTGACCTGGGCCGAGGCTGTTTCCGAGCAGGCTCACAAGCTGCAGCATACCTCCAACCTGTACTACACCGCCCCCTGCGGCAAGCTGGCCAAGAAGCTGTGCAAGCGCACCGGGATGAGCAAGGTGTTCTTCGGCAATTCCGGCGCCGAAGCCAACGAGGGTGCCATCAAGGCGGCCCGGAAGTACAGCTTTGATCACTACGGCAAGGGCCGCGATACCGTCATCACGCTGGTCAACAGCTTCCACGGCCGCACCATTGCCACCCTGACCGCCACCGGTCAGGAGGTGTTCCACAACTACTTCGGACCCTTCAACGAAGGCTTCGTCTACACCCCTGCCGGGGATCTCGAAGCCCTGAAGGAGCTGGTGGACCGCCACACCTGCGCCGTGATGCTGGAGCTGATCCAGGGCGAAGGCGGCGTCATGGCGCTGGACCCCGAGTATGTGCAGGCCGTCCGCGCCCTCTGCGATGAAAAGGACCTGATCCTCATCGTGGACGAGGTGCAGACCGGCGTGGGCCGCACCGGCAATTTCCTGTGCTGCGAGCACTACAACCTGAAGCCCGACATCGTCACCCTGGCCAAGGGTCTGGGCGGCGGCCTGCCCATCGGTGCCGTGCTGCTGAACGAAAAGACCGCCGCCGGGATGGGCCCCGGCACCCACGGCTCGACCTTCGGCGGCAACCCGGTGGTCTGTGCCGGTGCCAATGTGGTGGTGGATCGTCTGGACGCCTCGTTCCTGGCAAATGTCAACGAGCGGGCCGCGCAGCTCCGCGCGGGGCTGGCCAAGCTGCCCATGGTCAAGAGCATTTCCGGCATCGGCCTGATGGTGGGCATCGAGTTCTTCGGCGGCATCCAGGCGGCCGACGTGCTGGCCGCCTGCCGGGAGAAGGGCCTGCTGGTGCTGACGGCCAAGACCCGCCTGCGCCTGCTGCCCCCTTTGACCCTGACCGCCCATGATGTGGAAAAGGCCCTCGGCATCCTGAACGAGGTGCTGAGCGAGATGGCCCAGAAGTCTCCGGAGGAACAGGCATGAAACATCTGCTGAAAATGAGCGACCTCACCCCCGCCGAGCTGACCCACATCCTGGATGTGGCAGATGACCTCAAGGCCAGGCAGAAGGCAGGCCAGACCCCGCCCCTGCTCAAGGGCAGGACGGTGGCGCTGATGTTCTCCAAGAACTCCACCCGCACCCGCACCAGCTTTGAGGTGGGTGTGTACCAGCTGGGGGGCCTGGGCAACTACATGAACGCCGCCACCGAGCTGCAGTCCGGCCGGGGCGAGCCCCTGAAGGACACCGCCCGGGTGCTGGGCCGCTATTATGACTGTGTGGTCTGGCGCACCTACCGCCAGCGGGATCTGGAAGAGTTCGCCGAGCTGGCCGGGGTGCCCGTCATCAACGGCCTGACGGACTACGCCCACCCCTGTCAGGTGCTGGCGGACCTGATGACCATCCGGGAGCGCCGCGGCGCGCTGGAGGGCCAGAAGCTCTGCTTCATTGGCGACGGCTGCAGCATGGCCAACAGCCTGATCGCAGGCGGCCTGCTGGCCGGGATGAACGTCACCTGTGTCTGTCCCCAGGGCTACCGCCCCGCCGCCGATGTGGTGATGTTCGCCCACAAGTATGGCGAGAAGTTCCATCTCCTGACGGACCCGGCAGAGGGCGTGAAGGACGCCGACGTGGTGGTGACTGCCGCATGGAACACCGCCCCCGGCACCCCGGAAAGCGAGCGCCGCCTGCGGGACTTCGCGGGCTTCCAGGTCACCGGGAAGCTGATGGCAGAGGCAAAGCCCGATGCCATGCTCCTCCACTGCCTGCCCGCCCACCGCGGCGAGGAGATCTCCACGGCCGTCTTTGAGGACCACGCCGACGAGATCTTCACCGAAGCCGAGAACCGCCTCCACGTCCAGAAGGCCGTGCTGGCCGTTCTGCTTGCCAACCAGTAATTTTACGCAACAAAAAACCGCTCCGGCGAGATGCCGGGGCGGTTTTTGCGTATCAGGAGATGGGTATTCGGGCTTTACACTTTGCCTGCGCCCTTATCCAGGATCTTATTGAACCGGGAGAAGAAGGTGATGGCGGTGACCGTGGCAGCGAGGATATCGCTGACGGGCTCGGCGAGGAACACGCCGAACACGGGGTCAGAGACCACATGGGGCAGGATGAAGATGAGGGGGATCAGCAGGATCAGCTTGCGCAGGCAGGCCAGCAGCAGGCTGACCTTGGCCTGACCCAGAGCCATGAAGCTCTGCTGGCAGCCGATCTGGATGCCCAGCGAGAAGATGCCGGCCATGTAGATGCGCATGGCCCAGGTGGTGTACTGGATCAGGCTGGCGTCCGAGGTGAAGATGCCGGCCACGGCCCCGGGGGCCACCATCATGACCACCCAGAACAGAGCGGTGTAGCCGAAGCAGATGCTCAGCTGGAAGCGGAAAGCCTCCTTGACGCGGTCCTTCTTCCCGGCGCCGAAGTTGAAGCTCATCACCGGCTGGCCGCCCTGGCAGACACCCTGAATGGGCAGGGTGGCCAGCTGAGAGGCGCTGGTGATGACGGTCATGGCACCCACGGCCACATCGCCGCCGTAGCGGGCCAGGCTGGAGCTGAAGCTGATGGAGAGCAGGCTCTCGGTGGACAGCATGACGAAGGAGGAGATGCCCAGACCCATGACGGGCATGATGGTGCGGCTTTCCAGCTTCATCATGCTCTTGCGCAGCTTCAGGGTGGTCTTGGGGCCGGTGAGGAACCGCAGGATCCAGACGGCACCCACGGCCTGACTCAGCACGGTAGCGATGGCGGCACCCCGCACACCCAGCCCGAACAGGAAGATCAGGATGGGGTCGAGGATGATGTTGATGACGGCACCGATGACGGTGGTCAGCATGCTGATCTTGGCAAAGCCCTGGGTGGTGATGAAGGGGTTCATGCCCATGACGATCAGCACACAGACCGAGCCCAGGATGTAGATGCGGCTGTAAGCCAGTGCGTAGGGCAGGGTGGTGTCGCTGGCACCGAACATCCGCAGCAGGGCGGGCGCACCGGCGTAAAAGACGATGGTCAGCACCACGGCAAAGATCATCAGCATGGTGAAGCTGTTGCCGATGATCTTTTCGGCCTGCTCCTTGTCGCCCTGGCCCATGGCGATGGCGGTGCGGGGGGCACCGCCTGCGCCGATGAGCATGGCAAAGGCGTTCAGCAGCATCAGGATGGGGGTGAACAGACCCACACCCGTCAGGGCGGCCGCGCCGATGCCCGGGATATGGCCGATGTAGATGCGGTCCACGATGTTATACAGCAGGTTGACCACCTGCGCCACGACGGCGGGGATCATCAGCTGGAGCAGGAGCTTCTTGACGTCTCCGGACCCCATGTCCTGCCGTTTTTGTTGTGTCTGTGCCATTGGGCAGATTCTCCTTTTATCAACAGATCACCCCCTCCGGCGCGGCTTCGCAAAGCGGGCGGCTTTGACGGAGAGGGTGAAAAAACTCTGGTAAGATCAGTACTTCAGACCGAAGTTCATCTCGTAGTAGTTGCCGGCGGCATCGCGGTATGCGTAAGCCTTGCCGTTCTCGTCCTTCATGGAGTCGGGCATGTAGGCATCCTTGGCATAGCCGGGTACGTCGTTGGGGCTGATGCAGACGCCGTCTGCGTTGACAGCCAGGACCTCATCGCCCTTGGGCAGGGTGATGGGCAGCTTGCCCACAGGAGCAAAGCGGCCGAACATGACATCCAGCGTTGCGGAGGGGAAGGTGTCGAAGCCGACGGTCAGGGCGTCGGAGACCTTCTCGATGCTGCCGACTTCCCATGCCAGCGGGCAATTGATGTTGGCGACCACCTTGCCGCCGTGTGCGTGGACGGCGGCAGCGATGCCGGGGATGCGGTTTGCACCCACCAGAGTGGTTTCCTTGTGGGTCTCAGCAGTGGGCTTGCCGCTCTCGTCCACGTTGCAGACGGTCTTGTCCTCGCAGATGTCCAGCTCCAGATAGCCCGGGGTGGCGTTGAAATAAGCGCCGGACTGGGGGCTGACCATCAGCAGGGCGACCTCGGCCTCGTCGGGGGTGTCCACCAGAGTGACGCTGCCCAGCATCTCGCGCAGGGCCTTGGTGGCAGCCTCGCCGGCCTCGGCGCTCTTGCCGAAGGCCTCAGCGTAGACCTTGACGCCGTCCTTCAGGGGCAGGGTGCCGTCGTTCTTCAGCAGGACAACGGACTCGCGGTGTACGCGGGAAGCCTCGTCCCAGTCGGCCTTGGCGGCGACCACTTCGGCAGCCTTCTGGGGGTCGGCATAGGGGTTCTCGAACATGCCCTGACGGAACAGCTCGGTCAGGGTGCGGCTGACGGCACGGTTCAGGCTCTCGTCGGTCAGGACCAGGTCCTCCTTCTTGAAGCCCTCGGGCACCTTGTGGGTGTCGTAGTAGCCGTTGGTGGCGCGGGCATAGCTCTCCTCGCCCAGGTCGTTGTCCAGCAGGCCGGAGATCAGGTCCACGCCGCTCTGGGTGACGGCATAGCCGATGCGCTCGGGCTCATCCAGCATATCAACGCCCCAGCACATGTTGTGGACGATGCCGGTATCGGAGTTGATGTAGCCCTTGAAGCCCATCTGGTTGCGCAGCATCCCGTCGATGAACACCTTGTTGTAGGCGAAGCCGTAGGGGTTCAGCTCGATGGGGCTGCCGTTGAAGTCCTCCTGCGGGGCGCTCTTCTCGGCGCTGGGCTTGGAGTAGTAGGGCATGATGGACTCGGCGTTGTGGCGGATGGCAGCCCGGAAAGCCGGGATGTGGTACTTCTGCAGGGAGCCGGGGGTGGCGTAGATGTTCCACTGGCCTGCGGCGTAGTGGGGGTCGAAGCCGTTCTCACGGGCACCGCCGCCGGGGAAGTGCTTCACAGTCATGGAGACGCCGTCGGGGGTGACGCCGTTGCTGCCGCCCTGCACACCGGGGATCAGGTGGTCGAAGATCTCCTCGATCAGCTCAGGATCCTCGCCGAAGGTGCCGAAAGTGCGCTGCCAGCGGGGGTCGGTGACGCAGTCGGCCATGTACATATAGCCCTTCTTCAGGCCGCAGGCGTTCCACTCGCGGCGGATGGTGTCGGCGAACTTGTCGATGATGTCGATGCGGGCCGTGCCCTTGACGGCAGCTGCGATGCCCAGGGTGCCGGGGTAGGTGGCGAACACACCGGCGGCATCGTTCATGCCGAAGACGACCTCGCCGTTCTCATTGCGGCTGTTGGACATCACCTGCATGGGCACGAAATGCTCGCAGGTCTCGGTCAGGTACTGCAGCTGGTTGAGGTAATCGGCCAGATCTTCCGGGGAGGGGTTCTCGCGCAGGATGATGTGGCGGTTGAAGCACTTCTTGACCATGTCGGAGGTGCTGGGCAGGGACTGATTGCCGAAGATGCTGTCGGAGACGTTCACCGTGGCCTCATCCAGCAGGCCGGTCTCGTCGCCTACGGGCTGGTGGCCGTTGGCAGCCAGACGGGGGGACGGATACTTGGGGCCCATGCGCCAGTCGGAGGTGAAGATCTGGCCGATCTTCTCGCTGGTGGTCAGGGTCTTGACATAGGCCTCTGCGCGCTCGGCGGGGGTCAGGCGCCAGTCGTTGACGGCGCTGACGGTACCGGTGCCGTCGATATCCTTGAAGTACAGGCCGTCCTGCTCGATGACCTTGCGCTCCACGGTGCCGATGGCGGGACCGTTGGGGTTCTGATAACGCTTTACGCGCTCGGATGCTTTCACTGCCATAAATGTTTCTCCTTTATTTTTTCAGGCCTGGCCCATGCCATAGGGCCGGGGATCGTTGTACCTATTATAATAAATCCCGGGCCGGACAGACTAGAAATATTTTTGGATATTTCCGCACGATTCCGATATTCTTTTCGGGAAAAACGGGGAAACCGGCAATGTGCTGTACTAGTATATCACTTTTTTGTGCAACTAGCCCAATACGTTTTTTGCGAGTTGTGAAATTTGTCTCAAAATAGTAAAATCGTCCTGTTTTACCTCAAAATATTACTAACAGAATTTCAAAAATGTGTTCATAATAAAGACATAAAATCCCCGCACCGCGGAGTGGCAGCCGCAGTATGGGGAGGTTCGGAATGGAAGGAAGGGCGGTTCGGAGATCGCCCCTCCGCAATTGAAAGGAGAAAACCTCTATGGCAAAGGTCAAACAGCCGCTTGAGGAAAACGGCATCCACAGAGCGAAAATGTGGGAGATCATGATGTACGCTCTGAACAACACCTCCACCAACACCTACATGATGGTGGTCGGCTACATCAGCTACTTCCTGATCGGTATCGTCGGTCTGGCATCCGTGCTGGCCGGTTCCATTGTTACCATCATGCGTATCTGGGACGGTGTCACTGACCCGTTCGTCGGCATGATGGTCGATAAGACCAACGGCAAGTTCGGTAAGAACCGTCCGTTCATCGTCATCGGCCAGATCATCATGTTCGCTACCACCTTCGTGATGTTCAACTTCATCCCGAAGATGGGCATGAGCGTCCGCTTCCCGGCCTTCATCGTGATCTACATGATCTACATCATCGGCTACACCTGCCAGTGCGTTGTCACCAAGTCTGCTCAGACCTGCCTGACCAACGATCCCAAGCAGCGCCCCATCTTCGCAATGTGCGATACCGTCTACAACATCATCCTGATGAGCATCCTGATCCCCGTTATCGTCACCGATAACCTGGTCCCGAAGTTCAGCCTGACTGCTGAGAACAACGCAGAGGAGATCGCTGCTCTGGTCGCTCAGAACCCCAACCTGGCCGGCATCGTTGAGAAGTCCGGCGGCAATCTGTCCGCTTTCTACAACCCCCACCTGTTCACCACCATGCAGCTGATGTTCGGCGGCCTGTCTGCTGTCTTCGCTGTCTGCGCGATCATTGCTCTGTGGCGTAAGGATAACTCCAAGTACTTCGGTCTGGGCACCGCTCAGAAGGTTGGCATCAAGGATTATGCCGATACCCTGGCACACAACCGCGCGATCCAGATGCTGGTCGTCTCTGCTTCTACCGATAAGCTGTTCATGTCCACCATGAGCAACTCTACCGTTATGATCTGCCTGTTCGGCATCGTGTTCGGCAACTACGCCGCATACTCCAGCTACTCTCAGATCACCTCCATCCCCATCGCTCTGATCTCCATCCTGCTGATGAACAAGATCGCTCGTCAGCTGGGCCAGAAGGCTTCCATGATGACTGGCACCTATGGCGGTATTATTGGTTCCGTGATCATCGCTGCATTCCTGTTCTTCGTCAACCCGAAGGGCGATGCTGCCAAGTTTGCTCTGCCCGCCTTCCGTATCATCAAGCCTGAGACCTGGGGCTCCCTGTTCACCGGCTGGTCGGCAACCGCTCTGATCTTCATCCTGCTGATCATCGCATGGCGCGGTGTGCAGGCTCTGTCTTCCTCCATCGTTATCACCATGACCGCTGACTGCGCCGACTACGAAGTCTATCGTACCGGTAAGTACGTCCCCGGCCTGATGGGCACCCTGTTCAGCTTCGTTGATAAGCTGGTCTCCTCTCTGGCAGCCACCGTTGTTGCTCTGTTCTACTCCGCCGCCGGCTTCAAGGATGCTCTGCCCGATACCATGACTCCGTACTCTGACGGCATCTTCTGGGCAACCATCGGCTGCTTCGTCCTGCTGCCCATCGTCGGCTGGCTGTGCAACGTCGTGGCGATGCACTTCTATCCCCTGACCAAGGAGAAGATGGAAGAGATCCAGGCTGAGATCGGCCGCATCAAGGCTGAGGCTGCTGCAAAGCAGGGCTAAGCCAATTCTTCAAACTCTGCGGAACCCTTGAAAACAGGATCACAGTGTGATATCCTGAATCAGAACCAGAACGTCCTGCGGCGGGGGCTTCCTCTGCCGCAGGATTTCTGATATTATGAACCCGGAAGGAAAAACGACCCATGGCAGAAGAAAAAAAGCTGACCGAGACCCCCGCCGAGACGGCTGACACCCCGGAGACTGTCCCTGCACAGCCGGAAACGGACGCGCAGGCCGCCCCCGCCGAAGAAGCCCATACTCCCACCACCGGCGAACTGCTGGGCGATGTGGAGCAGTACGATGAAAACAACGACGAGTGGAAGACCGGCTACTACGGTACCGGCAGCCGCCAGCAGGTGACGGATGACGTCTTCAAGAAGCTGGAGACCGGCGAGCAACTCACCCGCGACGACTTCATCAAGGCGGAACTGGCCCTGCAGGATGCCAAGATGGAAGCCGGCATCGACGTCGAGAACGAAAAAGGCAAGGGCCTCATCGGCAAATACCACGACTGGAAAAAGAACCGTACCAAACACAAGGTGAACAAGAAGAAATATATCCTCCTGTGCCTTCTGCTGGGCTGGTGCGGCGGCCACCGCTACTATGAGAAGCGGTACTGGCTGGCAGCGTTCTATACCCTGTTCTTCTGGACGGTCATCCCCTTCTTCCTCTGCGTCACGGACCTGCTCATCGCCCTGCCCATGCAGGCGGATGAGAACGGCGATATCGTGATCTGACCCGGGAGTGTGCCCGCATTTTCTGAACAACGAAGGAGTTTCTATGAACTGGAGCGAATGGATCGATTACCTCACCAAACCCCATGCCGACCAGCTGATCTGGGTGATCATTGGTGTGCCCGTTGTGGTGCTTCTGCTGAACTATCTCGTTCCGCAGATCATGGAGTGGCGCGCCTACCGCAAGACCCACCCCATGGGCTATCCCGGCGCGGCCTCCCGCCCCAAAACGAAGCGTAAAAAGAAGAGATAAGCGCTCCCGTTCCCTTTTGAAGCGATCCCGAGTCACCTTCCAGACTCTCACGCGTACAGCAGCCGCCCGCAGAACCATCTCTGCGGGCGGCTGCTGCTGTATCCGGGAAGCAGAAGAGAAATCCGCACAGCAAAGCTCCCCGGCAGACGCTGCATTGCAGCTGCCTGCCGGGGAGCTTTATTGCTTTATGGGGACCCGATCCGGAATTACTTCTTGATCTTGGTCAGCTTTGCGTTCAGGCTCTCGATGAAGCCGTCGGGCATGCCGGAGATCATGTTGCTCATGGACTCCGGAGTCATCTTCTTCATCATGTCCCACATGCCGACGCCGGGCTTGATGTCGAAGTTGGTGGCCAGCTTGACAGCCTTGGAAGCGATGGCCAGAGCCTCTTCGTTCTTGGCGATTTCGTCCATGGTGTCCTTGATGCTGTAATAGCCCTCGGGGAACTCCATCGGAGCGGCCAGATCCATGCTGCCCAGCTGCTTGAACCAGTTGGCAACGCCCTCCTGGCGCTCGTTGAACTCGGGCAGGGTGTAGTAAGCGGGCTCCTCAGCGACCTTCTCCAGAGTGATGGAATCCTTCACATCGCCTGCAACGGCCAGAATGGTGTTGAAGCCTTCGTTCAGGGCAACATCGAACTTGAAGACGCGGTGAGCGGTCTGCTGGCCGACTTCCTTGCCGTTGACGTACAGCACAACGGTATCCTGGTTGGAGTAGACCTTGATCTCGGTGGTCTCGCCTGCGCGCTGAGCGTGGCGGCGGCCGGCGATATGGACCATGGGTGCCTTGGTCCAGTATGCCTGGTAGACATAGTAGCTGTCCTTCTTGGTCTTGCGGTCCATGGTGATCAGGCCCTTGTTGTTGCGGCCGCGGACACCGCCCTCGTTACGGGCAGCGCAGCCGAAGTCGAACATGTTCCAGACGTGGGAAGCCCACACCCAGGGACGGTCCTCGAAGACCTGAGCCATGTGCTCGTGGTACAGGGCCTGGTACTCCTCGGTGTAGTCCTTGCACTGCGGGGTGTTGCTGTGCCAGTTGATGATGCCCTCGCAGCCGTACTCGGAGATGCCGATGCAGATGTCGGGGTGCTCAGCATGGAACTTGTCCAGCCAGGGGCCGTTCTCTTCCATCTTGCCGCCGTACCAGCCGAAGTAGTGGTTGTAGCTCTCCAGGTCGGTGATGTGGTGCATGGGGCCGTTGACCGGGGTGGTGGAAACGTGTGCAATGGTGGTCAGACGGGTGGGATCCAGCTCCTTGCACAGCTTCTGCAGGTCGTGGTGGGTGTCCACCAGCTCCTGAGAGATGCCGCCGATCAGGATCTCGTTGGAGATGCCCCAGAACATGATGGAGGGGTGGTTGTAGTTCTGGATGATGAGTTCCTTCATCTCCTCGATGACGTGCTTGTGAGCATCCTCGCCCTTCTTGAAGACGCTGATGAAGGGGATCTCAGCCCAGACGGCGAAACCAATCTCATCGCAGGCGTCGTAGAAGTCCTGGCTGTGCTGATAGTGAGCCAGACGGATGGTGTTGGCACCCAGCTCCTTGATCAGCATGGCGTCCTCGTAGTGCTCCTCGGCGGTCAGAGCGTTGCCCTCGTAGACGCGGTCCTGATGACGGGACACGCCGCGCAGCGGGGTGGGTACGCCGTTGATGGAGAAGCCCTCCTCCGGGGTGACCTTGAAGCTGCGGACACCGACGTTTGCGTAGATCTCATCCACAGCCTCGTTGTTGCGCTGCAGCTTTGCGATGACGGTGTACAGGTTGGGCTCGTCCATGCTCCACAGCTGAGCATCGGGAACATAGATGGTGACCTCGGTGTCAGCGGAGCCGCGGACAGCAGAGGCGACCTCGTTGCCGTAGCAGTCCTCGATGGAGTACAGCACGGTCAGATCGTCAGCGGGGTTGGTGACGAAGCTCTTGATGGTGAAGTTTGCGCCGCCGTCCTCGGTGGGAACGGGGGTGACCATGATGCCGGGGCCGCCATAGTAGTCCAGATCAAAGTGTGCGTTGGGTACGCTGATCAGGTTGACGCCGCGGTACAGACCGCCGTAGAAGGTGAAGTCGGCAGATGCGGGATACATGGAGGGAGTGTCCTCGTTGGAGACCTCGATGCTCAGCTCGTTCTCGCCCTCGTGGCACAGATCGGTGATGTCTGCACGGTAGATGGAGAAGCCGCCCTCGTGGGTGGTGGCGACCTGACCGTTGACCTTCACGGTGGAGTTCAGGGCAGCTGCCAGAACTTCAACGTAGGTGCGGCCGCCGGCCAGAGGCTGCTTGGGCTGCACGAAGGTGCGGGTGTAGACACCGGTGGTGCGCAGGTAGCTGCCGTTGCCGTCGTTGCCGTCCACAGCGTTCCAGGTGTGGGGCAGGTTGACCTGCTCGGTGGCGTGGTCGCCCTTGGGGAAGGACAGAGTCCAGTTTTCATTCAAAGAAATGATCTCTCTCATTGATACGACTCCTTCTCAGATTCTGTGTTGTTTTTCGGGCCTGCGGGACAGGCCTCGTGCTGAAACTAGTATATCACACCCGGGGCACCGGGTGTTTGTACAAAATCGGGAAAGAATAGTAATATTTTGCGATAATTCTAACAAGCTTCCGGTTTTTGCCCGGAAAAACTGTCCCGGACTTCCGCGTGGCCCTGCAGCTGGCCGTTTTTTACACCTTCCCCCAATCCAGATCCTGCCAGGAGGTCAGGAACTGGTCGCTGACAGAGCGGAGGGCGGGCTCATCGGCGCGGCTGGCGGCATCGGCGATGCCGATGACGGAGAAGCCGGCTTTGTGGGCGGTGCGGGCGGCGTAGAGGGAGTCCTCGCAGACGGCACAGCAGCCGGGGTCGGAGCCGCCCAGCCGGGCGAGCGTCTCAAAAAAGACTTCCGGATGGCGCTTGCTCTTTTCGCCCTGGGCCTCCACATAGAACTCAAAATAATCATCGATGCTCAGCCGGGTCAGGACGGTGCGGCACTGGTCGCTCCAGGTGTTGGAGCAGATGCACATCCGGGCCCCTTCGGCTTTCAGCCGGGCCAGAAGCTCCCGCACACCGGGCTTCAGCTCCACAGTCTCGTACAGCTGGGCGATGACCTGCCGCATGACGCCCATGTAGTCCTCCAGCTTCAGGGGCAGATCGTACTCCCGGATGAGGTAGGCCGCGCCGTCATCCATGCCCATGGTCAGCAGGGTCTCGTGCAGGTCTGCCTTTGCGGTGCGGCCGTAGCGGGCCAGCAGAGCGGCGGGGGCACCCTCCCACACCACGGTCATACTGTCGGTCAGGGTGCCGTCCATATCAAAGATCCATTGTTTGCAGCGCATCGTGTTCTCCTCGCAGTCGTTTCACAGAAGTTACCAAAATTATACCATGGATTTTGTTCCAAAAACAGGGAGAATTTTTCACGGAAATATGGTATACTTTTTACAGATTTTGAGGACTCTGCAAAGGAGGCATTGGAAATGGCCCGGAACGATACTCCTGTAAAGGCACTGGTGCTGGCAGGCGGCGGAGCCCGCGGCAGCTATCAGGTGGGCGTGTGGCGCGCCCTGACAGAGCTGGGGTGGAAGCCGCAGATCATCACCGGCACCAGCGTGGGCAGCCTGAACGGCGCCATGTTTGCGCTGGACCTCTACGAGACCGCCCGGGATATGTGGCTGAGCATCCGGAGCCAGGACGTGATGGAGCTGCCGGAAGAGAACGCCGACCTCTCCGAACTGCACCAGTTCCTGCGGGAAGTGGTGCGGGACGGCGGCATGGACGTGACCCCGCTGGAAGAGATCGTGGAGCGGGTGCTGGACGAGGATGCCCTGCGGGCCTCCCCCATCCGGTTCGGTCTGGTGACGGTGGAAAAGCGGGGCCTGAAGCCCCGGGAGCTGCCGCTGGAAGAGATCCCGGCGGGCAAGGTGAAGGACTATCTGCTGGCATCCGCCGCCTGTTTCCCGGCTTTGCGGGCCAAGCAGATCGACGGGGTGCAGTTTCTGGACGGCGGATACCGGGACAACATGCCCACGGCGCTGGCCCAGAAGATGGGAGCCGAAGAGCTGGTCTGTGTGGATCTGGAAGGGGTGGGCATCACCCTGCCCAACCGCACCGGCCTGCCCACCATCATGATCCGCAGCTACTGGGAGCTGGGGGATATCCTCCATTTTGATCCGGACACCGCCCGGCGGAACATTGAGCTTGGGTACTACGATACCCGGCGTGCCATGGGGTATCTGCGGGGCTGCGCCTATGCCGTTTCCACCAGCACACAGAGCTGCGAAGATGCGGCGGCTTTTGCGTGGAAGTTCGGGCAGGTGCAGAAGGCAGTGCGGGAGAAATACCCCGTGACCCTGACCGCCGATGCCGCCCTGCTGCTGGCCAACATGAAGGATGCCCAGCTGGCCCCGCTGGAAGCGGCTGCCGAGGATGCCGGGGTGGACCCCACCGTTTTTTATACCACCGAAACGCTGGGACAGGCGTTTCTGGAAAAATGCGACCGGGAGCGGATCGAAAGCTTCGCCCCGCTGTTTGAGGGCAGCGGCAATGCGGCGCAGGCCGCCCGCGCGGCCCTGCTGCCCAATACGTTCTTACAGGCACTTGTGTACCGTGCCCTCACCGGGCCGGTGCTGCCGGAGGTGATCAAAGAATGAAAGTCTATCAGGGACACAGCGCTTCCCCTGGCCTTGTGATGGGGCAGGTGAGCCGATTGGAGCGGAAGCAGGAGAGCTTCTCCGCCGGGCCTTTTGACCCGGCACGGGAGCAGCGGCTGCTGGAAGGTGCCGTCCATACCGCCCAGCAGGAGCTGGACAGCATGGCAGAGCGCAGCGGCCCCACGGAACAGGCTATTTTCCTGTTCCAGAGCATGATGCTGGAGGACGAGGGCTTCATGAACGAAGTCCGGTTCCAGATCAAGGCGGGCATCGGGGCCGCCGAGGCCATGGACCGGGTGGGACACCGCTATGCCGACCAGCTGGCCCACATGGAAGACAACGCTTACATGCAGCTGCGCAGCGTGGACATTCTGGACGCTGCCCGCCGGGTGGTGAACATCCTGACCAACCGGCCCCGGGTCTGGCTGGCGCTGGATCATCCGGTGATCCTGGCGGCAGATGTCCTGATGCCCAGCGACCTGTTCAGCGTCCCGGCGGGGATGATCCTGGGCATCATCACTTCCGAGGGCAACAAGCAGAGCCATGCAGCCATCATCGCCCGGGCCATGCATATCCCCGGGGTGGTGCAGGTGGGCGAGGATTTTCTGGACGACTGCGACGGCCGCACCGTGGTGCTGGATGCCGGGAACGGCGAGTGCATCCTGGACCCGGACGCCAACACCCGCCAGCAGGCCATGGCCCGCATCTGCGAACTGCAGTGGGAGAACGAGGAGGCGGCTCGGATCTGTGCCCTGCCCAACCGCACCAGGGACGGCACGGAGTTCGAGCTTCTGGCCAACTGCTACGGACAGGAGGACATTGAGACGGCCCTGCAGTCCGGCGCTTCCGGCGTGGGCTTGCTGCGCAGCGGTTATCTGATGCTGCCGGGACGCCCGGTGGACGAGCAGGAGCAGTTCGTGTTCTATCAGTCCTGCATTGCCGCCGCAAAGGGCGGTGTGGTGACGGTGCGCACCTTTGATTTCGGTGCCGACCGCACCGTGGCAGACGCTCATCAGGGGCCGGAATCCTCCAAACTGGGCCTGCGGGGCATCCGCAGCAGCCTGCGCCGCCCCCATCAGTTCGAGACCCAGATCTGCGCCCTGCTCCGGGCGGCGGCCCACGGCCCGCTGCGGATCATGTTCCCCATGGTGACGAATCTGGAAGACTGGGACGAGGCCATGATGCTGGTGGAGCGCTGCCGTCAGCACCTGCGGGAGCGGGGGGAGGAGTTCAACGAGAACACGCCCTTCGGCGTGATGCTGGGAGTGCCGTCGGCCTGCCTGACAGCGGAGGAGTTCGCAGCCCACGGGTGCAGCTTCTTCGTCATTGCCACCAATGACCTGACCCAGTACACCCACGCGGTGGACCGGGATCTCTCGATCGCCGAGCGGTACTACCGCCCGGCCAGCCACGCCATGAAAAAGCTGATCCGGATGGTGCTGGATGCCGCCGATGCGGCCCACATCCCGGTGACCATCTGCGGCATGGCGGTGGGCAACCCTGCCAACACTCTGCAGTATCTGCAGCTGGGCCTGCGGAGCTTCTCCATGAGCCCCCAGAGCCTGATCCAGGTCAAAAAGACCCTGATGGAAGCAAAGGTAGAATAAATATATCCAAAAAAGGACGGCAGAATGCCGTCCTTTTTTGGATGATAAAACGCGAAATTATTCCAGATTCCCCGTCAGGGTCATGACGGCGGAGAGGACGGCCAGGGGGGCCGTCTCGCACCGGAGGATGCGGGGGCCGAGCCCCACGGTCTTTGCTCCGGCCGCGGCGGCCATCTCGGCCTCTTCGGCAGCAAAGCCGCCCTCGGCCCCGGTGATGAGGGCGATCTTCAGGCGCTGGCCGTCGGCGGGGGCGGCATCGGCCAGAAGCTGGCGCAGGGGCGCGCCGCCGCACTCATAGCAGAAGAGGACGAGGTCAAAGCCTTCCAGACTGCGGCAGAGTGTGCCGAAGTTGGGCAGGGGCAGGGCCACATCCGGCAGGATGCCCCGGCCGCACTGCTTGGCGGCTTCAAAGGCGATGCGGTTATAGCGCTCGTTCTTCTGCTCCTCCTTTTTGGGGGCGGCCACGCAGTACCGGCTGAAGAAGGGCACAAAATGGGAGCAGCCCAGCTCCACCCCGTGGCGGATGACCTGCTCGAGTTTGTCCTGTTTGGGGTAACCCACGAACAGGGTCACCTCCACATTGGGCTCGGCGGCGCTGGGGTAGCCCGGCTCCACCGAAAATTCCACCGTCTCGGGGCCGAAGCCGATGATGGTGGCGGTGTATTCCACGGCATTGCCGTCACATAAGATGACAGTGTCCCCCACCTTGCCCCGCATGACCCGGGACAGATGATGGGCGTCCGCCCCCCGCAGGGTGGCCGTGCCGTCGGCGATCTCAGTAGTAAAATAACGATGCGGCATAGTTATCTCCTCTTACAGACAATGCACTCCCAGCCGCGCTTTTCCTTGACTTCCTGTACAGAAAGGCCGGCTTTTTCCAGTGCGGCGATCACTTCGTCCTTGCGGCTGTCGATGATGCCGCTGGCGATGAAGGCGGCCCCATCGGCCATCAGGCCCGGCACGGAGGGTGCCAGCGAGATGATGGCGTTTGCCACGATGTTGGCGGTGATGATGTCGTATTTGCCGCTGGCCTTGTCGGACAGGTCGCCCACCAGCACGGTCAGTTTGTCGGCTACGCCGTTGAGGGCGGCGTTCTCCCCGGCGGTGCGGACGGCCACGGGGTCGATGTCCACGCCCTCGGCGGAGGCGGCCCCCAGCTTCAGGGCGGCAATGGCCAGGATGCCGCTGCCGGTACCGATGTCCAGCACCCGCTCGCCGCCCCTGACCCGCTGGTCCAGCGCTTCCAGACAGAGGCTGGTGGTCTCGTGGCCGCCGGTGCCGAAGGCAAGGCCCGGGTCGAGGATCAGCTTCACCCGGTCGGTGTCATACTCCTGCCAGGAGGGCACGATGGCAAGGCGGCTGCCGATGTCCATGGGGTGGTAGTACTTGCGCCAGCCGTTCTGCCAGTCCTCCTGCTCCACGCCCTCGGTCTCCACGGCGTAGGCGATGCCGGCGGCTTCCATCCGGGCGGCGATCAGGGCCAGCATCTCCACGGGGGAGGCACCCGGCTCCAGATAGATGTGGATGATGACGGTGTCCCGGGGCTTGTCCAGCAGCTCCTGCTCGATGAGGTCCACATGGGCGATCTCGGCCACCTGCTCCTCAATGTCGCTGTAATCTTCGATATAGATGCCGCCTTCGGCGATCATGGTGGCAACGGCTTCGGCGTTGTCGGCGTCGGCCTTGGCCACGGTCAGGCGGATGTCAGTCCATTCCATAAAAAGAAACCTCCTATGGGCTTTGATTTTTTTCTTATAAGTATAGTACCCGATTCGCCGCCCGGATGCAAGCGGTTTGGATAGAAATGGTAAAAAGAAAAGAATTTTCATTCGCAAAGCAAAATTTGCGCAAAAAATCCAAAAAGTTTTTCACGAAAGATGCAAATTCAAGGATTTTTGGTGCAAAATTGCGAAAACGGGCGCAAACCCTATTTCTTTTTTTCGGAGGATGTGTTAAAATATTGTTACGCAATTATGGACAGCCTGCAACCAGAGGCCTCCATAACAACAACATTCTTTAAGGAGGAATGTGTCTTATGATGAAGTATCTCCAGAAACTGGGCAAAGCTCTGATG
>CAKSZU010000038.1 GCA_934526125.1 uncultured Faecalibacterium sp. | reverse complement strand
AGCTGGGCAGGGTCGCGCTCCATGGCACCGATCTCCAGCGGGATGGGCGGGCGGATGACGTAATCCTTGCCGGACTGTTCCAGCACGGAGATGTACTCCAGCGTTTCATTGTAGCGCTCGTGGCGGTCGGCCACGGCCTCCACAAAAGCGGGATACCGGAGATAGCGTGCCCGGATGGCGGGCAGCATGGGGTTCTTCTTTTTGACAAAGCCTTTGGGCTGGGTCAGGATGATGAGGTTCCGCCGGTAGCCGATGGACTCGAAGAAGCGGATGGGGATGGAATCGGCCACACCGCCATCCAGCAGGCCGTAGTGGCCGATCCGGACGATCTTTGCTGCCAGCGGCATGGAAGCGGAAGCCTCCATCCAGCGAACGTCCTCGGCGTCGCCGGTGCGGCACTTGTGGTAAACGGGGTCGCCGGTGCGCACGTTGGTGCAGACGACAAAGAAATCCATGGGAGACTCCCGGAAGGCTTTCTCGTCAAAGGGGTCCAGCTTTTCGGGGACATCGTGGTAACAGAACTGCTCACTGTACAGGTTGCCGGTGCGCAGCAGATTTCGGAAGCTGGCATACCGCTTGTCGTTGCAGTAGGTGGTGTTGTAGCGGATGGTGCGGCCGATCTGGTGGGACTTGTAGTTGCAGCCGAACACGGCCCCGGCCGACACGCCCACGGCGCCGTCCACCTCGATGCCCTGCTCCATCAGGACATCCAGAACACCGGCGGTGAACATGCCCCGCATGGCACCGCCTTCCAGGATCAATCCGGTTTTCATAATGGTGATACTCCTTCTTTTTGCGGTGCGCGGCAGTTTTTCACAGGCGGCTGCAGCGCACGGACAAGGGCACAGCTCTCCGTGCCCGGAACGTCCCGGGGCCTCCACGGGGCTGTTGCTTTCAGTATACTCAGATTTTGCCGAAAAACAAGAGAGAAAATGCCGAAAAGACCTTGCAAACAGGGATATGAATCCGGTATACTAGGTAAAATCAAAATGCTGTGCATCAGCTTGGAGGAAGAGACGGATATGAAACTGCTGGAAGATCGGATTCGTAAGGATGGTATCGTCCGTGAGGGCAATGTGCTGAAGGTGGACAGCTTCATCAATCACCAGATGGACATCCCCCTGTTCCGCGAGATGGCAAAGGAGTGGAAGCGCCTGTTTGCAGGCAAGCCCATCAACAAGGTGCTGACCATTGAGGCCAGCGGCATCGGCATCGCCGCCGTGGTGGCCAGCGAGTTCAATGTGCCGGTGGTCTTTGCAAAGAAGTCCATGAGCATCAATCTGGATTACGACAACTACGAGACCAAGATCCAGTCCTTCACCCACAAGAAGATCTACAACGTCATCGTCTCGAAAAAGTTCCTCACCCCGGAGGATCACGTCCTCATCATCGATGACTTCCTGGCCAACGGCTGCGCCCTGATGGGCCTGCTGGATCTGGCAAAGGAGGCCGGCGCTACGGTGGAGGGCATCGGCATTGCCGTGGAAAAGGGCTTTCAGCAGGGCGGCGAGCTGATCCGCAGCAAGGGCATCCAGCTGGAAAGCCTTGCCATCGTGGAGTCCATGGACAGCACCACCGGCGAGATCAAGTTCCGCGAGCAGCCCCAACAGAACTGAAAAAGAATATGGCCTTTTGAGGACCGCTCCGGCGGTCTTTTTTTATGCCCCGTTTCGGCTGTCGCCGTCGGCAGGGAGGTCGGCGGCGGTCTCGGCAGAGAGGGCTTCGCTCCCGGCGGTGCGGGGGATGCCCTTGTAGACCAGCGTCTGTTCCAGCACCTCGGCGCAGACCGGGGCGGACAGGCTGCCGCCCGCTGTGGTCCAGCTGTGGGGTTCGTCCAGACAGACCAGACACAGGAATTGCGGGTCATCGATGGGGGCCACGGCCACAAAGCTGGCGATGCGGGCCTTTTCGTCGGCGGAGTCCAGCTTCTGGCTGGTGCCGCTCTTGCCGCCTACCCGGTATCCCGGAATCTGTGCGTTCCGCCCGCCGCCGCGGAGGACGACCGATTCCATCATCTCCCGCATGGTCCGGCTGGTCTCCACCTTCAGCACCTGCCGTTTGCAAACGGGGTCGATGTGTTCGATGACGCTGCCGTCCGGGGCCAGGATGTCTGACACGATGTAGGGCTGCATCAGCTTCCCGCCGTTGACCACGGCACAGACGGCGGCGGCCATTTCGAGGTAGGAGACCTTGCTGCTCTGCCCGAAGGCGCAGGAGGCCAGCTCCACCGGGCCCATCCGGTCGGCGGTGTAGTACAGACTCTTCTTTGGCTCGGCGGGCAGGTCGATGCCGGTGGGTTCCCGCAGACCGAAGGCCGCAAAGTAGTCGCAGAAGGCTTCTTTGCCCAGCCGGGCACCGATCTGGATGAAGCTCTGGTTGCAGGAGTTTTCCAGCGCCTGGGTCACGCTCTGGGCCCCGTGGCGCTTGTGGTTGGCGCAGTGGAACCGGGTGCCTGCCACCGAAATGGACTCGCCGCAGTAAAAGCTGGAACGGGGCGTGACGGCCCCGGTGTCCAGTGCGGCGGCGCAGGTGATGAGCTTGAACACGCTGCCGGGTTCGTACAGGTCGCTGACGGCCTTGTTGCGCCACTGGGTCTGCTGGGCCAGCTGCAGGGCAGCGGCCCGCTCCGGGCCGGACAGGCTTTCCACCGTCTCCCGGGCGGCCCTGTCGGCCAGGACCCGGGGCTGGTTGGGGTCATAGGAGGGGGTGGTGGCCATGGCCAGCACGGCCCCGGTGTTGACATCCAACACGATGCCCACGGCCCGGGCGGCCACATGATGCTCCTGTACGGCATAGCCCAGGGCGTTCTCGAGATAGTGCTGGATGTTGGTATCGATGGTCAGGCGCAGGCCGTCGCCCTCGGTGGGGAAGCGCTCGGTCTCGTAGCTCTGCTCCAACGTGTAGCCCCAGGCGTTGACGGCGGTGAGGACCACGCCGTTTTCCCCGGTGAGCAGGCCGTCATACTTCAGTTCCAGCCCAGCCACCCCGGCGTTGTCCACGTTGGTGAACCCCAGCACCGAGGCCAGGAACTCCCCCTGCGGGTACCAGCGCTTGCTGTCCTGATTGATGCGGATGCCGGTGATGCCGTTTGCCTCGCAGAAGTCCCGCACGGCGTCGGCGGTGTCCCGGTCCACCCGGTAGCGCAGCAGGCAGTCGTTGGAGCGGCGGTCGCTGAATTTTTCCAGCAGGGCAGTTTCGTCCAGTTCCAGGATCTCGGCCAGCCCTTCGGCTGCAAGGCTGAGTTTGTCCTCCGGCATCTCCCGCGGGGAGGCTCGGAGGGTCCAGCAGCTGCTGTTGGCGGCCAGAAGGGCCCCGTCGGCGCTGAAGATCTTCCCCCGTCCGGCGGGGACGACGGTATCCCGCAGCTGCTGGCCCAGTGCCCGGTCGGCATAGCGGCGGTCCGGGCCCAGCTGTAGGAAAAACAGCCGCGCCGCCAACCCCAGACAGAGCGCGCAGAACAGGGCCGCAACGATCCGGGCACGCTGCCGGAAAGTCCGCTCGGGCAGAGTGCGGAGAAGATCGGACATGGCAGAACCTCCTTTCGGGGCAGGGGCCCATACAGCCTATGCGGACGGCGCACTCCGTATGAGAAAACCTGTTTCTGCGTACAATAATCCCTGGGGGGTGAGTGCGTGAAAAAGATCACGGCGCTTCCGGCCATGGACCTGCCGTTCCTGGTGCTGGTGCTGACGCTGGTGGGGTTCGGGCTGGTGATGCTGGGCAGTGCCTCGGGGGCGGTGGCCCTGTACCGGCGGGGCGATGCCTTTGCCTACCTGCGGCCCCAGCTGCTCTACGCGGCGCTGGGCATCGCCGGGCTCTGGCTGGCCAGCCGGGTGGACTACCACATCTTTCATAAGCTGGCATGGCCGCTGCTGGCGCTTTCGCTGGTGCTGCTGACGGCAGTGTTGTTCATGCCGGAATACAACGGCTGCAAGCGCTGGCTGGTGCTGCCGGGGCTGGGCACCCTGCAGCCCAGCGAGATCGCAAAATTTGCGGTGGTGCTGGTGTTTTCCCACATCATCTCCCTGAACCATGACCGGATGGGCGGCTTTGCCGTGGGGGTGCTGCCCTTTGCGCTGGTGCTGGGGGTGGTGGCGGCCCTGATGCTGCTGGAGCCCCATCTGTCGGGCACACTGTTGATTTTGGGCATCGGCGGGGTGCTGATGTTCGTGGGGGGCACGGGGCTGCGCTGGTTCGTGCTGGCCGGTGCCGGGGGCGCAGCGGCCATCGGGGCGGCAGTACTCATCATGCCGGACCTGGTCCCCTATGCCGCCGACCGGCTCCGCTCCTGGCAGGACCCCTTTGCCGACCCGCTGGGGGACGGACACCAGACCATCCAGAGCCTGTACGCCATCGGCTCCGGCGGCGCGGCCGGGCTGGGGCTGGGCAACAGCCGCCAGAAGCATCTGTTCGTGCCCGAACCCCAGAACGACTTCATCTTTTCCATCGTCTGCGAGGAGCTGGGGTTCGTAGGGGCCTGCGCCGTGGTGCTGCTCTTCGTTCTGCTGCTCTGCCGGGGCATCACCATCGCGGCCCGCGCCCCGGACCGCTTCGGGGCATTGCTGGTGGTGGGCTTTACGGTGCAGGTGGCCCTGCAGGCGGTGCTGAACGTGGCGGTGGTCACCAACACCATCCCCAACACCGGCATCAGCCTGCCCTTTTTCTCCTCCGGCGGCACCAGCCTGATGATGCTTCTGGGGGAAATGGGCATCGTCCTGTCCGTTTCGCGGGAAGAAACTTGAAAACAAACTTGTCCGGAGGACATTCTGCCCGCATTCTGCATACCGTGGGGTATCTTTTGCGGAATGGGGGCTGCGGACATGGAAGAGCGCATCGACCGGATCGTGGTGACAGGGGGCTGCCCGCTGAACGGGAGCGTGAAGATCCCTGCGGCGAAAAACAGCGTCCTGCCGCTTTTTGCTGCATCGCTCCTCTGCCGCGGTCCGGTGCGGCTGCAGGGGGTGCCAAGGCTTGCGGATGTTGAACACTGCATGACGCTGCTGCGGGGCACAGGGCTTGCGGCCCGGTGGGAGGGCAGTGATGTCCTGCTCTCCGGGACGTCCTTTACCGGGGTGCTGCCGGGGCAAACAGCAGGACAAATGCGGGCTTCCATCCTGTTCTGCGCGCCGCTGCTGGCAAGGCTGGGCCGTGCCGAGACCCGTCTGCCCGGGGGCTGCCGCATCGGGGCCCGGCCCATCGACCTGCATCTGGCCGGGCTGAAGCAGATGGGGGCCGTGGAGCTGGCCGCAGGGGAGGGGCGGCTGGTGCTGACGGCTCCTTCCGGCCTGCATGGGGCGGAGATCACGCTGGCTTTCCCCAGTGTGGGGGCAACCGAGACCCTGCTGCTGGCGGCGGCCTGCGCCAGAGGGACGACCGTCCTGCGGGGTGCTGCCCGGGAACCGGAGATCGCAGATCTGGCCGCCTTCCTCAACCGGTGCGGCGGCTGCATCCGGGGGGCCGGCACATCGGTGATCACCATCGAGGGGCGGCGGAGCCTGACGGGATGCAGTTTTGTGCCGCTGCCCGACCGCATTTTTGCTTCCACGCTGGCCTGTGCCTGCGCGGCCGCGGGCGGACAGGTGGAGCTGACCGGATGCAGCCCCGCCCTCTATGCTCCGGTGCTGGAAATTCTGGGACAAATGGGGTGCCGTGTGGAGACGGCAGGAGAACGGGCCCGAATTTCCCGGTTCGGGCCGCTGCACGGGGTGGGCCGGGTATTCACCGGGGCCTACCCGGCCCTGGCCACCGACGCCGCGCCGCTGCTGGCGGCGGTCATGCTCTGCGCTGACAGCGAAAGCAGCATCGAGGACGTCATCTTCGAGCGGCGGTTCGGCTGCGCCGGGGGCTTTTGCCGCCTTGGCGGCCGGGCCGAAGTGACGGGCCGGGTGCTGACGGTCCGCCCCTGCGGGGGGCTGCAGGGGGCGGATGTGGAAGCGGGAGACCTGCGGGGCGGGGCTGCCCTTGTGACGGCGGCCCTTGCGGCCCGGGGCACCAGCCGGATCGCCCGCCCGGAACATCTCGACCGGGGCTATGCCGGACTTGCGGAAATTCTGGCCGGTTTGGGGGCGCAAATTCGGCGGGAATCGCCCGGGGCTGCAGCTCCGGCGAAAAAAACCTCTGCAAAAAAACGATTTTGTCTTGCAATCGGAACAAAAAGATGATACGATACAGTTATATAGCTGTAGTATCGATCTCTTCTTGTGCGAAAAGCGCAGGTTTACGATAACATATCCGATGGAGGACAAAAGTTATGGCACTCATGCTCGACGAAGAAATGGACGAAAACGTTACGACGATCAAGGTCATCGGCGTGGGCGGCGGCGGCGGCAACGCAGTCAACCGCATGGTCAGCGATGGCCTTCAGGGCGTCGAATTTATTGCAATGAACACCGACCAGCAGGCGCTGGCCAAGAACCATGCTGCCACCAAGGTGCAGCTGGGCTCCAAGCTCACCAAGGGCCGCGGTGCGGGTGCAGACCCGGAGATCGGCCAGCGTGCGGCCGAGGAGAGCAAGGACGAGATCGCAAATGCCCTCAAGGGCTCGCAGATGGTCTTCATCACCGCCGGTATGGGCGGCGGCACCGGCACCGGTGCGGCTCCCGTTGTGGCGGAGGTCGCCCATGACCTGGGCATCCTGACCGTCGGCATCGTCACCAAGCCCTTCTCGTTTGAGGGCAAGCGGAAGATGGGCCTGGCCGAGCAGGGCATCGCAAACCTGCTGATGCACGTGGACAGCCTGATCGTCATCCCCAATGAGCGCCTGAAGATGATCAGCCAGGAGAAGATCACCCTGATGAACGCCTTCCAGGCCGCCGACAACGTGCTGCGCCAGGGCGTTGAGTCCATCTCTGCCCTGATCAATGTGCCTGCCTTCATCAACCTGGACTTCGCCGATGTGCGTTCCATCATGAAGGATGCCGGCTACGCCCACATGGGCGTGGGCAGCGCCAAGGGTGCCGGCAAGGCCGAGAATGCTGCCAAGGCTGCCATTTCTTCTCCGCTGCTGGAGACCAGCATCGCCGGTGCCCACGGCGTCATCATCAATATCACGTCCAGCCCCGACATCGGTCTGGAGGACGTGGAGACCGCTGCAGGCCTCATCACCCAGAGCGCACATCCCGATGCGAACATCATCTGGGGTACTGCGTTCGATGAGAATTTGTCCGACGAGATGCGCGTCACCGTTGTGGCCACCGGTTTTGACAACAAGGCCGCTGACGGTCTGCGCAGCAGCCTGAACAACACCGCCGGTGCAGGTGCTTCCACCCCCAGCGCCGTGTTCAGCTCGGATGTGTCTGCCGCAAGCGCTGCCGCAAAGCAGCAGCCTGCCGCAGCACCGGCCGCCGGTGCCGCCAAGCCGGTGGAGGAAGAAAGCAGCGACAACCGTTACTATGACGAGCTGCTGGCGATCCTGAACAAGCGCAAGTAAGCTGTCGTTGAAACCGCCCGGGAGGGGGCGGGGTTCTCTTGCGCAGGCAAGCGGAGGAAGCAGAGGATGGTACCGAATGACGTCTGGCTGCGCACCGAATGGCTGAGCTGCCGCAGAAACAGCGTCCTGCGCTGTGTGGAGCGCTGCTGTGCCGCCTCGGCCCGGGAGTACCGCATCGCCCTGCGCAAAGTGCAGGAAGTGGAGGGTATCATGGCGCAGGCCGAACCGGAAAATGCAAAACGGCTCCCCAGCCAACCCGCGGAGGCGGAGCTGCTGAACCGTCGTCTTTCTGCCGCCAATGCGGAGATCCGCCGTTACCAGACCCGTCTGTTCGCCTGCGAGCGGGAGATGGTGGCCCTGCGGCAGGAGAATGCGGAGCTGGAAGCTCTGTGCGAGCAGGCCCGGAAAAACAGTCTGCTGCCCCCGGAGCCGCCCCAGCCCCGGGTGCTGGAACAGCCGGGCCTCCCGGTGATCGTGTTCCACCCGGCGGCCCAGCCCCCTGAAAAGGAGGAAGCGGCCAAAGCCGCCCCTGCCCCGGAAGCGCCGGACCCCAAGCCCCCGCAGGAAGAGGAGCGCAGCCCCTTTGACCAGCCGGACTGGAGACCCACCACAAAGCTGGACCGGCTGTCGGTGGACATCGTCCGCCAGCTGGAAGGCCTGATGGGTACATAAAGACAAACAAAAAAGTGCTGTTGCATGGTTTTGCAGCAGCACTTTTTCTGTTGTAACGGACTTGTCCTTTTTACCGCACGGCGCTGGTGCGGTGCTCCATGAGGTAAGTGGCTTCCAGATCGGCGATGTGGAGCTTTACCGCCAGAGGATACTTGTCGTAGGCCTCCGAGATGGCAAAACACCCGCCTTTGGCGGCATCGTCGAAGCCGCCCATGTGCCAGCGGATGGCCACGGCTTCCTCGACTTTCAGCTTCATGAACCGCTCGATGAGGAACACGCTTTTTTCGCCGTGGCCGTAGGGGAAAAGATCCTCCACGCTGTAGCTGGGCACTTTTTCCCACTGGCCGGTGGCGTCGTTCTTCACGTTGCGGGTGCCCTTTTTGTAGTAGTTGGCCTTGCACAGGTCGTGGAGCAGGGCACAGATGGCATAGCTCTCCTCGCTTTCGCCCTCGGTGAAAAAGCTGTCGTGGAGGGCGTGGTAGACGTTCAGGCTGTGCATGCACAGGCCGCCGTCACAGGCCCCGTGGAAGCGGGTGGACGCCGGTGCCGAGAAGAAATCTGTCTTGTTGTCCAGCCAGTCCAGCAGCTTCTCGCTGCCCGGCCGGGCGACATACTGGTGCCAGATCTGTAAAAATTCCTCACGGTGATCCATGTTACAGCTCCAGATCTTCCAGGATGCCCTTGAGGATGGCCAGCTCCTCCCCGCTCAGGGAGATGCCCTTGCCCATGCGGGTGCCGTCCGGAGACCAGTCGCGGATGTCGTACTTGGGCTCGCCGTCGTTCCAGCTGATGAGGTTGAGCTGACGCTCCCAGCCGCGGGGGCGCTGGGACAGCACTGCAATGCGCTGGACCACTTCGTATTTGATTTCTGCCATAGTTTCCTTACCTGCCTTTGCTTTGTTTGCTACCATAATAAAAGAACGCGGCGAAGATTTCAACAGGTAATTGGAAAATAATTTGAAAATTCTGGTGTTTCAGCCGTAGGGCAGCTCTTCCCGCAGGCGGACCAGCTGTTTCACGGCCTCCGGGTCATCGGGGGCGGGCTCCCGGCTGTCCAGCGCCTGCTCCGTGCTGAACAGGCCGTGGGCATAGTGGGCCATCACGCTGGTCTGGACATCCCCGGCCAGAAAGTCTGCGGCGTTTTTCTGGTAGCAGGCCGCGGGGGTGCCGTCGGTCATGGGGACGGCCTGCCGTCCCGGGTGGGGCACCTGCCCCGGCACCTCCGGGGGCATGGCGGGTCTGGGCGGCCTGCCCAGCGGCGGGCTGACCCGGCTGGAAGGGGACGGGACTGCTTTTTTGTGAGACATAAAAACACCTCCGGAGCTTAGGATGCCCCGGAGGTGCTGCTTTATGTAAGGATCTCGACCCAGCTGCCGCCGGTGCGCTCCTTGTGGACCACCACCTGCCGGTCGATGCGGTCCTTCAGGGCGGCCACATGGGAGATGATGCCCACCAGCCGGTCGCCCTCGGTCAGGCCCGAAAGCACCCGGATGGCCTGCTCCAGCGACTCATCGTCCAGAGAGCCGAAGCCCTCGTCCAGGAACAGGGTGTCCAGCCGGATGCCGCCTGCGCTGCTCTGCACCTCGTCCGAAAGGCCCAGCGCCAGCGCCAGCGACGCCTTGAAGCTCTCGCCGCCGGAAAGGGTCTTGACGCTGCGGCGGGTGCCGTTGTAGTGGTCGATGACGCCCAGGTCCAGACCGGACTGGCTGCGCTGGTTCTCGGCCCCAATCCGTTCCAGCTCGTACTGTCCGGCAGTCATCTGCATGAGCCGGGTGTTGGCGTGGATCAGGATGCGGTCGAGGTAGTTCATCTGGATGTAGGTCTCCAGCCGGATCTTCTGGCGGCTGCTCAGGGTGCCGCCTGCAGTGGAGGACAAGGCGTTCACCCACTGCCAGCGGGCGTCCAGCGTCTCCCGCCGGGCCGAAAGCTCCTGATATTCCTTCTGTGCCTTCCGGTTGGGGAGCAGCCGGGCGTTCAGGGCTTTTTCCTGCCCGTCCAGAGCCCTGCGGCGGGTCTGCAGGGCCGTCTGCTCGGCCTTGAGGGCAGCGGTGTCCACGGCGGGGGAAGTCTCCTGCCCGGCCTGCTGGGTTTCCAAGGTGCTGACCTTGGCCTGCGCGGCGGCGGCTTCCTGCTCAGCCTGTGCGGCCGCTGCGTCCAGATCCGTGCGCTTCTGGGTCAGGGTCTTGCGCTGAGTCTCCAACGTCTGCTTCCGCTTGCAGTCGGAAGAGTTCTGCGTCTGCCGGGTGTGCAGCCCGGTCTGCGAAGTGCGCAGAAGGGCGGACTCCTCAGTCAGTGCAGTTTTGAGAAGGGCAACGCTCAGGGGGACCTCGGTGCCGTCCGGGGAGGTGAAGCGGTCGGGCAGCAGCTTTTCCGCATCCCGGCGCAGCTGCTTCCGGCCCTCGGACTCCCGGGCCACGGCAGAGCCTGCGGTGCGGCTGGCCTCCTGAGCCGTTCGGTCGGCCGCGGAGGCCGCCTTTTTGGCCCGGTCTACCTCGGCCTGGGTGGGGGCGGTATGGGGCAGCAGGGCCCGGGCGGGGTGGTGTGTGCTGCCGCAGACCGGGCAGGGCTGGCCCTCTTCCAGCGACTGGGCCAGCAGGCCCGCCTGCGCGTCCAGAAAGGCCCGCTCCAGCTGTTCGTGGATCTGGCGGGCGGCGGCCTGTGCGGCGGAAGCGGTCTTGTACGCATCCTGCGCCGCAACAGCATCGGCGCGGATGTCCTGATATTCCTTCAGGCGGTCAGCCAGCGCCGTCAGGGCTCTGGCCCGGTCGGAAAGCTGCCGGGCTTCGGCTTCCAGCTCCACCCGGCGGGTGTCGGCCCCGGCCAGCGTTTCCAGCTCGGTCTCGGTCCGGGTCAGCTGGCCGGTCAGTTCGGTCAGTTGCCTGCGCTTCTGCACCGCCTGCCCGGCCTTGTCCAGAGCCGTTTTCCGGGCTTTGGTCAGATGTGCGGCCAACTCCCGGCGGGCTTTCTCGGCCTGCTCGGCGGCCCCCAGAGCGGCCTGCAGGGTGCTGAGCTGCTTGTCCAGCCCGGCCAGCGCCTTGGCGGCTTCGGCGGTTTCCCGCTCCTGCCGGGCGATCAGCCCGGTCAGCAGGCCGGTGACCATCTGAGGCGGGGTCTGTGCCGTGAGGGCGCGGAGAGCCTCCGCATCCGGGTCCTCCGAGCTGCAGGCGATGCTGCGGAGGATGGCATCCAGTTGGATGTTCAGGGCGTTGTGCTCCGACGACAGCCGGGAGTTTTCCTCAGCCAGCGCCTCCTGCAGTTTCTGGTACTGCTGGGTGCGGAACAGCTTCCGCAGGATCTTGCTCCGGTCCTCGGTGGAGGTGTTCAGCAGACGGGTGAACTGCCCCTGTGCGATCATGGCGATTTGGGAGAACTGGTTGTAGTCCAGCCCGATGATGTCGGTGACGGCGGCGGTGACTTCTTTGGCTTTGGTCACCGGCGGGCGGCCGTCGGCATAGGTCAGGACGGCGTCTGCCTTCTCGGTGGTCATGCCCTCGCCCCGGGCCTTGGGGCGGAGGTATTCCGGGTTGCGCCGGACGGTGTACCGCTGGCCGCGCACCTCGAATTCCAGCTCCACGAAGGTGGGGATGCCGGGGTCCGCATACTGGCTGCGGAGCATGGCACCGTCCCGGATGCCGCCGCTGGAACGGTCGTACAGGGCGTAGGTGATGGCGTCAAAGAGGGTGGTCTTGCCCGCGCCGGTGTCGCCGGTGATGAGGTACAGCCCGCCCCGGCCCAGCTGTTCCAGCGGGAGGGTGGTGCAGCCTGCATAGGGTCCGAAGGCCGAAAGGGTCAGTTTCAGAGGTCTCATTGTTCCTCCTCCTTCCAGAGCTGCTCGATGAGCTGCTGGCAGAATGCGGCCTGTTCTTCGCTCAGGGGCTGGTCGTTCTGCAGCCGGTAAAAGTCCGAGAACAGCTCCAGCGGCGTTTTCTGCTCGGTGCGGCAGGCAGCGTCCGGGGTCTGCAGGGCGCGGGTGCGGCGGTTGTCGTAGTCCAGCCGCATCAGGTTGGGGTAGACCACCCGCAGCCGGGCCAGCGCCTCGGGGATGTCCTGCTCGTCGGTGAGGGTGATGTGGAGGTAGTCGTCGGTGGCGGTGCCCTCGTAGTTGCGGCGGTCGGTGAGTTCCATGTAGCTTCCCTTCAGCTCCCGCAGGTCGTGCCGGGGCGTCAGGGACTCGGTGGTGACGGTCACGGTGCCCTTCGGCCCCAGCTCCACAAAGGCGGCGCTCTTTTTCTGGTTCGCCTCGGAAAAAGAATATTTCAGCGGCGTGCCGCAGTAGCGCAGGGTCTCCCGCCCTACCTTCTGGGGGCTGTGGAGGTGGCCCAGGGCCACATAGTCGAACCGGTCAAAGAGGGAAGCGTCCACCCAGTCGATGCCGCCCACACTGGGCTCCTCACTCTCGCAGGAGGCCGCCCCGGCCACGAACTGATGAGCTACCAGCACACTGCGGCGGCCAGGGTCCGGCTGCATCCGGTCCAGCACACAGGCCAGGGCATCGTTGTAGCTCTCAATGGGCTCGTCCGGGAAAACGTGGTGTACCGCAGCCGGTTTCAGGAAGGGCAGTAAGTACAGGTCCACCGGGCCATAGGCGTCGGTGAGGGTGACCGGTGCGGGGATGCCGGAAAAGACCGGGGAGACGTAGACCCGGCTCTCGGCCAGCAGGGCAGACCCGAAGGCCACCCGGTCGGCGGAGTCGTGGTTGCCGGAGACGGCAAAGACCGGCAGCCCCCGGCGGGACAGCTCGGTGAGGAACCAGTCCAGCAGGCGGACCGCTTCGGCAGGCGGCACGGGCTTGTCGTAGAGGTCGCCTGCCAGAAGAACGGCATCCACGGGATGGCTGTCCAGTAAGGCAAGGATCTGCTCCAGAATGAACTGCTGGTCTTCCAGCATGGAGAACTCGCAGACCCGCTTGCCCAGATGCAGGTCGGAGAGGTGAAGAAAACGCATGGGGAGTGCCCCCTTTCTGTAAGGTGATCTTATTATAACACAGAATGAGGGGAATGTCTTTGGTTCAACGGCAGCGTCATGGCTTCCCGATAGCGGCATGCCCTCTCCGTCAGTGCTGACGCACTGCCACCTCTCCCAAAGGGAGAGGCTATTGCGGCGCTGTCTTCAGCAGCAGTTGAATCGGAAGCTGCCAACAGCCTGATCGTCAACTCTATCTGCCCTCATAGATGCGTTGGCTCCCCCTTTGGGGGAGCTGCTGAGCGCAGCGAAGCTGAGAGGGCATGCCATTAACGGGGAGCGAACCCGAGAAAGCATGATGTTGACAAAAAGGCGAGCGGCTTCGTTCCTTCCTGTAACCACAAACTTGGCGAACTTCGAAAATTATGACGTAATATCGATTGGAATTGAACTTCGCCAGTGCGGCGGACTTGCCGGGAGTTGGCGGACTTCGAACTTCGCCAGACAGAGCAACTTCGCCAAGCTGGCAAACATCGAAAATGAACATAGCTAAATAACATATTTCGAACTTCGCCACCAAATCCACCGCGTCCGGAGGCAGCAGAAAGGCTGCCGCACGATCTCCATGCGGCAGCCTTTGGTCAGAGGTCAGCGCTCAGCCGGAGGAAACAGCTTTTCCCAGGTGGCTTTGCCTACGGCACCGTCGGCCGACAGGCCGTTGCGGCGCTGGAAGCGCTGGACGGCGGCTGCGGTCTTTGCCCCGAAGCGGCCGTCGGTGGTGATCCGCTCGCCCAGAGAATTCAGCTTCTGCTGGACCAGCCGGACGGTGCCGCCTGCCGCGCCGGTGCGCATCACGATGCCGGGGTAGGGCACCGTCAGGCCGTGCTTTGCGGCGTACTTTGCGTAGAGAACGTTCCAGGTGTTGGCCCCGACTTTGCCGTCCATATTCATATTGTTCTTCAGCTGGAACTCCTTCACGGCATTTTCGCTCCTGGTGCCGAACCGGCCGTCTGCGGTCAGCTCGCCGTACCAGGTGCAGGAGTCGCGGACGCCGTTGAGCCAGGTCTGCACCAGCGCAGCATCCGGCCCGGATGAGCCTTTCTGGATCAGGGAATAATAAGCAGGGATCGCCATGGTGTGGTCACACTCCTTCCGTGACCAGCTTATGACGCGGCCCGGCAGGGTGTGCAGGGGGCAGTTTCAGCGGCCGGACAGAAGGACGGTATCGGTGCGGTCGGCGGTGAGGGATTGCCACCACTCCACGCAGCGGAACCGCAGCAGGTAGTCCCCGCAGACCAGATCGTTTTCCTCCGGGCGGGCGTAGCCGCCGCAGGCGGTGCGGCACAGGCCCGGGTAGAGGACGCACCACCAGTTCCGGCCGTGGCGGGAGGAGTCTCCCAGGTCGATGCGCAGGGCCTGATACCGCCCGGCAGGCAGGGCACGGCTGCCGTAGCGGGTGGTGTCGAAGTACATCTCCACCAGTTTTACCGTCACGTCCGCCCGGCTGCCCCGCAGAGCCAGTGCCCGGCGGGCGGTCCACTCCAGCTCCGGCAGATGGGCAGCCGCCCAGCGCAGGGCCTCCGGCTGGGTCGCGGCGCGGCAGCAGGTGTCCATATAAGCCAGAACGGCGTCCCGGACGGCCAGCTTGTCGGTCTGGTCCTGCAGGGTGTCGCTGTCGGCCCGGATGTGGAGCCGCAGGGTGTCGGCGCACAGGGCGGTGCCGGTGTCCAGCTGAGCCCGGCCCCAGCCTGCCGCCGCGGGCAGGGCGCTGAGGAAAAGCAGCAGCATCAGCCCGAGGCACCAGAACTGCATCCGGCGGCGGGAAAGTGTGCGGGAAAACGATTCTGACATAAAAAACAGGCCCTTCCTTCTGGAAATGATATCCAGAGGATGGGCCTGTCGGGCGGAAAATATACCGCTTAATTCTTCAGGGACTGCATGGGGGCGGGCAGACGGCCACCGCGGTTGATGAACACGGAGGGGTCTTTCTGGTTGACGGGCATGATGGGGCCGTAGCCCAGCAGGCCGCCGAAGTCCAGCACCTCGCCTGCCTTGCGGCCGATGGCCGGGATGACGCGGACGGCGGTGGTCTTGGTGTTCACCATGCCGATGGCGGCTTCGTCGGCGATCAGGGCGCTGATGACGGCGGGGGTGGTGTCGCCGGGAATGATGACCATGTCGATGCCCACCGAGCAGACAGCCGTCATGGCTTCCAGCTTCTCGATGGTCAGACAGCCGCACTCGGCGGCGTGGATCATGCCGTCGTCCTCGCTGACGGGGATGAAGGCACCGGACAGGCCGCCCACATGGTTGGAGGCCATGACGCCGCCCTTCTTGACGGCATCGTTCAGCAGGGCCAGGCAGGCCGTGGTGCCGCAGCAGCCGCAGGTCTCAAGGCCCATCTCCTCCAGAATGTTGGCCACGCTGTCACCCACGGCGGGGGTGGGGGCCAGCGACAGGTCGATGATGCCGGCCGGGACGCCCAGCGCCTGGGAGGCGAGGTTGGCCACCAGCTGGCCCACGCGGGTGATCTTGAAGGCGGTGCGCTTGACCAGCTCCGCCACCTCGTCGATGGGGGCATCCTTGGGCAGCTTTGCCAGTGCGGCGCGGACAGCACCGGGGCCGGAGACGCCCACATGGATCTCGCAGTCCGGCTCGCCGGGGCCGTGGAAGGCACCGGCCATGAAGGGGTTGTCCTCCGGGGCGTTGCAGAACACCACCAGCTTGGCCGCGCCGATGCACTGACGGTCTGCCGTCAGCTCGCTGGCCTTCTTGACGGCCTCGCCCATCAGCTTGACGGCGTCCATGTTCAGACCCGCCTTGGTGGCACCGATGTTCACCGAGCTGCAGACGATGTCCGTCTCGGCCAGCGCCCGGGGGATGGACTCGATGAGCCGCAGGTCCCCGGCGGAGAAGCCCTTGTGCACCAGAGCCGTGTAGCCGCCCACGAAGTTGACGCCGACTTTCTTGCCGGCAGCGTCCAGGGTCTTGGCAAACTCCACGGGGTCGGCGTCGGGGCAGGCCCCCAGCAGCATGGCGATGGGGGTGACGCTGATCCGCTTGTTGATGATGGGGATGCCGTACTCGGCACTGATATGCTCCACGGCAGGCACCAGATTGGCGGCCTTGGTGGTGATCTTGTTGTAGATCTTCTCACAGGCTTTCTTCGGGTCCGGATCGATGCAGTCCAGCAGGCTGATGCCCATGGTGACGGTGCGCACGTCCAGATTGTCCTGGGTGAACATCTCGATGGTCTCGAGGATGTCGCCGGTATTGATCATGCTCATTGGGGTGCCTCCTTAAATCTTGTGCATCGCGTCAAAGACTTCCTGACGGGTCAGGGTGATCTGCATCCCCATCTCCTTTGCCAGTGCATCGGTGCGCTTGTGCAGCTCCTCATGGCTGACGCTGCACCCGGAGATGTCCACCAGCATGATCATGGCAAACATCCCCTGCAGAATGCTCTGGGTGACATCCTCGATGTTGATGTTCAGCTCACTGCACAGGGCAGCCACTCTGGCGACCACGCCGACGGTATCGTGTCCGACAACGGTGATAAAAGCTTTCATAATTCCATCCCTCGTTTTCCTATGGTGCAAAGCCGCCTGCGGGGCGGCATCTTACCGTTCCAGTATAGCAGATTTGCCGATTTTTGAACACACTTTTTGGAAAAAAGAACAGTTTCCGAGCCGAAAAGACATTCTATCGCCCCCGGCAGGAAAAAACAGGATGCAAAGCGGCGGTTCTTGTGCTATACTGAACTATAATGATCTGCCGTGGGCGCTGCGCCGGGCAGGCAAGACAAAAGGAGTAAACGACGATGGAACAGCTTTTGAAGATTCTGGAAGACAACGCGCGGCTGCCGATCGAGGACATTGCCACGATGCTGAATAAATCCCCCGCCGAGGTGGCGGCCATGATCGATCTGGCCCGGGCACAGGGCATCATCAAGGGCTACAAGACCCTTGTGGACTGGGAAAAGGCCGGTGTCAACCGGGTGGAGGCTGTCATCGAGCTGAACGTCAGCCCCAAGAAGAGCCGCGGCTTTGACGAGATCGCGGCCACCATCGCCTCCTTTGACGAGGTGGAGAGCGTGCTGCTGATGAGCGGCGGCTACGACCTGCAGCTGGTCATCAAGGGGCAGACCTTCCAGGAGATCGCCCTGTTCGTGGCAAAGCGCCTGTCCCCGCTGGACGACGTGCTGTCCACGGCCACCCATTTTGTCCTGCGCACCTACAAAAAAGAGGGCCGCCTGTATCAGGACGACGAGATCGATGAAAGAGAGTGTACTGTTCTGTGATGGACTATGAGAAACTGATCGCGCCTGCCGCCAAGGCCATGCGCCCCTCCGGCATCCGCAAATTCTTCGACCTCGCGGCGGACATGCCCGAGTGCATCAGTCTGGGCGTGGGCGAGCCGGACTTCAAGACCCCCTGGGCCGTACGGGAAGCCGGCATTGAGAGCCTGGAACACGGCCGCACCCGCTATACCGCAAATGCGGGCCTGAAGGAGCTGCGGGCCGAGATCTGCAAATATCTCGACCGCCGCATGGGCCTGCACTACGACCCCCTGACCCAGGTGCTGGTCACCGTGGGCGGCAGCGAGGCCATCGACATGTGCATCCGTACACTGGTGCAGCCCGGGGACGAGGTCATCATCCCGGAGCCCTGCTTTGTCTGCTATGAGCCCATCACCACCCTGTCCGGCGGTGTGCCGGTCCATGTGGCCTGCCGTCAGGAGGACGAGTTCCGCCTGCGGCCCGAGGCCCTGAAGGCGGCCATCACCCCGAAGACCAAGCTGCTGATCATGCCGTTCCCCAACAACCCCACCGGCGCGGTGATGGAGCGGGAGGATCTGGAAGCTATCGCCGAGGTCCTGCGGGACACCAACGTCATGGTGCTGTCCGATGAGATCTACGCCGAGCTGAACTACGGCCTGCGGCCCCATGTCTCCATCGCCACCCTGCCCGGTATGGCCGAGCGGACCATCGTGGTCAACGGCTTCTCCAAGACCTACGCCATGACGGGCTGGCGTCTGGGCTACGCCTGCGGCCCGGCACCCATCATCAAGATCATGACCAAGATCCACCAGAGCGCCATCATGAGCGCCCCCACCACCAGCCAGTACGCCGCCATCACTGCCCTGA
>CAKSZU010000037.1 GCA_934526125.1 uncultured Faecalibacterium sp. | reverse complement strand
GACTCGAACCTGTGACCTCCTGCACGTCAAGCAGATGCTCTACCAGCTGAGCTAACCGTCCAGATGTCGTATCGACTTGAATATAATACCACACCTCCGGGAGAAAAGCAAGGGCTTTTTTGAAAAAAGTCTGCCTTTTGCAGCCGGATAGGGGGAAAAGGGCAAAAAGGGCGGGGGAGAGGGGTCACAGGGCCTTGCGGATGATGTCGTAGAGGATCGGCTTCATGTCGTCGATGCTGTCGGGCTTGCCTTCCAGTACGGAAGTGTAGCAGACCGACATGCACATGCTGCCCAGGGCGGTGAT
This sequence comes from uncultured Faecalibacterium sp., assembly GCA_934526125.1. Lineage (GTDB taxonomy): Bacteria > Bacillota > Clostridia > Oscillospirales > Ruminococcaceae > Faecalibacterium. Next base: position 18,006 of record CAKSZU010000037.1, on the reverse strand, counting down.
GCGCTGGTAGATCTCCCGCTCAGTGCGGCCTGCCATCTCGGGGCTGCACATCACGATCTTGAGGACCTTGCGCATCAGCGGCTCGGCCTCGCCGCTGGCTTCGATCTGATCCAGCCCGGGCCAGACAAAGCTGCGCTCCAGGAAGCGGAGCATCAGGGTGTCCGTGCGCAGGGCTTCGATGATATGGTCAATGACAAAGATCATCTGGTCGGGGAAGCTGGTAAGCTCGGCGGTGTGCTGCTCGGCGGCGGCACAGGCATTGTCCAGCAGCTGGTAGCTCACCCGGGCCAGCAGGGCCTGCGTGACGGAACCCTTATCGGCAAAATAGAGGTAGAATGTGCCCTTGCCCACCTTGGCGCGGGAGGTGATATCCTCCACGCTGGTCTTGGAGGTGCCCCGCTCCAGAAATAGCTCGTAAGCTGCGTCCAGAAGCGCACGGCGCTTTTCCTGTTTCTTTCCTTCCACGGTACTCATAGCTTGCTGTATCCTCTTTTCTGACGTTGTTTTGTCGTGTAAACAATATTTTAGCAGGGAGCAGGGAAGAGCGCAAGAGCAAAAGCCCCCGGACAAGCTATACAATTTTTGCTTTGTGATAAGAAAACTGACTTTTGGTCATTTTTTATCTTGACACCTTGCGTCGATTGGTTATAATAGTGCTTGCTCAGAAGTGACTGCCGGTCACTTTTGGACGCCTCACAAAACTTTCTTATGGAGGGTTCTCATGAAAAAGATCGCACAGGGCATTGTGCGTCTGCGCAAGCTGATCTTAGCAGTGGCCGTTCTGCTGCTGATCCCTTCCGCAATCGGCGCCGTTGCCACCCGCATCAACTATGATGTCCTCACTTACCTGCCGCAGGATCTGGATTCCATGATCGGCGAAAAGGCACTGGAGGACGATTTCCATCTGGCCTCCACCGGTATGATCACCGTGGAGGGCCTGCCATCCAACGAGCTGATCGCCATGAAGAAGGACATCGACGCCGTGCCTGGCGTCACCCAGACCTTCTGGCTCAGCGACATCATCGACCCGGGCATCCCCACCGAGATGCTCCCGGCGGATGTCCAGCAGTTCATGTTCGGCAAGAATGATTCCACCATGCTGATCGTCCGCTTCGACGCCCCCAGCGCCAGCGACGAGACTATGAACGCCGTCAAGCAGATCAAGACCGTGCTGCGGAAGGACTGCTTCTTCGGCGGCATGAGCGTCATCCTGCAGGATACCAAGGCCCTGATCAATCAGGAAATGCCGCTGTATATCCTGTGCGCCGTGGGCGCCAGTCTGGTGGTGCTGTTCCTCTCGCTGGAAAGCACGATCACCCCGCTGCTGTTCATGCTGGGTCTGCTGTTCCCCATCGCCTACAACTTCGGCACCAACATCTTCCTGGGGCAGATCAGCTACATCACCGAGGCTCTGGCCACGGTGCTGCAGCTGGGTGTCACGATGGACTTCTCCATCTTCCTGCTCCACCGCTATCAGGAGGAAAAGGAGCTGCGCTCCTCGAATGAGGAAGCCATGGTCAGCGCGATCTGCAAGACCATGACCTCCATCTCGGCCTCCTCCCTGACCACCATCGCAGGCTTCCTGGCCCTGTGCGCCATGCGCCTGACCCTGGGCCGGGATATCGGTATCGTCATGGCCAAGGGCGTTGCGCTGGGCGTGGTGTGTACCGTTGTGGTGCTGCCTGCCCTGATCCTTACCTTTGATAAGCAGGTGGAAAAGTACAAGCACCGCACCATCATCCCCAAGCTGACCAAGCTGAGCTACTTTGTGGCTAAGCACCCGGTGCCCATCGTGGTCGTCTTTCTTGTGCTGCTGGTGCCCTTTGTGGCGGCCCAGCAAAAAACCGAGGTCTACTACACCCTGTTCGACTCCCTGCCCCAGGACCTGACCGGCATCGTGGGCACCAACAAGCTGGGCGAGGACTTCGGCATGACCACCTCCCATTTCATTCTGGTCAACGAGGACCTCACCGCAACGCAGGTGTCGGATCTGTGCGATGAGCTGAAGGATGTGGACGGCATCACGCAGGTGATCAGCCTTGACTCCATCACCGGGCCGGGCTTCCAGAGCGAGCTGCTGCCCGACAGCGTCACCGAGATCCTGCAGTCCGGCGGCCGCAAGCTGATCCTGGCCAACAGTTCTTATAAGACCGGCACCGACGCCATCAACAACCAGCTGTCCGAGATGAACGACCTCATCAAGGCCGTCGACCCGGAGGGGGTCATCACCGGCGAGGGTGCCATGACCAAGGACCTGATCGAAGTGGCCGATGTGGACTTCAAGAACGTCAACGTCTGGTCCATCATGGCCGTTCTTGTCATCATCCTGATCTCTTTCCGGAGCCTCTCCATCCCGGTGCTGCTGGTGGCCAGCATTGAAGCCGCCATCGCCATCAATATGGGCATCCCGTACTTTACCGGTACCCAGCTGCCGTTCATTGCAAGCATCGTCATCGGCACCATCCAGCTGGGCGCGACTGTGGACTACTCCATCCTGATGACCACCCGTTATCACGAGGAGCGCAGCTACGGCCGCACCCCCATGGAGGCTGCCCAGCAGTCGCTGGAACACTGCAGCCAGTCCATCCTCACCAGCGGCCTGACTTTCTTTGCCGCAACGGTGGGCGTGGCTGCCATCAGTAAGATGGAGCTGCTGCAGAGCATCTGCCTGCTGATCTCCCGCGGCGCACTGATCAGTATGGCTGTCATCCTGATCGTCCTGCCCGCCGCCCTGATGCTGCTGGACTGGGTCATCCGCCACACCACCATGCACTGGCTGGTGCCGGAATCCGCCAACGCCAAGAAGTCTGATAAGGAGTAATCACCATGAAAAAATCGCTTCGTTTCGCCAGTGCGGCGCTGGCGCTGACTCTCGCCGCAGGCATGACCCTGCCGGCCTTTGCCGCCTCCAAGGCCGACTTTTCCAAGGATGAGACGGTGTATGTCGTGATGAACGCCGACGGCTCGGTGAAGAGTACCAGCGTCAGCGAGCATCTGTACAATGCCGCCGGTCTGTCCAAGGTCACCGATGTCTCCACCCTGACCGATATCCAGAACACCGAGAGCAGCGCCGAGTTCACCCAGAACGGCCAGCAGCTGGTCTGGAACACCGACGACACCGATGTCTACTATAAGGGCAATACCGACAAGGCCCTGCCCATCACCGCAAAGGTCACCTACACGCTGGACGGCAAGACCGACAGCCTGGAGAACCTGATCGGCAAGAGCGGCCACCTGACCATGAAGATCGACCTGACCAACAGCGAGACCGGCACCGTGAACGTCAACGGCACCGACCGCACGGTGGTCACGCCGCTGATCGCCGCTGTGGGCGTTATCTTCGGCGAGGAAGCTTCCAACGTCAGCGCTCCCCACGGAATGCTGGAGTCCGCCGCCAAGAGCAGCGTGGCAGCCTTCGTCTGCCTGCCCGGCGTCCGTGACTCCCTCTCCGGCCTGCTGCCCGATGAGCTGGGCTCTGTGGAGGATTATCTGCAGGACAGCGTCACCGTGGAAGCCGATGTGGAGAACCTGACCGCTCCGCAGGTGATGGTGGCCGCCGCCACCAGCGCCGATGCCCTGAACACCGGCAATGTCTTTGACCTGAGCAGCATCAACGAACTGACGGACGGCATCAACCAGCTGAACGATGCCATGAGCCAGCTGATGGATGGTGCCGGTCAGCTGGTGGACGGCGCTTCTCAGCTGGCCAGCGGCACACTGGCTCTGCTGGACGGTGCATCCCAGCTGAACAGCGGCGCATCTGCCCTGAACGATGGTCTGGGCCAGCTGACCGACGGTCTGGACACCCTGACCTCCAACAATGCCGCCCTGCAGGCCGGTGCCCAGCAGGTGGCCGACGGCGTTCTGGCTTCCGCCAACAAGACCCTGAAAGAGGGCGGCCTGATCGATGAGGACATGACCTGGTCGAACTACAACGAGGTCATCGACAACATCCTGACCATGAACGACAAGACGCTGGCCGCTGCCCGCAAGAAGATGGTGCGCACCGTCTGGGAGCAGGAGCCCAGCTTCAAGGACAGCCAGCTGGATCTGGCCCTGTACCTCTCCGCAACCAAAACCAACCACGATCTGGAAGCTGCCCTCAGGCTGATGCAGAAGTACGATCCCTCCATGCTGAGCGGTCTGGTGCAGCTGCTGACCAGCGAGGACGCCAAGAACACTGCTCATGAGGAGCTGGTATATCAGGCCGAGAACAGCCAGGATATGGCCGATGTCCGTGCCCTCAAGACCAGCCTGTCCCAAATCCAGTACTTCGTGTCCAGTGTGGATCAGTACACCAACGGCGTGGCTTCGGCTGCCGACGGCGCACATTCCGCCAAGGACGGCGCAGCCCAGCTGGCCAGCGGCACCAAGACCCTGTATAACGGCGTCAACACCCTGAACAACGGCGTGGGCCAGCTGACCGATGGTACCGGCCGGCTCAGCGACGGCCTGACCCAGTTCAATGAGGAAGGCATCTCCAAGCTGACCGGCGCACTGGACCAGGATCAGCTGCACAGCCTCAAGACCGTTCTGGATGAGATGAGCGACCGTCTGGAAAACTACACCAGCTTTGCGGGCAAGCCGGACAATGCTTCCGGCAGCGTGAAGTTCATCTACAAGACCGGCGAGACCGTGGCGGCTGCTGAGGTCACCGCCGATACCACGACGACCGTGAAGGAAGGCAACTTCTTCACCCGCCTGTGGCAGCGGATCGTGAACCTGTTCAAGTTCTGATCTTCGCCCAAAAGAGCAAATCCAAAGCAAAAAATGATCCCCCGGCGCAGCGTCTCAGGACCCTGTGCCGGGGGATTTTTGCGGTCTGTTCAGATGATGTAGTCGTTCCCGGCCTGATCGGGGGAAGCAAGGTCTGCCAGCGTGATCTTGCCGAAGTAGTCGGAGATCAGATCGTTCAGGCCCTTCCACATGCTGTAGGTGCGGCAGTTGGACATCCGCTCGCAGGCGGAGGCACCGGGGGCAAGACAGCTGACCGGCGCAAGGCTGCCTTCGGTCAGCAGCAGGATCTCGGCCACAGTATACTGGTCGGGGCTGCGGGTCAGCCGGTAGCCGCCGCCCTTGCCCCGCAGGCCCTCCAGAAAGCCGTTCTGCACCAGAACCTTCAGGATGTTTTCCAGATATTTCTCCGAGATCTCCTGCCGCGCGGCGACCTCCTTGAGCGGGACATAGCGCTCGGCCTGATGCTCGGCCAGGTCGATCATCACGCGCAGAGCATAGCGGCCTTTGGTTGATACGATCATGACAGTTCTCCTTTATCGGCGGCCCGGACGGGGGTCCCGCCGGGGGTCTTTCAAATTTTAACCTATTATACAACAGGGTTTATAACTTTTCAATCGCTTTTTTTAGTTTTTCCATTGACAAAGCGGGAGGAGAGGACTATAATACCATCAAACCCACAAACGATGTTGGTTTAGAGGAAATATGACGTCAGGAACCGATCCCGCATCCGGGATCGCCAGAGGGAGGCACCTGTTATGAGCAAAATTTATACGTCCGCAGATCAGCTGATCGGCCACACTCCGCTGCTGGAGCTGACCCATATTGAAAAGGAAGAGGACCTGAAGGCCACGATCCTGGCAAAGCTGGAGTACTTCAACCCCGCCGGTTCCGTCAAGGACCGCATTGCCAAGAAGATGATCGATGACGCCGAGGCTGCCGGCAAGCTGAAGCCCGGTTCCGTCATCATCGAGCCCACTTCCGGCAACACCGGCATCGGTCTGGCTGCCGTGGCTGCCGCCAAGGGCTACCGCATCATCATCGTCATGCCCGAGACCATGAGCGTCGAGCGCCGCCAGCTGATGAAGGCTTACGGTGCCGAGCTGGTGCTCAGCGAGGGTGCCAAGGGCATGAAGGGTGCCATCGCCAAGGCCGATGAACTGGCCAAGGAGATCCCCGATTCCTTCATCCCCGGCCAGTTCGTCAACCCCGCCAACCCGCAGGCCCATATCGAGACCACCGGCCCTGAGATCTGGGAGGATACCGACGGCACTGTGGATATCTTTGTGGCAGGCGTCGGCACCGGCGGCACCGTCACCGGTGTGGGCAAGTACCTGAAGAGCAAGAACCCCGCCGTCAAGGTGGTGGCTGTGGAGCCTGCTTCTTCTCCCGTCCTGACCAAGGGCACCGCAGGTGCGCATAAGATCCAGGGCATCGGCGCAGGCTTCGTGCCGGATGTGCTGGACACCAAGATCTACGATGAGGTCATCCCCGTGACCAACGAGGATGCCTTCGCCACCGGCCGCCGGATCGGCCACAAGGAAGGCGTTCTGGTCGGTATCTCCTCCGGCGCAGCGGTCTGGGCTGCTCTGGAGCTGGCAAAGCGCCCCGAGAACGCAGGCAAGAAGATCGTTGTTCTCCTGCCCGACACCGGTGACCGCTACCTGTCCACCCCGCTGTTTGCAGACTGAACCGACTGATTCGGAAAGATAAAGAAACTGCTGTGCAGAATTTTTTGCACAGCAGTTTTTTTTGTGCTACAATAGGCTCATCTTATCCCGGAGGAAACGACTATGAACTACTACGCTGCCCCCATGGAGGGGCTGACAGACCGGATCTGGCGGCAGGCCCACCAGCACTGGTTCGGGGCCGAGGGGGCACCGGTGCGGTACTATGCACCCTTTCTCTCCCCGCCGGAGAACCGGGTCCTGATCCCCAAAAAGATGGCGGAGCTGGCCCCGGAGGCAAACCCCGGTGCGCCGGTGATCCCCCAGCTTCTGGCAAAGGACGGCGAACTGGCCGCCTGGATGATTGGGCAGCTGCGGCAGATGGGCTATTCGGAGGTGAACCTCAACTTCGGGTGTCCCTCCGGCACCGTGACCGCCAAGGGCAAGGGCTCCGGGATGCTGCGGGCCCCGGCAAAGCTGGACGCCTTTCTGGACGCCGTGTTCACTCAGGCCGGCGGCCCGGTGTCGGTCAAGACCCGGCTGGGCGTCGTCCGGGCCGAGGAATTCGAGGAGATTTTGGAAGTCTACAACCGCTACCCCCTCTGCGAGCTGATCATCCACCCCCGGGTGATGAAGCAGCTCTACCGGGGCCAGGCCGACCGCGCCGCCTTTGCAGAGTACCTGCCCGGATGCCGGGCACCGGTCTGCTATAACGGCGATGTCACCGCGCCGGAAGAACTCCATGCCCTGGAAGCGGAGCATCCGGGCCTGTCCGGCATCATGGTGGGGCGGGGCCTGATCGGGGACCCGGCCCTGCTGCGGCGGGCCATGGGCGGACCTGCCGCCGCAAAGGCGGAGCTGCGGGGCTACCACGATGAACTCTACCGGGGCTATACGGAAGCCTTTGGGGCGGCCAGCTGCGCGGTCAGTCGGATGAAGGCGCACTGGTTCTACCTGCTCCGGCAGTTCCCCGATGCAGGCCCGCTGGAAAAGCCTCTCCGCAAGGCCCGGGAGGGCTGGGAGTATGAGACGGTGGTCAACCAGATCTTCGCGACGCTGTGACCCCGGCGCAATAAAAAATCCCTGCCGCCCCGGACGGGGTAGCAGGGAAGAGCAGGACAGCTCAGATGTTCAGATAGCTGCGGAGCATGGCCTGCAGCAGATCGTCACGGTCCACTTTCCGGATGAGGGAGCGGGCTCCCTTGTAAGTTGTGATATATGTGGGATCCTCGGACAGGATGTAGCCCACCAGCTGATTGACCGGGTTATAGCCTTTTTCCTTCAGTGCATCGTACACCTGCTGTACGATCTCATGGATCTCGTAGTCCTTTTTGTCGTGGATCGAAAAAATAGCAGTTGCGTCGCTCACGCGGAACACCCCCTTCGGTATCCCCTCCCGCCGTTTTGCGGAGAGGTCATTGAAACTATGCTTTATTGTACACGAAATGGGCGGAAACTTCAAGATTCCGGACTTGGATTTGCACAGATTGCCCAAAAAAATCTGAAATTTTGAGTAAAAAGAACGGGACAAACGGGCCTGTTCGGGAGGTTCAGGGATGATCTATGGAATCGGTTGTGATCTGTGCGGGGTGGAGCGGATGGAAAAAAGCCTGACCGGCCCCCACGGGGCGGCGTTCGCCCGGCGGGTCTTCGGCCCGGCGGAGCGGGATGCCCTGGGCCTTCCGCTGACAGGGGAGGAGCCCGCCCGGGGCCGGGCGCACCGGGCCGCCAGCGCCGCCGCCGACTTTGCTGCCAAGGAAGCTTTCCTCAAGGCGGCGGGCACCGGGTTGCGGGAGCCCTTCTCTCTCTGCGAGATCGAGGCGGTACGGCTGCCCTCCGGGGCACCGGCGTACCGTTTCACCGGCCGGACGGCAGAGTGGGTGGAGCAGCGCGGGCTGCAGGCCCGGCTCTCCCTGAGCCACGACGGGGGGATGGCGCTGGCGTTCTGCGTCCTGGAGCAGGCCGACCGGCCGGAAACCTGAGCTTCTCCGCTGCATAAAATGGAATGATCCCCCGCGTGCATACCGCCGCCCCATCCGGCCCATACTAAGGGCAGAAGAACCGGGGCGGCACGATATGGACACATAGCGGGCACAGCCTCCGAGATCAGGGAGGGAAGATTCCATGGAGGTACACAGAGGAGAAGTTTTTTACGCCGATCTTTCGCCGGTGGTGGGGTCGGAGCAGGGGGGCGTCCGGCCGGTACTCATCGTCCAGAACGAGATCGGGAACCGGCACAGCCCCACGGTCATCGCAGCGGCCATTACATCCCGGCTGGACAAAGCCCGGCTGCCCACCCATATCAACATCCGTGCGGCGGACACCGGCCTTGCCAAAGACAGCGTGGTGCTGCTGGAACAGATCCGCACGCTGGACAAACACCGCCTGCGGGAGCGGGCCGGTCAGATCACCCCGGAGGATCAGCGCCGGGTGGATCAGGCACTGGATGTCAGCCTGGGGCTGGACAGCTACTGAAAAAACGGAATTTTTAAGGTTTGTTTAAGGATCCTCCCCGGATCTGTGGTACAATGGCCTCAGAACACGGGGAGGGGATTTTTTTATGACGATCCAACAGCGGCTGGAAGCGCTGGAAGATGGGGTCCGGCGGATCCGGTCAACCGCCTGCGGGAGAAGATCGAGCAGACGCCTTCGGACCCGCGCCCCTGCTGGCTGGACCCGGAGACGCCGCTTCTGATCGCCGTCCCGAAGGATTTCTCCTTCCCCTCCGGGCGCACCCTCTCCTCGGCCATCGGGGCCACCGTCCTGACCGGCACCGACCGGCGGTTCGGCTGGGCGGCCATCCCGCTGGCGGTGCTGATGGCTTTCTCCCGGTTGTATCTCTACGTCCATTTCCCCAGCGATGTCCTCGCCGGGGCAGTTTTGGGCGTCGGGATCGGGCTGCTGGCCTTTTCCGGCGGGAAGAAGCTGGGCTTCCTGAAATAACAAGCTCACACATCAGAAAAGCCAGAGGGGCTGACCCGTGCACCGGGCCGGTCCTTCTGGCTTTTTGTTCAGGATTCTTCGTCGGCAAACAGGCCGGGGATGCCGCAGACGGCGGCAAGGCCCACCAGCGTGAACACGATGCGGGACCACAGAGAGCTGCTGCCGCCCAGCAGCCAGCCCACGAAATCGAACTGGAACAGCCCCACCAGCCCCCAGTTGATGCCGCCGATGATCATCAGGATCAGGCAGCATTTGTAAAAGGTCTGCATAAAAAGACCTCCTTTCCTTTGGGGAGTTTTCCCCGCCGGAAAGGAGGTTATGCGCAATTTTTGTCTGGTCCTTATTTTTCGTCCCAGCCCACGAGGTCGGGCAGGGTCAGGGTCTCGTCCGAGCAGTGGGGATCGGACCCGGCGGCGGGGGAGGCGGCCTTTTCCACCGCCCGCACCAGTTCGGCGATGGCGGCGCAGTCCTCGGGCAGGTCGGTCTGGCTGCGGCCGGAGTGGGTGAACAGGATCTGCCCCATATGCCCCACGATCAGGGTCAGGGGCAGCAGCTGGGGGGCAGAGGTGTCGTAGCGGTAGCCCGCCTCCCGGGCCGCCTTGTAGATCTTCTGGGCTGCAAAGCTCCAGCTCAGCAGGCCCCGGGCCTGCTCCACCCCAAGATAGCCGTACAGTACGCCGGGCCCGTCGCAGATGACCGGGAAAGGAAACTCGGACCCACGGGTGGCCTTTGCCACCGCCTGCGCCGAGGACCGCACCACGCAGACCAGCCGGGCTCCGCCGAGCTGGGGCAGGGTCTTGAGGTAGCGGGTGATGTACTCGCGGCTGACGGGGTGGTCGAACCCGGGCAGGAAGATCATGCACAGCGGATGGCCGCCCTCACACAGCTTGTAAAAATCGTTGCCCGGCACCGTGGGGGTATCGTAGGTGAAGCGGGGGATGCTGGTCCCAACCAGATGTTCGGTTTTCATAACAGCAGTTACACGTCCTTTCCCGGGGTATAAAAAAATCCACACGCAGCCCTCTTTGCAGAGGACAGCGGTGGATGGATTGTTCAAAAAGATCCCGCCCGGTCGTCTGCGGCAATCAAACCTACCCTTACGGACAGGTGGGTGCCCTGTCGCCGGATTCTCGCTTCCTCATCGGGCCTCCATGGTCGACCCATGGCGGGGAGGTCTGCAATCCACCGGTGAACTCCGGGCTCCCGTTAAATGATTAGTAGGATCATATAAACCGCAACAAATCGCGCCGGGCAGGAAGTCTTGCCTGGTAATTTGTCTGAACTGGATGCTTACTCGATCTCGAACTGGTCGCTCAGCCGCTTCTCAAACAGCTTGCTGACTTCCAGCAGGGTCTCGTCGTCTTCCACAACGTCCAGATACTCGCCCTCGCTGTCTTCGCCTACGCTCAGGATCACCAACTGGGCGTCCTCGTTGACGTCCTCCTCGTCCTCTGCGTATTCCACGACTGCAAGGTAATGCACACCCTTATGGTCCAGTGCATCGATCACCTCAAAGGTGACCTCGTTGCCGTCCTCATCCTGAAGAGTCATCAGGTCGGGCTGATATTCCTCTTCGGTGCCGGGGTTCTTGATCTCATCTGCCATAAGACATGCTCTCCTGTATCCTGATCCGCACCCGCAAAGGCGCGGGGGTCTCGTAATGATAGAAATAATACTTTCGGTTCACGGCAGAAGTTCTGATGCGTTCCCGCCGTCCCCTGCCGTGCTTATAGTGTAGCGTTTTTTTGCCTGCTCGTCAAGATGTTTTTCGCACAGAAATCGGAAAGGAAATTTTCACGCATTTCCCTCTCGATTCTGCCGCAGAAATATGCTATACTGAGTTCTATGTATCCACCTTTATCGGGGGGACCTGCTATCAGAATATGAACGGAGGGATCTGTTTATGAATAAGACCCGTGCCCGGCTGGCGGCGCTGCTGCTGGCCGTGAGTTTTGCACTGTCCGGCTGCAGCCTTGTGAAAAACATCGGCGGCAGCAGCGGAGCCGGAACAAAGACCATCACCCGCCCGGCGGTGGAGTCGGCGGAGCTGCAGTTCGCCCACCCGGCGGCAGGGGACACGGTGGCCGTGTTCGATACCTCCGCAGGCACGTTCCGGGCCGTGCTGTTCCCCCAGCAGGCCCCGCAGGCCTACGATAACTTTGTGGGTCTGGTGCAGGCGGGCTACTATAACGGCCTGACCGTGACCCGTGTGGAGCAGGATTTTGTGGTGGAGGCCGGTCAGAGTGCTGACGGCAGGGGTACTACCATCTGGAACGGCAGCCGCTACCCGGCCGAGTACACCGACCAGCTGCACCATTATTCCGGTGCGCTGTGCATGGCGGCGGACTCCTCCGGCCAGTGCGCCAGCGTCTTTTATATCATGTCCACTCTGCCCGGCGGGGATTCCGTCACGCAGGAGCTGGTGGACCAGATGAACGCCGCCGGGTACCGGGCCGAGGTCGTTTCGGCCTATCAGACGGCGGGCGGCGCGCCCTATCTCGACTATACCGATACCGTGTTCGGGCAGGTGTACGAGGGGATGGACGTGGTGGACACCATCGCCCAGGCAGCGGTGGATGAAAGCCAGCGCCCCACTGAGGCCATTACCATCAACAGCGTCAGCATCGAGACGTATCAGCCCCAGCAGTAAAAAACGCAAAAAGATCCCCCGATACCGGGTGTCCGGTACCGGGGGATCTCTGCTTGCAAAACTCAGATCACAGCTCGAAGTTGGGATCGTCCTTCAGGACATGGATCTCGTCCATATAGGGGCTCTGCTCCGGGTCGGTGAAGGGAGCTTCCTTCATATACTTGTTCAGCTGGACGGCCGTGCGTACGGGGTCGGCAATGGTGCCTGCACCGCCGATGCAGCCGCCGGGGCAGCCCATGCCTTCCAGCAGGTAGCCGTTGTACTTGCCGGCCTTGGCCAGCATCAGCAGCTTCTTGCAGTCGGCCAGACCCTGTGCGGATGCGATCTTGACATCCATCTCCGGGTGCCACTCCTTGATCTTGTCGGCAACAGCCTTGGCCACGCCGCCGGACTGTGCAAAGCCGCGGCCTGCAGCAGAGGCGGAGCAGAGGGCGGCCTCGTTCTCATCGACCTCCAGAGAATCGATGTCCAGATCCTTGCCTTCCATGATGCCGGCCAGCTCCTCGAAGGTCAGCACGAAGTCCACGTCGGAGCGAACGGTGCGGCGGGAAGCTTCCAGCTTTTTGGCGGCGCAGGGTCCGATGAAGCACATGCGGGCGGTGGGGTCCTTCTGCTTCATCATGCGGGCGGTGAACACCATGGGGGTCATGGTCATGGAGATGTTCTTGGCCAGATCGGGGAAGGCCGTCTTTGCCATCATGCTCCAGGCCGGGCAGCAGGAAGTTGCCATGAAGTTCAGCTTTTCAGGAACCTCTTCCAGGAAGTCGTGGGCCTCGTCCACGGTGCACAGGTCGGCACCGATGGCGACTTCGACGACATCGTAGAAGCCCACGGCCTTCAGGGCGGCCTTCAGCTTGCCGGTGGAAGCCAGACCCGGGAACTGGTTGATGAAGGCGGGAGCCACCAGAGCGTAGATGCGGTCGCCGCGGTTGAAGCCCTGGATCAGCTGATAGATCTGGCCCTTGTCGGCAATGGCACCGAACGGGCAGTTGACCAGGCACTGGCCGCAGGAAACGCACTTGCTGTAGTCGATCTCAGCACGGCCCAGCTCGTCGGAGTGGATGGCACCCATGCCGCAGGCCGCAGCGCAGGGGCGCTCGGTCTTGACGATGGCGTTGTAGGGGCAGACGCCGACGCAGCGGCCGCACTTGATGCACTTGTCCTGATCGATGATGGAACGGCCGCTCTCCCAGGTGATGGCCTTTTTGGGGCAGACTTCCATACAGGGGTGGGCAAGACAGCCCTGGCACAGGTCGGAGACCTTGACCAGCTTCTCGGGGCAGCGGTTGCAGGCGAACTTGATCACGTTGACCAGCGGGGGATCATAGTACTTATCGGCAATGGAAGCATCCTCCAGACCGGAGACCACGCTGTTGTGCTCGTCCATGCGGCGGGTGGGCAGACCCATGGCCAGACGGACGCGCTCCTCGACGATGGCGCGCTCCAGGAAGATGTCCTTGCGCAGCTTGCCCTCCTCGCCGGGGATGATGGTGTAAGGGATCTTGCGCATCAGGTGGTTGGCCTGCTCGCCCTTGACGTTGGCATACGCCATCCGTGCCACCTCGGTAAAGACCTGACGGCGGATCTGGATGACGGTGGTGTTGATTCCTCGAAAACTCATTCCAATCTCTCCTTATTCAGAAACCCTTGTTCAGAACCTTCCGTCCTCCAGGCCGGAGAACGGGTGCATTCATCCCGGGGCTGCTGGTACCGCGCCGCTGCAACCGGCGCACAGACCCGGATATCCAGTATCATTTTAGCATAAACCGGACAGCCTGAAAAGAGAAAAAAACAAAATACGTTAAAGAAATAGCAAATAGTACAGGATGAACAGATTTCGCGCAAAAATTTCAGCAAAGTGCTGCACGGACCCGCTCGCCGTCGTAGGCGCCCAGACGCACCCGGACGATGTCGCCGCTGGCGTGGCCCGGGGCGGAGACCACCACGGGAATATACAGCCGGGTGTAGCCGGTGAACAGGGTGCCGGACAGGGGAGTCTCCAGCAGGACTTCGTCCTCGGAGCCCTCGTGCGCGGCCAGGACCTCTTTCCGGACCTCTTCAGCCAGGGCGTTCATGGTGCGGCTGCGCTCCTGCTTTTCCCGCTCGTGGATCTGATCCGGGAAGTCATAGGCGGGGGTGCCGCTGCGGCGGGAGTAGGGGAAGACGTGGACCTTCAGGAAGCCGATCTTCTTCAGAAATTCGCAGCTCTCCTCAAAGTCGGCCTTGGTCTCGCCGGGGAACCCGCAGATGCAGTCGGTGGTGAAGCTGACGGGGCGGCTGCTGTAGGCGGCCCGGATCTGGTCCACCACCTGAGCATACTGCTCGGCGGTGTAGACCCGGCGCATCCGGCGCAGGGTGGCGGAGCAGCCGCTCTGCAGGCTCAGATGGAACTGGGGACAGAGCTTGTCCACCGCAGCCAGCCGGGCAATGGCCTCCGGTGTCAGCATATCGGGGTCCAGACTGCCCAGACGGATGCGGCGGATGCCCTCGACCTGGGCGCAGTGTTCCACCAGCTCCACAAGGCTTGTGCCGGTGTCCAGACCGTAGCTGGGCAGGGAAATGGCGCTGAGCACCACCTCCTGATAACCGGCGGCAGCCAGCTGCCGCAGCTCGTTGAGGATGCTTTCCTCGGCGCGGCTGCGCACCGGGCCCCGGGCACGGGGAATGACGCAGTAGGCGCACTGCCGGTTGCAGCCGTCCTCTACCTTGATAAAGGCGCGGGTGTGGGTCTCGAACCGCTCCACGGGCAGCTCCTCGAACTGCTCGCCCCGCTGGTGGGGGGTAACAGCCACGATCCGCTCGTGGCCGTCCAGCAGCTTGAGTACGTTGTCCAGGATGGCTTTCCGGTCGCCGTTGCCGCAGACGAGATCGGCTTCCATGAACTTTGCGGCCTCCTCGGGGAAAGCCTGGGGGTAGCAGCCGGTCAGCACCGTCACGGCACCGGGATTTTCCCGCTTGGCCCGGCGGAGCCACTTGCGGCTCTTCTGGTCGCCGAAATTGGTCACGGTGCAGCTGTTCACCACGAACACGTCCGCTTCCTCGCCTTCCGGCACGATGGTAAAGCCGGCACCCCGGAACATCTGTTCCAGCGCCCCGGTCTCATTCAGATTGACCTTGCAGCCAAGGGTATAAAAACAAACTCGCATAAGGGATTATCCTTTCGACAAAAAAACGGGGTGGCGTTTGCATTGCTCTTTATTATATATCACAGCGGCGGTGCGGCGCAAGACCGGATGCACAGCAGCAGGCACTTTTTGCTGGAAAGCGGGCAAAACAAAAAGAGACAGGCCGCGAAGCCTGTCTCTCGGATGCAATTGTGTGGGGAAACGGACCATCAGACATCGTCAACAACCTTGAATTCGATGGTGACGGCGTAGGAATTGAGGGACTTGTTGATTTCGGGCTCTGCATTCACCAGAGTGATCTTCTTACCGTTGAAAGGATAGTCCTCCTTCAAAGCAGCGGTGATCTTACTGATGATCTGATCTTCCGTTTTGTACCCATCGAGCTCCTTCTGAATGTCGGTGACAAACTTTTCACCGGAAACAGCGACCTTTTTGCCATTCTCCCACGGCTCGTGCTTACTCAAAGTTTTTATGGACGTGGTGTAAAGTCCTACGCTTTCAGAAACTGCTACTTCCTGATAGGTGATGGTCAGGCTGGGAGTCCAGGGAGTAGCACAGCCGGTCATGGAAGCGGAAACTGCAACTGCAACAGTAGTCAGACCGGCGAGTTTCAGGAAAGAACGACGAGAAATGTTCATGAGTAGTATCCTCCTACAATGATTCCACAGGTTTTAAAGCAACGACCCTCTTGGATTCATCTCTAATTTACACGATGGGGGGCAAAAGTCAAGTCTTTTTGGTAGAAACGCAAGAGAAATCCCCGAAAAGATGCCGCGAGATGCTGCATGGGGCGAAAACAGGGCTTCTAAAGCGCCCGCTGTCCGCATACTCTCTCACCAAGAGACTTCGCGCGGGGAGGGACGGAAATGGAACGGAGAAATCTGGCATTGTTGTGCGCCGGGGTGCTGTGCTTCTGGCTGTTTGCGCTGGCGTATGGGACAGCGGGCGGTGCCGGGCTCCGGGTGATGACGGGGGAGCCTGTCCCGGCGGAACAGACAGCCGCCCCGGCGCTTTTGGCAGCGGCCCCGGCCGACAGCGGTCTGGACCTGCCCTGCCGGGCGGCGATCCTGATCGAGGCGGAGACAGGCCGGGTACTCTACGAAAAATCCCCGGATGAGCGGATGCCCATTGCCTCTATCACCAAGCTGATGACCCTGCTTCTCACCTTTGAGGCCGTCCACGGTGGAAAACTCACGCTGGAAACGCCGGTCCCGGTCAGCGAACACGCCTATCATATGGGCGGAAGTCAGATCTGGCTGGAACCGGGGGAGCATTTCACGCTGGATGAGATGCTCCGGGCCATCTGCGTCTCCTCGGCCAACGATGCCGCCGTGGCGGTGGCGGAGCTGGTGGGCGGCAGCGAACCCGCATTCGTGGAGCAGATGAACGCCCGGGCCGCGGAACTGGGGATGGACAGTACCTCCTACCGGAACGCCTGCGGGCTGGATACCGAGGAGCATCTTTCCACGGCCCGGGATGTGGCCGTCCTGAGCCGGTATATCCTGAACACCTGCCCGGAGATCCTGCACTATACCGGCATCTGGACCGACAGCCTGCGGAACGGACAGACCCAGCTGGTGAACACCAACAAGCTCCTGCGCCGGTACAGCGGCATCACCGGGCTCAAGACCGGGACCACCAGCGGGGCGGGAGTGTGCATCTCGGCCAGCGCCACCCGGGACGGCCTGACCCTGATCGCGGTGGTGCTGGGGTCGCCCTCCAGCGCCGAGCGGTTCCGGGCGGCGACCACCCTGCTGGATTATGGCTTTTCAAACTACGCCGCCGCGCCTGTCCCGTCCCTGCCCGAGCGCCCGCTGACGCTGGCCGTGAAGGGCAGCACCGAACCCTCCGTGCCGCTGGACTACTCCGCCCTGCCCCGGACGATCCTGACCGAAAAGGGCTCCTCCTCTGCTCTGAGCGCTCAGCTGACCCTGCCGGAAACGCTGGAAGCCCCGGTGGAACGGGGGCAGTCGGCGGGGAAGGTGAGCATTTTTCAGGATGACCTCTTATTAGGTGAATACGAAGTGCGGGCGGCGGCGGACGCCCCGGCCATGACCTTCGGGGCGGCGGCAGAGCTGCTGTGGCAGTGCCTTCTGGGAGCCTGAACGGCAAAAGAAACACAACAGCGCCCAAAAGCATTCTCCGGGGCAGAAAAGCCTTTGGCCGGGCTGAACAAAAGATGACGGGACAGCCAAAAGAACACTATTAAAATTGTATGAAAACCGGAGATTTTGGCCTTGACTTTGCACGTTTGGAACGGTACACTTATACCAAGAAAAACCCTCATGGGGAAAGCGTCCCGTAAAAATATCTGGAGGATCCGAAGAATGAGTGTTGCTCTGAATACAAAGCACCTCTCCGCTTTCATCAACGAAGAGGAATATAAGGCCATCTACCCGCAGGTGGAAGCCGCCCACAAGCAGTTGGAGGCCAAGAATGGCCCCGGCAACGACTTCCTGGGCTGGATGTACCTGCCCCGCGACTACGACAAGGAAGAGTTTGCCCGCATCAAGGAAGCTGCCAGGAAGATCCGCGAGGATTCCGAGGTGCTGGTGGTCGCCGGCATCGGCGGCAGCTATCTGGGTGCCCGCGCTGTCATCGAGGCAGTCAAGGGCCAGTTCCACAATGAGCTGGAGAACGGCCCCAAGATCTACTTCTGCGGCAACAGCATCAGCCCCACTTACCTGAATAACATCATCGCGCTGTGCAAGGGCAAGAAGTTCTCCATCAACGTTATCTCCAAGTCCGGCACCACCACCGAGACCTCCCTGGCATTCCGTGTGCTGCGGGAGCTGCTGGAGAAGGAGATGGGCGTGGAGGAAGCCAACAAGCGCATCTACGCCACCACCGACCGTGCCAAGGGCACCCTGAAGCAGCTGGCCGACGC
>CAKSZU010000036.1 GCA_934526125.1 uncultured Faecalibacterium sp. | reverse complement strand
GTCCACACCGCCGACCCCGGCAAGATCCTGAGCGAGGCCATCAAGTACGGCTACCTGACCAACTTCAAGATCGAGAACATGCACGAGCAGTTCCTGGCCCGCCAGAAGCAGGGCAAGAGCCTGGAGAAGCAGGCTTCTGCCGAGAAGGCTTCCGCTCAGGCCAGCGAGTTCGTTTACGCTGCCGTGGACCCCAGCCGTGATTACGGTTTTGTGGCCGTTGCCGCCGGTGAGGGCCTAAAGGCCGTGTTCACCGACCTGGCTGCCGACGCCGTGGTCTCCGGCGGCCAGACCATGAACCCCGCCACCGAGGATATCCTGGCTGCCATCCAGAGTGTGCCCGCCAAGACCGTGTTCGTGCTGCCCAACAACAAGAACATCATCATGGCTGCCGAGCAGGCCCAGAAGCTGGCTGACCGTCAGGTGGTCGTCCTGCCCACCCGCACCGTGCCCATGGGCATCACCGCTCTGCTGAACTTCGACCCCTCTGCCAACGTTGAGACCAATACCATCAACATGATGGCTGCTGCCGACAAGGTCTCCACCGGCCTCATCACCTACGCTGCCCGCGACAGCGAGTTTGACGGCAAGCGGATCAAGAAGGGCGAGATCATGGCGCTGGAGAACGGCAAGATCGTTGCCACCTCCAATGACCTGACTAAGGCCACCTACCGTCTGGCCCGCAGCATGTGCAAGAAGGATTCCAGCTTCGTCACCATCATCTCCGGCTGTGACGTCTCCGATGAGGATGCCGAGAAGCTGACCGAGATCGTCAAGGCCAAGTGCCCCAACCATGTGGAAGTCAGCCACATCCGCGGCGGCCAGCCCGTTTACTACTATATGATCAGCGTGGAGTGATCTTCCCTCCCCTGCTGACCCGCAGCGCATAATAAAAGACCTCTGCACCGGATGTTCCGTCCGTGCAGAGGTCTTTTTTGGTTGTTTTTAGAAGAAGCTCACCTGGCTGCTCTCCGGCAGGTCGCCCAGAGCGCCCACCTGACGCAGGCGGTCCAGGATGCCCTGACCGACACCGGAAGCCTGCTGCAGTTCTTCGATGGAGAGATACTCCTCGCCGTGGATGGTCACACGCTCCAGCGCATCGGCGGCGGCACCGCCCAGACCTTTCAGCGAGCTGAAGGGCAGGCGCACCTTGCCGTCCTCGACGATATACTTGGAGCCCCGGCTCTTGCCCAGCTCGATGGGCAGGAATTCGTACCCCCGCACCAGCATCTCGTTGACCAGCTGCAGGCTGACCAGAACGTCCTCGTCCTTGGCGTTCTTCTCTTCCTTCAGGCGGCGCTTGACCTCTTCCATGTGGGCGCGGGCCACCGCCGCGCCGCCCACGGCGGCCTCGTAGTCGATGTCATCGCCGCGGACGGTGAAGTAGACCGCATAGAACTCCGGCGGTTTATAGAGCTTGAACCACATCAGCCGGATGGCCGACATCAGGTAGGCCACTGCATGGGCCTTGGGGAACATATACTTGATCTTCCGGCAGGACTCGATATACCAGTCCGGGACCTCATGCTCCCGCATGGCCTCCTCCCAGCCGGGCTTGAAGCCGCCCTTTGCCACCTTGCCCTTACGGACAGCCTCCATGATATCGAAGGCCATCTTGGGTTCCAGCCCCTTGCGGAGCAGGTAGAGCATGATGCTGTCACGGCATCCGATGACCTCCGCAATGGTACAGGTACCGCTGCGGATCAGTTCATCGGCGTTGCCGGTCCAGACGTCGGTGCCGTGGGACAGGCCCGAGATCTGGATCAGCTCCGAGAAGTTCCTGGGGCGGGCCTCCACCAGCATTCCGCGGACAAAGTTCGTGCCCATTTCCGGGATGCCGAAGGTGCCGGTCTGGCTGTCGATCTGCTCCGGCGTGACCCCCAGCTCCGCCGGGCTGGTAAGCAAGCTGTACACCTTGGGGTCGTTCATGGGGATGCTGTCGATGGGGATGCCGGTGTACTCCTCAAAATACTTGTAGAAGGTGGGCATATCATGGCCCAGTTCGTCCAGCTTGAGCAGGGTATCGTGCAGGTATTTGAATTCGAAGTGGGTGGTCAGCAGGCCGCCCGCCACGTCATCGGCCGGGTGCTGGATGGGGCAGAAATCGTAGATCTCGTAGGTATCCGGCACAACGACCATGCCGCCCGGGTGCTGGCCCGTGGTGCGCTTGACACCGGTGCAGCCCAGGGTCAGGCGGTTCTCCTCCGCATGGTTGACGGTCTTTCCCCGCTCTTCCAGATATTTCTTGACGTAGCCGTACGCCGTTTTGTCCTGAATACCGGACACGGTCCCGGCCTTGAACACGTTGGCCTTGCCGAACAGCTCCTCGGTATAGCGGTGGACGTTGGACTGATACTCGCCCGAGAAGTTCAGGTCGATATCGGGTTCCTTGTCTCCGTAGAAGCCCAGGAAGGTCTCGAAGGGGATGTCGTGGCCGTCCACCAGCATCCGGGTGCCGCAGTTGGGGCAGTTCTTGTCCGGCAGGTCGAAGCCGTCGTCCACGCTGCCGTCGGTGATGAACTCGCTGTGCTTGCACTTGGGGCAGCGGTAGTGGGGCGGCAGGCTGTTGACCTCCGAGATGCCGGAGAAGTGGGCCACAGCCGATGAGCCGACCGAACCACGGCTGCCCACCTGATAGCCGCCCGCGTTGGAGTAAGCCACCAGCTTGACCGCAATGACGTACAAAACGGCGTATCCGTGGCCGCAGATGGAGTCCAGCTCCTTCTGCAGCCGCTTTTCCACGATCTCCGGCAGCGGGTCGCCGTAGTCCCGCTTGGCGTGTTCCCAGGTGGCGTCCCGGAGCTGCTGCTCCGCGCCCTCGATGCTGGGCGGGTAGGTGCCCCGGGGGATGGCCCGGACGTTGTTGTCGATGGTGGCCGCGATCTTGCGGGGATTGGTCACCACGATCTCGTAGGCTTTCTCTTTGGGCAGATAGCTGAACTGCGCCAGCATATCCTCGGTGGTGCGGTAGAACAGGGGCGGCTGATTGTCCGCATCCTTGAAGCCGTTGCCTGCCTGCAGCACCGAACGGTAGATGGCATCCTCCGGCTCTGTGAAGTGGACGTCGCCGGTAGCGATGACCGGCTTGTGCAGGTCCTCGCCCAGCCGGATGACGGTGCGGTTGAAGTCCTTGATGACCTCTTCGCTCTCCACCTTGCCTTCCCGCACCATATAGGCGTTGTTGCCCAGGGGCTGGACTTCCAGCACATCGTAATAGGCCGCGATCTTCTTCAGTTCTTCGTAAGAGCGCCCCTCCACGATGGCCCGGTACAGCTCACCGGCCTCGCAGGCACTGGTCAGGATCAGGCCGTCCCGGTACTTGTTCAGCAGGCTGCGGGGCACCCGGGGCTTCTTGAAGAAGTAGTTGACGTGGGCTTCGCTGACGATCTTGTACAGATTTTTCAGGCCCATCTGGTTCCGCACCAGAATGATGAGGTGGTAGTATTTCTTTTTCAGCACCTCGCGGTTGCCGCCCAGACCGGTGTTGATGCCCTCCACCGCGGCGACCTGTTTTTCTTCCAGATCCTTGAGCATGACACAGAAGATCCGTCCCAGTGCCGCCGAGTCCTCACAGGCCCGGTGCGCCTCGTAGGCCGGGAGTTCCAGATGCTTATTGATGGTGCCCTGCTTGTAGTTGTGCAGGCCCGGATACATGGCCTGCGCCATGGTCAGGGTATCGATATAGGTCGGCTCAAACTCAATGCCGCTGCGCTTTGCGGCGGCCCGCAGGAACCGGATATCAAAGGAATGCGCGTTGTGGGCCACCAGGATGCGGCCGCCCGCAAATTTCAGGAAGGCCTCCATGGCCTCCTTCTCCCCGGGGGCATCGGCCACCATCTCATTGGTGATGCCGGTCAGCTCGGTGATCTTGGGGGTGATGGCCTTGGGCGGCTTGACAAAGGTGTCGAACTCCTCCGCCACTTCCCCGTTCCGCACGATGACGGCACCGATCTCGGTGAGGTACTCCACGCCGGGGTCCAGACCCGTGGTCTCGGTGTCAAAGACGCAGAACTCGCCGTTCAGGGGCTGGTCCTGCACACCGTAAACACAGGGGATCATATCATCCACGAAATAGGCTTCGCACCCGTAGATGAGCTTGAAATCCGGGTCGGTCTTGTGGATCTCGTCGGCGGCCAGCATGGCCTCCGGGTAGCCCTGACAGACACCGTGGTCGGTGATGGCAATGGCGGGGTGGCCCATCCGGTGGGCCAGCTTAACGATGCCGCCCGGGTCGCAGAAGGCATCCATGCTGGACAGCTTGGTATGGAGATGCAGCTCCACCCGCTTGACCGGGGCATGGTCCTCCCGCTTTTTCCGCTCCACGAACAGGACATCGTAGGGGTAAACGATGTAGTCGTGCTCGTATTTGTCATAGGAGCAGTCGCCCCGGACGATGACCGTCGTGCCCTTGCCGATGGACTCCCACTTGGAGCAGTCTTCCCCTTCCTGGGCACGGATCTTCAGGTTGATGGAGCCGGTGTAGTCGGTGATGGAGACGGTATAGATCTTGCGGTAGTTGCCCTTGACCTCGGTAAAGAACACATCGCCCCAGATCATGCACTTGCCGCCCTCGCCGCCCAGGTCCTTGAGAGGGGTCAGGTTCTTCGGGGTGAACATCTTGCCGTGGAAAATGGTGACGGGTTTGTCCGTGAGGTCCAGCCCCTCCACCTTGATGGACGGCGCGGTGTTCTTCCGCTCGAACTTGACCACCGGCGGCGCGATCTTACGCTCCAGCTTTTCTTCCATCTGGCGCTGTTCCGCCTCGCCCACGGCGCTCTGCAGGGTCACCTTCGGCTTTGTGCCGGTGTGGGCGGCCACCCGCTCGGCCAGAAGGCGCTCAAACTCCATCTCCTGCAGGAACTTGGTGCCGTGGCAGACACCGATGGTGATGTTCTGGCCCACGATGCTGATCTTGCACCGGTCCAGGAACCCGTTGATAGGCACACCGTCCCGCTTCATTTCCTCCATCAGCTCCCGCAGGGCGGCTTCGTCCAGGGAAGCATAGCCGAAGAGATTGTCGATCTTCAGTTCAAACCCTTCATAATCCGGCTGCAGGGAGGCCAACAGCCGCGCGCACAGCCCCTTGTCCAGCGGGGCGGCACTGCGCAGGGTAAAAATGACCTGCCGTTCCTGACGCAGCATCCGGGCGTGTTCCACGATGACGCGCCCGAAGCAGGACGCGAAATCCGGGTCCGCCATGAACTGCGGCCACAGCTGGGATACAAGTGGTGTCACGATGGGTTACTCCTTTTGATGTTATTTCTGAACCTCTCAGGCGCTTCGCCTGCGCCCTCTCCGTCATCCCTGCGGGATGCCACCTCTCCCAAAGGGAGAGGCAATTGCGGCATGACCTTTAGGGGGGTGCTGGCGGGGTTAAACCTCTCAGCCGTCGCTGACGCTCGGCAGCTCCCCTAGTAGGGGAGGTGGCATCGAGCGTTAGCGAAGATGACGGAGAGGTTTAGCCGTCAGCACCCTCTCCCCTTGCAGATGCGTTGGCTCCCCCTTTGGGGGGGCTGGCGAGCGCAGCGAGACTGAGAGGGCTGTCTCTTAAATCTTATAGATCTCCTCCATAAACTGGTCGAGGATGTTATCGCCGGTCAGCTTCTTGACGGGCTGGCCATGGATGAACAGGACAGCCTCGCCCTTGCCGCCTGCAATGCCGATATCGGCTTCGCGGGCTTCGCCGGGGCCGTTGACCACACAGCCCATGACGGCCACCTTGATGGACTTCTTATAACCCTGCAGCCGCTTCTCCACCTCGTTGGCGATCTCGGTGCAGGGATACTGGGTCCGGCCGCAGGTGGGGCAGGTGATGACCTCGGGACCTGCCACGGGGAAGCCCACGGCCCGCAGGATGTTGTAGCCGGCTTCCACTTCCTTCTCCGGCTCGGCGGCCAGAGAGACGCGGATCGTATCGCCGATGCCCTCCAGCAGCATCCCGCCGATGCCCATGCCGCTCTTCAGCAGACCCATCTGATAGGTGCCTGCCTCGGTAACGCCCACATGCAGGGGGTAGTCGGTGACGGCGCTGAGCTGACGGTAAGCCTCCATCATGCGGGGCACGTTGGAGTTCTTGATGGAGATAACGATGTTATTGAAATCGAACTTCTCCAGCAGATGGACATGGTACAGGGCGCTCTCCACCATGGCCTCGGGCACAGGGGCACCGTACTTGGCCAGGATGTGCTTTTCCAGACTGCCGCCGTTGACGCCGATGCGGATGGGGATGTTCTTCTGCTGGCAGGCCTGCACCACGGCCTTGACCCGGTCGTCATCGCCGATGTTGCCGGGGTTGATGCGGATCTTATCCACGCCCACATCTGCGCAGGCAAGGGCGGCCTTGTAGTCAAAGTGGATATCCGCCACGATGGGGATATTCACCGCGTTCTTCACGGCCTCAATGCACTTTGCATCGGCTGCGCTGGGGCAGGTCACCCGCAGGATCTGGCAGCCCGCTGCCTCGCAGCGCTTTGCCTGCGCCACATTGCCCTCGATGTCCTCCACCGGGACGTTCAGCATGGTCTGCACCGCAATGGGGTTGTTGCCGCCGATGGTCACATTGCCGATCTTCACTTCTCGTTTCAGCTGCCGCATGGTCGATTTCCTTTCTGTCTTATGTTTTTCAGTTTCACATTGCCCCGGTCACGAGCCGGAGGATATCGTTGTAGGTCGCAAAGATCATCAGCCCGAACAGCAGGGCAAATGCCGCCAGCGTCAGACCGCTCTGGATCTTTTCCGGCACCGCATGGCCGGTGACCCCCTCGATCAGGAGGAACACCACCTTGCCGCCATCCAACGCCGGGAAGGGCAGCAGGTTGAAGATGCCCAGATTCACCGTGATGAGCACCAGCAGTTCCAGCAGATCCTGCCAGCCGTAGCTGGCCGCCTGCCCGATGGCGGTCACGATGCCCACCGGGCCGGAGAGGTCGTTGATGCTCTCCCTGCCCCGCAGCAGATCCGCAAGGGAGGTAAAGATGATGCGTCCGTAGTAGAGTACACTATTCCCGGCTTCCCTCAGCACATTCAGGGGGGTCTTGCGGATCCCGTAGACCGTGAAGCCCAGGCTCATGTGGGTCTCGCCGTTGTCGTCCTGCCAGGTGTCGAACTGCACCCGGGGCAGCTCTACCTTCTCGCCGTCCCGCAGGACGGTGAAGGAGGCCGCGTAGTCCTCGGTGCGGGTCAGCTCATAGAGCATATCGTTGGCCACAAAGCAGCGGCGGCCGTTGACCGCCAGCACCTTGTCCCCCGCCTGCAGGCCGGTCTGGCCGCAGAGAGCCTCGTCCTCGATCTTGTAAATGACCTTGCTGGTAATGGGCTCGTTCTGGGCCGCGATGAGGATGACCATCACCACAAACCCCAGCACAAAGTTCATGGCCGCACCGGCCACCATGACCAGCAGACGCTGCCACACCGGTGCTTCGTTCAGGGGGATGCCGACCGGTTTTTCTTCCGCATCGGAGGGCACACCGGGCAGATCCGGCTGCTCCGTCTCCGGGGCAGCGTCCCCGCTCTCCGGTTCTTCCCGGTCCGCCTGCGCCTGCTGGCTTTCCGGGCTCTCCTCCCCTTCCAGTGCCACGAAACCACCCACCGGCAGTGCCCGGAGGCTGTACTGGGTGCCCTTGTGCATCTTTTTCAGCAGCACGGGCCCCATGCCGATGGAAAACTCGTTGACCTGCACCCCGCAGAGCTTCGCCACGATGAAATGGCCGAACTCATGGATAGCGATCACCGCACTGAATACAAATACCGCCGCAACAAACGTGATCAAAACTGACATAGCTTCTCCAGAATCTTACAGGTGGCTGCGCACGAAGGCACGGGCCATCCGGTCGCACTCGTAGACATCGTCCAGCGTGTAGTCGCCGCCGAAGCTGTCGCTGTCCACCACGGCCTCCACCAGGCGGCCAATATCCAGGAAGCCGATCTTGTCCTCGAGGAAGAGCCGGACGGCCTCCTCGTTGGCACCGTTGGCAGCGCAGGGGCCCAGTCCACCCTTCTTGATGGCCTTCTTGCAGGCGGCCAGGCAGCGGAAAGTCTCCTCGTCCGCCACATCAAAGGTCAGCATCTTCAGGGTGGTGAAATCCAGCTCCGGCACCACACCGGGCACACGGGCCGGGTAGGTCAGGGCATACTGGATGGGGATGCGCATATCGGGTACACCCAGCTGGGCGATGATGGAATTGTCGCTGTACTGCACCGCCGAGTGGACGATGCTCTGGCGCTGGACCACGATCTGGATCTTCTCCGGGGGCAGACCGAAGAGCCAGACAGCCTCGATCAGCTCCAGACCCTTGTTCATCAGGGTCGCAGAGTCGATGGTGATCTTGGCACCCATGTTCCAGTTGGGGTGCTTCAGGGCATCCTCCTTGGTCTTGCCGCGCAGCTCCTCGGCCTTCATCCCGAAGAAGGGGCCGCCGGAAGCCGTCAGCAGGATCTTGGTCAGGCTCTTGGCGCTCTCCTTGTCCTGCAGGCACTGGAAAATGGCCGAATGCTCACTGTCCACGGGCAGCAGCTTCACACCGTGCTTCGCCACAGCCCGGGTCACCAGATGACCGCCGGTGACAAGGCTCTCCTTGTTGGCCAGGGCCAGGTCGTGGCCGCTCTCGATGGCCGTCAGGCTGGCACCCAGACCGGCAATGCCCACCACGCTGTTCAGCACCACATCCGGGCCGTCCATGGCGGCCAGCTCCTTCAGCCCCTCGGGGCCGGTGAGCAGTTTGGGCGCATTAGCGCGGCCCGCCAGGGCGGCATCCAGCTTTGCGGCGGCATCGGGGTTGGTCATGCAGACGTATTTCGGGTGGAACTCCTCGATCTGCTCCAGGATCTTCTCCACGTGGCTGTGGGCCGAGAGGCCGAACACCTCATAGCCCTGCGCACGGATGACATCCAGACTCTGGGTACCGATGGAACCGGTAGAACCCAGCAGCGTAATTTTTTTCGACATAAGTTTCCTCCTGCATTCAACGATAGAAAACAGCGATGATGACCATGGTGACAAAGGGTGCGATGAACATCACACTGTCAAAACGATCCAGAATGCCGCCGTGGCCCGGGAAGATGGTGCCGTAGTCCTTGATGCCGCACTGGCGCTTGACCACGCTGGCGAACAGGTCGCCGTAGATGCCCAGCACTGCCGCCACGCAGGCCAGCAGGGCAATGACAACGTACATGGAAACGCCGATGTTGGTGCGGGTGAAGGCTTCCATCCGGTCGGCAGCCACCGAGTAGATCAGGGTGACGACCACACCGAAGACCATGGTGCCCAACACACCGCCGATGGCACCCTCCACCGTCTTTTTGGGGCTGACCACAGGGCAGAGTTTATGCTTGCCGAAGGCGCGGCCCGCAAAATAGGCGCAGGTGTCGCCGCCCCAGGCAAAACAGAGGATCAGAAGGATAAAGAAGATGGCATCGCAGCCGTAGGTCTCCTTCGGCAGCAGCTCCTTGAGACGAATGAAGGAGTAGAAGCAGAAGATCACGATGCCGGAAAACATCACCAGGCCGCTGGTTTTTGAAAAGCTGACCGAGCCGTTGCGCACCACCAGATAGATGGCAAAGAACAGCACCATCAAAAAAGAGGCCGGCATGACCAGCCGCCGCCACACCTGGAAGGACGACAGCATGATAAGCAGGGTATAGGGCACAAAAACGCCGTACAGCGGCCACTCCTTTTTGCCGAAGCCCAGAGCCTTGAAGATCTCGTGGACGGCGATCAGGGTGATCGCAGCGATCACCAGATTGAAGATCAGCGTATCAAAGGTGAACAGGACGCCGATCAGGACGATGATGCCCACCACTGCGGTTATGATTCGTGTTTTCATTCAGATATTCTCCTTTGGGAATTTGCGAAAAAAGGGGTCAGATCCCACCGAACCGGCGGGAGCGCTTGTTGAACTCCGTGATGGCTGCATCCAGATCGTCACGGGTGAAATCAGGCCACAGAACGTCCATTTCCACCAGTTCCGAGTATGCTGCCTGCCAGAGCATGAAATTGGACAGCCGCTTCTCTCCACTGGGGCGCAGAATGAAGTCCGGGTCCTTCTGCCCGGCGGTGTACATGGCATCGCTCATGCTCTCCTCGGTGATGTCCTCGGGGCGCATCTCACCTGCCGCCACCTTCTCCGCCAGTGTCCGGGCGGCCCGCACGATCTCGGGGCGGCCGCCGTAGTTGACCGCGATGTTCAGGGTCATGCCGGTCTTGGCGGCAGAGTCCTCTTCCAGCTCGTTCATCAGCTTCTGCAGCTTGGGGTCCAGCGCGGTGCGGTCCCCCAGGAACCTGATCCGGATGTTGCGGTCCTTATAGTTGAAGCCCTTCAGCAGATACTCGCCGAACAGCTTCATGATGGCACTGACCTCTTCCAGCGGGCGCTTCCAGTTCTCGGTCGAGAAGGCATAGAAGTACACCGAGGACACGCCCAGCTCATCGCAGTAATTCGCGATATCCTGAAAAACGGCAGCGCCCTTCTTATGGCCCGCGGTGCGGGGCAGGCCGCGCTGTTTGGCCCAGCGGCCGTTGCCGTCCATGATGATGCCGATGGACAGCCCCTCGGCAAATTCTTTGGGATGATTCATAGTCATTCTCCTGCGTTTGCAGGGCAGGTCTCCCCCGCCCCGGTTCCGGCAAAAAGTGCCGCGCACTTCGTTCCAGCGCACGGCACCTTCCTGTTTTTGTTCGCCGCGGCGATCAGACGGACATGATCTCCTTCTGCTTTTCCTCAACGGCTGCGTCGATGTTCTTGATATACTTGTCGGTCAGCTTCTGGACATCCTCTTCCATGGTCTTCTGGGTGTCTTCGGTCAGCTCACCGGCCTTCTTCATGGCCTTGGCCTTATCCATGGCCTCGCGGCGGATGTTGCGCACAGCGACCTTGGCCTCCTCGCCCAGCTTGGAGACTTCCTTGGCCAGCTGCTTGCGGCGCTCCTCGGTAGGGGCGGGGAAGTTCAGGCGGATGGTGGAGCCGTCATCGATGGGGGTGATGCCCACATCGCTGGCCATGATGGCCTTGCTGATGGCGCGCAGCAGGGTGCGGTCCCAGGGGGTGATGGTCAGGGTGCGGGCCTCGCTGACGGCCACGGAAGCCACCTGCTGGATGGGAGTGGGGGCACCGTAGTAGTCCACCGTCACCTTGTCCAGAACGGCGGGGTTGGCACGGCCGGCACGCACAGCGGCCAGTTCACGGTCCAGATGCTCCACAGAGTTCTTCATCTTTTCTTCAAATGCCTTGGTGTTGCTGCTCATTGTCCTTGTCTCCTGTTTTATATTGTTCTGCACAGGCTGCTTACGCCGCCTGTTTCATTCTATTGCTGCAAGGGTCCGGCTATGCTCAGCCCTCGTAGACCAGGGTGCCCACATTCTCGCCCTGCACAGCCCGTGCAATGTTGTCCGGGTCGGCCAGGTCGAACACCAGGATGGGGAGCTTGTTGTCCCGGCAGAGGGTGGCAGCGGTGCCGTCCATGACAGCCAGCTGATCCTCCAGCACCTTGGTGAAAGTCAGGGTATCGTACTTCTTTGCATCGGGATACTTGTGGGGGTCCTTGTCGTAGACGCCATCCACCATGGTGGCCTTGAACATCACATCGGCGCTGACCTCGACCGCCCGCAGAGCAGTGGCCGTATCCGTGGAGAAGAAGGGGTTGCCGGTGCCTCCGCCGAACACGGCGATCTTCCCTTCCTCCATGGCCCGCAGGGCATCCTTGCGGGTGAAGGCAGGGGCCACCTGGGGCATGGTGATGGAGGTGAACACCTCTGTGGGTACGCCCAGCTGCTCCAGCTTGTCCGAAACGGCCAGTGCGTTCATCACGGTCGCCAGCATGCCGATCTTATCGGCCAGGGTGCGCTCCATCTTGCCGCTGGAACGGCCGCGCCAGAAGTTGCCGCCGCCCACAACGATGCCGATCTGGACGCCCAGCTCGTGGGCCTTCTTCACGCCGCCGCAGATCGCGTCCATGGTGGGCTCATCAAAGCCCATTCCCTTTTCGCCGCCCAGTGCTTCGCCGCTGATCTTCAGCAGGATGCGATGATATTTCAATGCCATATCCAATACACCACCTAAATGATCTTATTCCCGGGCAGAAACCGCCCTTTCATCCATTTCCGGAAGAGGCGCATTCCGCCCCCTCCGATTCTTTCTATTTATTTTACAATAAAATCACTGCAAAGTAAACAGGGAACCAAACAGAAAACGCCCGGATTCCAGTGAATCCGGGCGTTTTTGATGGAGCGGGCAATGGGAATCGAACCCACCTCCTCAGCTTGGAAGGCTGATATACTAGCCGATGTACGATGCCCGCAGATGCAGGAGTAATTATAGCACACATCTTCCGAAATGTCCAGTGCTTTTTTCTCCCGCAGAAGAAGCCGGAACTCAGTTGCCGGCCTTGATGCCGAGGTAGACCGTGCCCACACCGGCAGCAGCGTTCACAAGGCCCATGACAACGCCGGGCACCGTGCTGAAGTATGCCTTGACCGAGTCCATCAGCAGGTTGCCGTTGATGGTCCCCTCCGGCTCCGGATACTTGTCCGGGTCCTGCTGCTGCAGCTGTGCGCTGATGGCGGCGATGTTGGCAATGTTCAGGTAGACCAGCATCGTGGTGCCCAGACCGGCCGCCGTGGAAGCCAGCCCCCACCAGTTGATGTTCAGGCTCAGACCGCCGGAAACATATTCCATTTCCTCATCGCTGAGGTGTGCATAAGATTCAGGATAGATCATCATAGTTACCTCCAAACTGACATTCCAAGAGGGTTTTCTTAACGTCATTATAGAGTGCCGGAGATTTTCTGTCAAGAGACGTTTCTTCACCCGGATGCACAAAAATACCGCACACCGATGAGTTTTGCCTCCGGTGTGCGGTATTTTCACGTTGTTTTCACAGAGATCAGTAGGCCTGAGCTTCCTTCAGCACCTTGCTGACGATGATCTCGATCACGCCCAGGCTGAAGCAGGCGCTTCCGACCGCCTGTGCGACATTGAGACCCAGACCCTCACCGGAAGCTTCCAGCTGGACCTTTGCATCCACATCCAGCTTCTTGGACTTCCATGCATCCGTCAGGATATCATCCGGATCGGAATACTCTTCCGGATTCTGAGCCTTCAGCTCAGCCGCAATCTGGTTCAGCTTGTTGTTGTACACTACAGATGCTGCGATGGTGCCTGCCAGACCGCCGACTGCCAGGACAACACCAATGACGCTGCCGCCCGTGGTGTACTCCATCTCATCCGCTGCCAGAACTGCATAATTCTTGGGATAGTTCATAATTTTTACCTCCAGAAACAATACTCCGCAAGGAGCTTTTTTATAAAACCATTATAAAGAGCCCTGCATTTTCTGTCAAGGCATTTTTGTATTATTTCGCCAAAATCCGGTATTCTGAAGAGAACATTCTGACCGATCCGATATTTTTTGCAGCATTGCAATTCCGGAAAATCCGGATTTCCCTGCTCAGTCTCAGTCGTCGTAACCCTCGAACAGAGGCTTCATGGCAGGCAGGAAATCCAGCGTTGCGAAGTAGTCGCGGGGGGTCTCGGCGCGGCGGATCAGGCGGTGGGTGCCGTCCTCGCAGAGCAGGACCTCGGCGCTGCGGAGCTTGCCGTTGTAGTTGTAACCCATGGCTGAGCCGTGGGCACCGGTGTCGTGGATATAGATCAGGTCGCCGATGTCGATCTTCGGCAGCATCCGGTCGATGGCAAACTTGTCGTTGTTCTCGCACAGGCCGCCCACCACATCGTACTTGTGGTCGCAGGGGGCGTTTTCCTTGCCCAGGACCGTGATGTGATGGTAAGCGCCGTACATGGCCGGGCGCATCAGGTTGGCAGCGCAGGCATCCAGACCGATGTACTCCTTGTAGATGTGCTTTTCATGGATGGCCGTTGCCACCAGAGCGCCGTAGGGGCCGGTGGTGAAGCGGCCCATCTCGGTGAAGATGGCCACATCGCCCATGCCTGCGGGCACGAGGATCTCCTCGAACTTCTGGCGGACACCCTCGCCGATGGCCATGATGTCGTTCTCGGTCTGGTCGGGACGGTAAGGGATGCCGACGCCGCCGGACAGGTTGATGTAGCTGATGTGGGCACCGGTGGCCTGCTGGACCCGGACGGCCAGACGGAACAGGATGCCGGCCAGCTCGGGGTAATAGGCATCGGAGATGGTGTTGGAGGCCAGGAATGCATGGATGCCGAAGTTCTTGGCACCCTTTGCCATCAGCTTCTTGTAGCTGTCGATCATCTGCTCCTCGGTCATGCCGTACTTGGCATCACCGGGCTTGTCCATGACCTGGAAGCCCTCTTCGCTCTCGCCCAGCTGGAAGGTCCCGCCCGGGTTGTAGCGGCAGAAGATGTTTTCGGGGATCCCGGCCACGCGGTCCAGGAAGTCCACCATGGTGGCATCGTCCAGGTTGATGTAAGCGCCCAGCTCGTGGGCCTTCTTCATATCCTCCACCGGGGTCTGGTTGGAGGAGAACATGATATCGCTGCCAGAGAAGCCGCAGACCTCGCTGAGCATCAGCTCCGTCAGGGAGGAGCAGTCCACACCGCAGCCCTCTTCCTTCAGGATCTGCAGGATCACGGGGTTGGGCAGAGCCTTGACGGCAAAATACTCCCGGAAGCCCTTGTTCCAGCTGAACGCCTTGTTGATGCGGCGGACATTCTCGCGGATGCCCTTTTCATCGTAGATATGGAACGGGGTCGGCACGTCCTGGATGATCTCCTGGGCCTGCTCTTCGGTCAGAAACGGTTTCTTTTCCATAATATACTTCCCTCTCATTTTATAGTGTCACCGGCCGGGCCGGTGCAGTGGCATCAGGTCTTGAGGTTCTTGCGGGTGGGGGTGAAGGTGGGGATCATCTTCTCCAGCTGATCCACGACGCCCTCGTCGTTGTGGGCGGCAGCCGCCGTCAGATCCTGCAGCTGCTGGTAGAACTCGGCCAGGTCGATGTTCCGGGGCGGTGCCACAAAGATCTTGTTGTGTTCGGTGCGGCGCATCTTGTCCTGCTCCTCGTCCATCATCAGCTCTTCATAGAGCTTCTCGCCGGGGCGCAGGCCCACGATCTTGATCTCCATGTTCACGCCCGGCTCATAGCCGTAGAACCGGATCAGCTGCTTTGCCAGATCCATGATCTTGACCGGCTCGCCCATATCCAGCACATAGATGCTGCCGCTTTCTGCCAGGGCACCGGCCTGCAGCACCAGCTGGGCCGCCTCCGGGATGGTCATGAAATAGCGCTCGATGTTGGGGTCGGTCAGGGTGACCGGGCCGCCCTTCTTGATCTGGGCCTCGAACAGCGGGATCACGCTGCCGTGGCTGCCCAGCACATTGCCGAACCGGACGGCCATGCACTTCATGTCCGTGTTGCCTGCAAAGGTCTGGATCAGCATCTCGCAGATCCGCTTGGTGCATCCCATAACGCTGGTGGGGTTGACCGCCTTGTCGGTGGACAGCTGGACGAACCGCTCCACCCCGTGCTCGCTGGCACTGGTCAGCAGGTTCTTGGTGCCCAGCACATTGTTCTTGACGGCCTCCGCCGGGCTGACCTCCATCAGGGGCACATGCTTGTGCGCCGCCGCGTGGAACACCACCGTGGGGTGGTAGGTCTCAAATACTTCGTCCAGGCGCTTTTTATCCCGGATCGAACCCACCAGCACCGTCACAGGCACGTCCCGGCCGTACTTCTGCTGCAGTTCCATCTGCAGCTCGTAGGCGCAGTTCTCGTAGATATCAAAGATCAGGAGCTTGCCCGGGTGGAACCGCATCACCTGACGGCAGAGCTCGCTGCCGATGCTGCCGCCGCCGCCCGTGACCAGCACCGTTTTGCCGGTCAGGTAGCCGGAGATCTTCTCGGTATCCAGGGTCACCTCGTCCCGGGAGAGGAAGTCCGCCGTGTTCAGCTCACGGAAAGCCCCCTGCTGCGGGCTGGTCCCGCCCACCAGCTGAGGATCGCTGAGGATCTGCACCGCGCAGTGGGTGGAGACGCAGAGATCGATGACATGGTTCAGGCGGCTGCCCTTCAGGGTGGGGATGGCGATGATGATGCTGTGGATATTATATTTGGTGCACAGCTGAGGGATCTGCTCCAGCGTCCCCTTCACCGGCACACCGTGGATGGTCTGGCCCAGCTTGGCCGGATCATCGTCCACTGCCACCACCGGGTGGCCGTAACCGTTGTTGGTCTTGCAGACGTTGATGGCCCAGGCACCGGCTTCGCCTGCGCCCACGATCATCACCGGGCGGTTGGGGTCCTTGCTGGCGGTGCCCCGCAGCCGCTCACCCAGCGGGTGGTTCAGGAACAGACGCCATGCCAGACGGCTGCCGCCCACCAGCAGAAAGATCATCACAGCCGCCATCGCGTTGGCCGAGTCGAACAGCACCCCGTGGATGACCTTGTGGTTGATGACGTACACCGCTGCCGTCGGCACGGCGATCATGCCCGCCAGACGGATCAGGTCCCGCTCCCCGGCGTATTTCCAGAGGATCAGGTAGAGCCCGCCCGCCAGAAAGCTGATGAGGTAGAGCGCCACGATCCAGGGCAGGTTCTGATACAGCAGTGCCCGGTTGTGGGGCCACCAGCTGGCCTCCACAGCGCCGTCTGCCCGCAGCAGCAGCGCAAAATAAAAGCTGAATGTGATGATCGCCGCATCCAGCACCACCAGAAAGGCCCGGCGCACCAGCACCTGGGGCACGATTTTTCTTGTTTCCTTCACAGAATATCCTCTTTTGCATCCCTGCGGAGCTTGTCCGCAGCGTATTTTTCTCCGCTGGCGGCCCACTCTCCCCTCTGCGGGGCCTGCTCCGCCATGATATCCATTGTATTATACTCAATTCTTCCCGCCGTGTCCAGAACATTTGCATGGTCCGGACGTTTTTCCGGCCTTCTCCCGGCTTTTTCCGGCCCGGAAGATCTCCCGCAGCTCCTCGCCCAGCCCCAGCGGCCACTGCACTGCCCCGCACAGCAGGGTCATCGCCGCGCCGCCCAGAGCCAGCGCCGCAAGCCGGGGCCAGAGCATTTCCGCCGCCAGCCACCCGGCCAGAAGCTGTCGGAGCCACAGTCCCACCGCGGCAGCCGTCACTGCCCCGAGGGCCGGGGCACCCAGCCACCGCCAAAACGCCAGACGCAGCCCGCAGCACTTCAGCAGCCGCCCGGTATTGGCGGCGCAGGTATACAGGCTGGAGAGCAGGATCACCAGCAGAAAGCCCTTCATCCCGGAACGGGGCAGCAGGATCACCACCCCCGTGATCCGCAGCACGGCATCCCACAGGCTGTACCGGAACACGGCCTTCTGCTCCCCCACCCCTTTCATGGCACCGTCCACCATGCTTTCCAGATAGAGCAGCGGCATGGCCGGGCCGAGGACTTTCAGGTAGAACCCGGCTTCCGTACTTTTATAAAGGAGAAGGGCCAACGGCTCACCCCAGACCCAGAACAGCGCCCCTGCCAGCGCCGAGAAACACCCCGTCAGCCGGAGCATCCGGTCCAGCAGACGGGCCAGCCGGGCCTGTTCGCCCCGGATATGGGCCTGCGTGATCTCCGGCATCAGCAGGACGGAAAGGCTGCCCAGAAGCCCGAACGGAAACGTCAGCAGGGGCAGCGCCATCCCCTTCAGGCAGCCGTACTGCGCCACGGCGGCGCTCCGCCCCCCAGCATCCAGCAGAAAGACCGTCAGGCAGGCGGGCACCAGCATATTTTCGGCAGTGTGCAGGGCGCTGGCAAGGCAGCGCCCGCCCTCCACCGGCCAGAGGATCTCCCAGAGCCGCCGTCCGGGGTCGGGCGGACGTCTTGCCTGTTCCGGTCCGAAGGCCCGGGCGGCCTCCCTGCAGTAAAACAGGGCCATCATCCCCGCCGAGACTGTCTCGCTGACTGCGGTGGCCGCCAGCACGGCGGCGCAGCGCGCCCCGGTATCCAGCTCCTGCCCCCGCTCCAGCGCGAGCCAGATGATGAGGATGCGCACCGTCTGCTCGGCCAGCTGGCTGAGTACGTTGGGCTCCACCCGCCGCCGGGCGATGAAAAAGCCCCGCAGCACCGCCGCCAGCGCCATCCACGGCAGCCCGAAAGCCGACACCCGCAGAGCCGCCGCCCCGCGGACATCCCCCAGCCACCACTCTGCCGCCAGACCGGCCAGCGCATACTGGGCCGCCATGGCCGTCAGCCCCAGCGCAAGGCCCGTCCCTGCCAGCCGCACCAGCATCCCGCGGGCTTCGGCCCGGCCCCGGGCCAGCTCTTCTGCCATGAGGCGGGTGGCCGCCACCGATACGCCGGAGGTAGCCAGCGTGACGAAAAGGGAGTAGACCGCCAGCACCAGCTGATACAGCCCCATGCCCTCGCCGCCCAGCGCCCCTGCCAGCCAGATGCGCAGGCCCATCCCCGCCAGCCGCAGCAGGACATCCGCCCCGGTGAGCAGGACTGCGTTTTTCAGATAGCTCCGCCCCACGCATCGCGCCCCCTCTCCCCAAAAACGGCATCCTGGTCCAGTGTATGCAGGGCCGCGCCCTCGTTATGCTCCGGAAAAGATGAGCGCTCCCGCCCGCTTGTTTCTGCCCCGGTTTTATGGTATGATAAGATACGGTCAGGACAAAACGCTTTGTCCAGTGTCAATTCATGATTGAAGGAGGAAGCACACAGGCCCGCCCTGTGTGCACTGAGAGTATGAGCGAAGAATGCACCCATGACTGCTCCACCTGCGGGGCAGCATGTTCTTCCCGCAATGCCGCGCCTCAGCACGATGCCCCGAACCCCAACAGCTCCGTCAAAAAGGTCATCGGCGTTGTGTCGGGCAAGGGCGGTGTCGGCAAGAGCATGACCAGCGCCCTGCTGGCCTGCGCCATGGCCCGCCGCGGCTACCACTGCGGCATCCTGGACGCCGACATCACCGGCCCGTCCATCCC